>CAYZHH010000081.1:0-12755 GCA_964478275.1 uncultured Candidatus Kuenenia sp.
GCCGTGGATGCCGCGTCAGCGGCCGCTGAACGCCTCGGTTATGCGGTGACCATCCGCCATGCGAGGCCCGACATGATCGAAACGGCCGACGACGTTGGCCACCGGCTGGCCCGTGAAGGGCTCGCCCTTGCGGCGGCCACGACGGCTGATGATCGCCCACGAGCGATCATCGAAGGAGGCGAGGCGGTGGTGCGGCTCCCGGCTGATCACGGTGTCGGCGGCCGCAACCAGCAGACAGTGACCACCGCCCTTGCCGACATTCTCGGCAGCGGCGAACGCTGGCCGCCGGGACTCATTCTGGCGAGCATCGGCACCGACGGCGAGGACGGCCCAACCGGATCGGCTGGAGGCATCGCCGACACGCAGGTGGCGGCGCGGATCGCCACGCTCGGCCTCGACGCGGCTGCCGCCGTCGCACGCTACGACACCCTTCCGCTCCTCACCATCGCCGACGGTCTCGTGGTCACCGGCCCCACCGGCACGAACGTGGCCGACATCCGCGTGCTCCTGGCTACGCCGGCTCGCGGCTGAGCCGCGGCACTGTTCCCTCTACACTGTCGCAAGCAGATGGGGTCGGCTTCACGATTGAACGGGGAATGCAGATCGCGTGGACGAAACGGTATCAGACCGATCGGTGAGGACAACAACCTGTTGCATCGTCGGCGGGGGACCGGCTGGCATGGTGCTGGGGCTGCTGTTGGCTCGCTCCGGCATCGACGTGACGGTCCTGGAGAAGCATCCCGACTTCTTCCGCGATTTCCGTGGCGACACGATCCATCCATCCACATTGGAATTGATACACGAGCTCGGTTGGCTCGACGAATTCCTGCGACTGCCGCACCAGGAGTACGACCGTCTGTTCATCTCCGTGAACGGGCAGACGATTCCCGGCCCTGACTTTTCCAGTCTGCCGACCACATGCAAGTTCATGGCGATCATGCCGCAATGGGATTTCCTCAACTTCATCGCTGAACGCGCGAGGCAGTATCCCACGTTTCACCTCGAGATGGAGACGGTCGTCACCGACGTGGTCGAGGACAACGGGCGGGTTGCCGGCGTCCTAGCGCGGGTGGGCGAGCGGACGATCGAGGTTCGGGCGGATCTCGTGATCGCTGCGGACGGACGCCATTCCACCGTCCGCGATCGTGCCGGGATGAGGGTCGAAGAGATGGGCGTGCCGATCGATGTGCTCTGGTACCGCATCCGCAAGACGGATCACGGCGCGGTCCATGCGCTGGGACGGATCAACGGCGGGAGAATGATGGTCACCATCGACCGGGGCGACTATTACCAGTGCGGCACGCTCATTCGAAAAGGCACGCTGCCGGAAATCCGTGAGCGCGGGCTCGAACGCCTTCGCGCAGATATCGTAGCCGTGGCGCCGTTTCTGAAAGACGGCGTGAGCGAGCTCGACGACTGGAGCGATATCAAGCTCCTGACAGTGCAGATCAATCGCCTACGGCAATGGTGGCGGGACGGACTGCTCTGCATCGGTGATGCCGCGCACGCCATGTCGCCGGCGGGTGGCGTCGGAGTGAATTTCGCTATCCAGGATGCTGTCGCGACGGCCAATCTGCTCACCGAGAAGCTCCGTCGCCGCGAGGTGACGAGCCGCGATCTGCACGCGGTTCAGCGGCGGCGGGAATGGCCGGTCAAGGTCATCCAGGCCATCCAGGGTCAGATTCATCGTCGGATGTTTCGCGTCGAGCACGGCAAGACTCAGCCGATCGCGCTGCCCTGGCTGGTGCTTCAAGTGCTTCCTTGGATCGCTCCTGTCCTGCGATGGGCGGCGTCCCGTCTCATCGGTGTGGGGATTCGCCCCGAACACATTCAGACGAGCGAAGTGCATAAACTTCTATGATCGGAGCCCCAACCGATCTGCTGCGACGGTGGAGGCGTCGCGGCAACCGTATGGAAGCCCCCGGCGGCAGCCGGGGGGCGGCGGGTGGAAGGCCGCCCCGTTTTCAATTGGGACCGCGCTCGCCCAACGACCCGCCGCCCCCTCGCTATCGCGAGGGGCTTTTATGGGCCGCGCTGGCACATGCGCCAGGCGACTGCAACCTCACACGTCGCAGAGCGTGACGGCTTCCTTGAGCCCCGCCAGCGGATCGCGGGTGGGGATGAACTCCTGCCCCACGTAACCCTGGTAGCCGATCTCGATGAGCTTCCGCATGATCGGCGGGTAGAAAATCTCCTGGTTCTCGTCGAGCTCACACCGGCCGGGGTTACCGGCCGTGTGGATGTGGCCGATGACATCCTTGCACTGCTCGATCCGGCGGATCACGTCGCCGTTCATGATCTGCACGTGATAGATGTCGAAAAGGATTTTTGCTTTTTCGCTGCCGACCCGGCGGACGATGCCTGCGACGTAGTCGATGTCGTCTCCCTGGTAGCCTGGATGGCCTTTGAAGGGGTGCGAGTCGTCACGCGTGTTGAGGTGCTCGACGCAGATCGTCACACCCTTCTTCTCGCCGTGACGACACAGTTCCTTGAGCGCCTTCACACAGTTGTCGGCGCCCTCTTCGAGCGAGATCTCACCGCTCTTGGGATCCTCGGCATCCCGCCACTTGAAACCGGTGAAGGCGATCACGTTGGGGAAGCCAGCCTCAGACGCGGCGTCGATCATCTCGGTCGTGTGGGCGATGACCTCGTCGTGGTAGCGAGGATTGTTGAGGCCTTTCACAAACGGGGCCCCCGGCATTCCGTTGGGCGTGATCGCGCACGTGAGCCCGTGCTTCTTGATCGTTGCCCAGGCTTCCGGCGGGGCCAACTCAATCGAGACGCAGCCGAGCTCCTTGGCTACCTGGCACATTTTCTCGATGGTCCATTTTTCACCAAAGAGCTCGAAGCACCACGCGACGATCGACTGCTTGATCCGGCCCTTGCGAGCGGGCTCGGCCGCGGCGGCGGCTCGCAGGGCAGACGTGGCCAGAGATGACGCAGCCCCAAGAGCAGCAGCCCCGGCGGCAAGGACGGTACGGCGGTTGACGGGCACAGGCATCGTGGAGTTCCCCCGGGGCAGTGGTCAGTGGACGGCCCGCGCACGGTGGCGGTTGCCCAACCCGATTACACTATCACGCCACCTCCAACGGACCAACCATGTCGAGCATCAAGCGCATTCTCGTGACCGGCGGGGCCGGTTTTTTGGGCAGCCATCTCTGCGAGCGGCTCGTGGCCGACGGCCACGACGTCATCTGCGTCGACAACTTCTTCACCAGCCAGAAGTCAAATGTTGTCCACCTGCTGGAGCGGCCCAACTTCGAGCTCATCCGCCACGACGTCATCCAACCGCTGTGGCTCGAGGTGGACGAGATCTACAACCTCGCCTGCCCCGCCGCCCCTGGCCATTACCAATACAACCCCATCAAGACGATGAAGACCTCCGTGATGGGGGCGATCAATCTCCTGGGCATGGCCCGCCGCTGTCGAGCCAAGATTCTCCAGGCGTCGACAAGTGAGGTCTACGGTGATCCGGAGGTGCATCCGCAGCCTGAAAGCTACCGCGGCGCGGTGAACCCCATCGGGCCCCGCGCCTGCTACGACGAAGGCAAACGGGCCGCTGAGACGCTTTTCATGGACTACCACCGGCACAACAAGGTGAATGTGCGGATCGTGCGGATCTTCAACACCTACGGGCCGCGGATGCACCCCTTTGATGGTCGCGTCGTCTCCAACTTCATTCGGCAGGCGATTTCCGGCGAGCCCCTGACCATCTTCGGCGAAGGGAGCCAGACGCGGAGTTTTTGCTACCGCGACGATCTCGTCGAAGGCATCATCCGGATGATGAATGGCCCCGACGATTTTGTCGGGCCCGTGAACATCGGCAACCCGGGTGAGTTCACAATCCGACAGCTTGCGGAGCTCACGCTCGAGCTCACGGGCTCGAAGGCCCCGCTCATCCAAAAGCCGCTGCCGGTGGACGATCCCGAGCGGCGGCGGCCCGACATCACGCTCGCCAAGCAAAAACTCGGCTGGGAGCCGACCGTGCCGCTCCGCGAGGGCCTCGCGAAAACGATCGAATGGTTCCGCTCCGTGCGGCTCGCTGATTTCCGAGCCCCCACGCCGAACTATTGAGCCTGCTGGCGAAGGCTCAATCCGTGATGTCGCGATGGCAGGATTCATTCCGGAATCCTGGTTGTTTTTGGACTGCGCTACAGTAAAATGGCGCGTGCATGGAGGGCTGGACGGGATTTTCCGACAGCCCCGAGTGTAGTTCCGGACGACTAGATAAAGGCCAACTCGGCGATGCCGGTGGGGCCGTTAGCGAGTAAGCCGGTGGGTGCGAACACGTGGACGTGTCTGCACCCACCGGCTTTTTTTATTGCCCCTTGGTGAACCCGATGAACCGTGACCCATTCGGCATGGCGCATCAGATCTCCCGGGAGGCCAGGTAGTCACTTTTGTTCTTTCCGTTCTTTTGAAGGAGACCGATCATGTTACAGCTAGCTATTTCTTGCCTGATTATCGCGCTCATCGCTGCCGTTCTGGGCTTCGGAGGAATTGCGGGCTCCTTCGTGGGAGTCGCGAAGATCCTGTTCGTCGTTTTCCTGGTCCTCGCTGTTTTGTCGATGGTGGGCGGCAGGTTTCGACGTGGGCAGCAGTTCTGAGTTGAGCAGGATGCACTCGCCGCATCCTGCGGCGGCAGGCTTGTTTCACAATCTGATACGACCAATACCGAAAAAGGGGTGCTGTATGTCTCGAGTTCTCTGGATCGTGATGCTGAGCGTGTTGCTCATGAACACTGGCTGTGAGCAGCAGCCTGCCGCGCCGACGGCCGGAAAGGTCACGTCCGACGACGTGCGCCGGGATGCTGGCAAGACGATTGATTCCGCGGTGAAGCTGTCTCAGCAAACCAAGGAGGAGTTTCAGAAGAGTCTCGAAGCCCGGCTCAAGGATGTGGATACGGAAATCGACGCGCTTCGCGCCAAGGGCCGCGACCTGGTGGGTGAAGCCAAGGTCACATGGGAGCAGAAGATGGCTGAATTGGAGCCGAAGCGGGAGGCCGCCCGGGCCAAGTTGGCCGAACTTGGCGATGTGAGCGCGGACGCTTGGGAGAGCTTCCGGCAGGGCGCCCAATCGGCCTGGGAGGATTTGGACAAGTCCTTCCACGAGGCCGCGCGGGAGTTGGAGTCGCTCGCGCAGCCCAACTGAGCAGGTCGCGACGTACCGGAGAGGTGCTGCTGTATCGGGCTACCGGCGCAGCAGGCGGGCCGTGATGCCCACCAGGGCAATACCGCACGCGAGGCCGATGACGTCGTACACCCAGTCGAAGATGTCGGCACCGCGTCCAAACATGGGCTGCGTGACCTCGTCGACTCCCGCGGCCAGGGCCATGCCCACCGCCAAGATCACGGCGGTCCCACGTGACCATCGGCCCGACGTCGCAAGGGTCGCTGCCGCGAGGAAGCCGAGCACGCCGTAGGCTCCAAAATGAAGCAGCTTGTCGGGAGGGGGGTTGGGTCCGAGAAGATCCCCTGGCCTCGGGTGGTGCGTGGCCCACACGAGAAAGGCCATGTAACCGACCGTGACAACCAGCAGCGGCCAGAAGAACCGTCTGCCTATGACGGTGTCGGCGGCGGGCATGGGGATGGGGTTCCAGGGCTATCGGGTGGGCGACATAAGGCAGGCAACCACGATTCTACCGAGGTTTTTGATCTTCGCCCGACTGCATTCCCTCGGTATCTTCCCGCTCCCCGTGGCGGCTGCACCTGCCCGCCCATTCGTCTGAGGAGAGTGCTAGCCATGAATCGTCAGGAACTGTCGGCTGTCGTGCTCGAACTGCTCGAGAAGGAAACCGGTGAGACGTTTCCAGCTCTCGAAGACACAACCTCGCTCCGCGAAGGGCTCAACCTCGACTCGCTCGACATGGCCGGCCTCGTGCTCCACATCGAGAGCCGCTTCGACATTCAGATCGAGACCGAGCTGCTTGAGAAGATCGCTACCGTGGGCTCCATGCTGGACGTACTCGAAGAAAAGATCGCTGCCAAGGAAGCCCGCAAGGCCGCCTGACCGCGCACGAGGGGGGGGTCAGCATGACGTACCAGTTGCCGCCGGTCACGACCATCAGCTGTCGGATCGCAAGCCATGCGCTCTTCGAGGCGCGGTACTCCGCGATGGACGAGCTTCGCACCCGCCCCGCACCGGCCGGGGCGCCGCCCATGCCGCCGCGGTTCCTCAGGCATGCCGACGAACACACGATTGTCGGGCTCCACGCCGTCCTTGAGGCCATCGCAGGCAGCCGCATATCAGCGTCGGCGCTCGTGGGCCACGCGGTCATTGGCGCACCCTGCCAGATGGGACGCCTCGCCACCGCCCGCGTCCTCGTAGCCATGCCGACGGCTGGTGCATTAGCCATCAAGCCTCACGTCGTTCCCCAGTGTTCGCTCCACTCCCTCGCCGGCGCCGTAAGCGTGGCGCTCGGCATGCACGGCCCGCACCTCGGGATCGGCGGTGGCGTCGGTGCCATCGGGGAAGGGCTTCTTGCCACCACGACCCTTCTCATGAGCGGCGGCGACCCTGACTGCCGCGCCGCCTGGCTTGTGGCCACCGAATGGGATGAAGAGCCCACGCTCGATGACACCGCCACGCCCACCGATGATTCACTCTGCCGTGCCATTGCGGTCTTGCTCGAAGCCACTTCGCCCGATGATGGCGATGGAGAACACGCGCCCATCGTGTCGCTGAGCGTGCGGCCCACGCACCGCGCCACACGCACACCGCTGCATACGGTCGGCTCGAGTGCCATCGTGGCCTTGTCCCAGGCCATCACGAGGGCCCACGAGGCCGGCAGCGCGGCCGCGTGGACCCTCGAATGCCCGTGGGGCGTTGAGGTGAGGATCGAACGACAATCACAGACAGGCTCCGTGAGGGAAGCGGCATGAGCGGATTGGCACAGCGCGACCGAGCCCCACGCGAGCCCGTGGTCATCACGGGCCGAGCCGCCGTCACGCCGCTCGGCTGCGACATCCCCACGATTCTCGATCGGCTCTTCGCGGGAAAGTCGGGAATCCGCGAGTACATCGCCGACGCGCGGGCCCGCACCGACACGCGGTTCGCCGGCCCGATCACCGATCTCCCGGTTCCCCCGGGCGTCGATCCCGACGAGTTCAAAGGCCTCGACAGCCTTGAGCAGTATTCGCTCGCGGCCGTTATCAACAGCCTCGCCGACGCAGGCTTTGATGATCTCCGCGCGGTTTCGACCACGCCTTGCCCGCCGCGAATCGGCATCGTCGCGGGCCTCGGGGCCGAGCAGATGAAGTTTTGGGAAACGAACTCCCTCGGCGGCGGCACCACCACCTTCGAGTCTCGACGTGATCCCATGATCGTGCACCGCATCGCCGACCGCATCGGCATCACAGGCCCCGCCATCACCTCAGGCGCCGCCTGTGGCTCGAGCGGCTACGCGCTGGCCCTCGCGCGTGCCTGGCTCGATGCTGGCTGGGTCGATGTCTGTGTCGCCGGTGGCTGCGATGCCATGACCGCCACATCGATTGCTGCCTTCTACAACCTCCGCGCCCTCTCCCGGCGCGTCGATGACCCGGCCAAGGCCTCGCGGCCCTTTGACCTCGCACGTGACGGTTTTGTGATGGGCGAAGGAGGTGCGTTCTTCGTCCTGGAACGCAAACGAGACGCCGTCGCTCGTGGCGCGCGACTCTATGGTGAGCTTGCGGGCATCGGCATGTCGAGCGATGGCGTCCACATGGTGGCGCCCAGCACCGACCCGACCCAGGCCGCCCGCGCGATCACCGCGGCCTTCGCCGACGCTGGCGTCACGCCCGACCAAATTGACTACTTCAACGCCCACGCCGCCAGCACCCCCGTGGGCGACGTGGCCGAGGCCGGCTCCATCCGACTCGCCTGCGGCGACGCCACCGATGCGATTCCTGTGAGCTCCACCAAAAGCATGACCGGCCACTTGGTCAGCGGCGCCGCCGCTTTCGAGGCCCTCGCCTGCCTGGGCGCCATCGAGCGACAGGCCGCGCCGCCAACGGTAAACCTCGACAACCCCGACCCGGCCTGCCCGCTCCTGCACGTGCCTCACGTCGCACGGCCCTGCCCTATCAAGGTTGCTGCTAGCAACTCCTTTGGTTTTGGCGGCTCCAATATCTGCCTCATCCTCCGCGCCGCATGAGCATCCGCATCGACACGAGCAATCACGGGGAACTTCGAATGACATCGCCTGCCCGTCACATGCCGCCCGCCACCACCGCTGAGCTCGACGGCCTCGTCGCCAATCTCGTGGCCCACTGGCATGAGGTCGAGCCGAGTCACACCGAGGAAGGCCTTCGCGGCAAGGTCTGCGACCTCCACCGGTTCAATTTTCTCTTGTGGCATGAAGAGGATATTGCCCGTTCGCCGGACGTCACGGACGCCACAATCGCGACGGTCAAGCGGGCGATCGACGGCTACAACCAGTCACGCAACGACGCGATCGAGAAGGTTGACGACTGGCTCATCGCCGAGCTGGCCGCCCGCGGCATTGTGGCTCCCGCTGGAGCGCCGGCCGCTACCGAGACCCCCGGCGCCGCGATCGATCGGCTCTCGATCCTCGAGCTCCGCCGCTTCCACATGCGGGAGCAGGTGGACCGGGCCGATGCGACACCCGAACACCGCGAGAAGGCCGCCGAGAAGCTGGTCGTGCTCGATGCCCAACGAGATCATCTCGTCACCGCGGTGGACCGGCTCATGTCGGAGATCTTTGCCGCCAAGCGACCGCTACGGGTCTTCCGTCAGATGAAGATGTACAACGACCCGTCGATGAACCCGTATCTCTACAAAGCCGCCACGAAGGCAGCATGAGGCAGCATGAGGCAACGTGCTGCAACGTCCTGATCCCGAGGCTACTCGAGGCAGTTGGCCAGAGCTAAAAGTGCGTAGGCCGTCACGAGGACCGGTTCCCCTTCAAGCCACCGCTCGTTGGGGTTGGTCCACGAGCCGTCGGGCTTCTGCCGGGAGATAATCGCCGTGGTGAGCTCGTCCCGCCACACATGCTTTTTGCCATCGGCGTCGGTAAAGGTCTCTTCGCCGAGCACGACGAGGGCCTTCGATGCCGTGTGATAGAAGTAGAAGAGGCCCGCCTGGCCCATGCCGGGGTTCTCGTCAAACGAATAGTTCTTGGCGAGCCACTCGATGGCCGCCTTCACGCGGGGATCGTCCTTCGTGAGCCCGGCGAAGATCATGCTCTTGAGGCCGGCGTAGGTCATCGAGGCGTAGCTGCGCAGGCCGCCGTTCTCGGTCTCCCCAGCCTGGCTCTCGCCGCCGGCAGCGGGCGTGTAATAAAAACCGCCGTCGGGGTTCTTCTCCGGGAAGGGAAGCAGGTTGTGGGGGCCAGGCAGGTTCTGGGCCCGAGACACAAATGCAAGGGCCTTTTGGATGGCCGGATCGTTCTCACTTTCGCCGACGGTTCGCAGCGCCTCGATCATGAAGGCGGTATTGGAGAGATCGGGCCGCGACTTCTTGCCGTAGCCGGCGCCGCCGTAGGCCGGGTCGTTTTTGTCTTTGCCCTCGTCGTCGTCCCACTGGAGCTTCTTGACGAACCGAACGGCGTCCTTGATTTCGGCATCGAGCTTCCCGTCGGTGTTACACGCGGCCAGCGCCATCATGGCGATCGACGTCTCGTAGTTGGCCACGGGCGAGCCGGCCGTATAGATGCCGCCATCGGGCTGGCGGAACGACATGAGAAACTTGAGCCCCTCCTTCACGACGGGCGCATCGGCCGGTGTCCCGCTGCGGACAAGTGCCGTGACCACGAGCGCCGTGACGCCCGGCCCGAGCTCGCTCTTGAAGCTGCCGTTCTCCTCCTGGCAGCCCTCGAGAAATTTTGACGCTTTCGCGATCGTTTCCTTGACAGCCACTTTGTCGGCAGCACGGCTGGGGTGAGCGACGGCGAGGGCAGCGACAACTGCGAAGGCAGCGGCAACACGTGGCATCTTCATGGTGACCATCCAGGGTGGTTTTGGGTTTGGGCGTGGACGTTTCCAGGCCTTCAGAATACGCTGAATTGCTCTTGGCTGAAGCTGAGTGAAATTTCCCCGCGCCGGCGATTTTCTCACCGCTTCGTTGCTGGGCCGCCTGGGGTCACGGGCTGGCTTGAACCGCTATGCCGCTTGATTCCTGCGCCACCCGGGCGCTTCGCGCCAAGGCATCTCAGTGTGCTGCGGCCGTGTTCGCGATCGTATTCGCCCAGTCGTAGCCGGCGGTTACGGGCGGCAACGGCCTCCCTTCGGCTTCGTAGAGTTCCAGCGATTCTTCGACGAGCTGGCAGAGCTCCGCAAAGACCGCCTTCTCGTCATCGCCGTGACAGCCTCCGTAAAACAAGCCGGGGCAGCTCCCGACGAAGCAGTTGTCTTCGTCGGACCATTCAACAAGCTTGACGTACCTGGCGGCCATGCTCATGACTTGGACTCCTCGATGGCTCTACGTGCTGCACGCTCCTGATACTTCTTGGCGTCGTCACCCAGGTTTCCAGAAAGCGTGACGGGTTTGGGGAGCTTCGGATGCACGTAGTTCCGATGGCTTCCTTTTCCTCCGCGATTCTCAAATCCGGCTGCCTCCAGGTCTGCCATGATCTCGCGAACTTCTTTGGCACGGAGCACTCGCGTGGTGACTGCCAGTCAACCGTCGAGTGTACCACCCAATCAATTCGAGTCCGAGCGAGCGGAATGGCCACGGGCGTTTCGAGAGGTATCAGCGCCTCTCGGTGGGCGGCGAAGGATCCGTCGACTCCGGTGGCAGCCGATTCAAGAACGCGTCGAAGGCCTCATGAAACCCCTGCGAGAGCGGATCATTGTGATCACGACTCCGAAGCCGCACGAACTCCTTATCCTTGGACCCCGCAGCTTCGAACAGCCTCTCGCCCTGGTCGAACGGAATGACCCGATCCCGAACCCTCCGTCTCGAGAGCCGGGTGAAGAAAATTGAAGAAGGGGCTGCTGATACGTCTTGATCCGGGATTCCGATGGAAACCCGATAGCCGATGCTGCACCGCCAGTTCCCGAACAGGCTCCGCCCAGGTTGCCACATTCCCGCCGTTGCCATGCAGGAACAACACCACCGCCCGCTGCTCTGGATGATCGTAGAACCATCCGTGCAGCTTCGTGTGGTCGTGTGACTCGAAATCGACCTCTTGGAAACCACGCTTGTTCACATCGGCCCAGTCGCCAACCTGAGTAGTGGAAGGCTGATAGAGCATCGATCGCTCAAGACGCCCAAGCGGACCGCTGGCACAGCCGGTAGCGGAGAACAGCAGCACGAGCGGCAGCCCGTATGACAATCGGCGCATGGCAAACCTCTCGGCACAAACGCGATTCCGAGGCGGCAGACGGCAGGAGCCGCACCGCGTCACGACAAGAGGAACGCGGGCCTTCGCATGGGCCCCCATGAAGGCAATTCCAGCCGAAAGCCGGGCGAGCATCGCGGCCTATTCCGGGCGAGTTTGAGACGACGGACGCAGGCCCCTGACGATTCCTGTTGTTCACCCGCTTCTGGCGACCGTACCGGCCTGTCATAGTAGGCCGCGAAAATCGAAGCATTCCAAGTCTCGGAGGTTTTACCGGTGCCGATCCCCGGCTTTCAGTACGTCGCCTTGCCCTTGTTGAAGATGTGCGCCGACGGGCAAGAGTGGTCCGTCAAGGCCGCAAAGGGCCCCCTCGCTGACCACTTCGGCCTCATGGAAGAGGAACGCAAAGAACTGCTTCCGAGCGGAGCGGCTCCTCGGTTCAGCAACCGTGTCGCGTGGTCAAAAACGTACATGGAACAAGCAGGGCTTCTGAAGCGAACGCGACGGGGATATTTTCAGATCACCCAACGAGGTCGAGACGTCCTCGTCAACCCACCTGCCGTCATCGACATAGCCTTTCTGGGGCAGTTCGAAGGGTTCGCCAGTTTCCGATCCCGGACCGCAGCGGCCGAAACTCCGGATCTGGCACCGGCGATCATCGTGGACGAAACGCCTGAGGAGCAGTTGCAAACCGCCCATCAACGGCTGGGCGACGAACTGGCCAGTCGACTCCTCGAGCAGATCGCGGAGATGTCCCCCGAGTTCTTCGAGAAACTTGTGCTCGATCTCATGCTCGCGATGGGCTACGGCGGGTCCAGGGAGGAGTCTGGCTCGTTGACGCCGTCAGGGGCGGACGAGGGTATCGACGGGATCATCAACGAGGATCAACTCGGGCTCGACACGATCTACCTCCAAGCGAAGCGTTGGCAGAACACTGTGGGGCGGCCGGAGATTCACAAGTTCGTCGGGGCCCTGCATGGCCGACGAGCCCGGAAGGGTGTGTTTCTCACGACCAGCACGTTCTCGAGGGATGCAATCGAGTACGCAAGTCAGATAGACACGAAGGTGGTGCTCATCGACGGCCAACACCTGGCCAGGCTCATGATCAAACACGACGTGGGCTGCTCGCCGAGTCAGACGTTCATCGTCAAGAGGCTCGACTCGGACTACTTCGTGGACGAGTAGTGCGAACACCGGCTCACTCGGGCCGAACGTTCACCAACCGGGAGGGCGACGGAATCGGCGGCTGCTCGAGGAGCGTTGGAAATCGCTCTTCCACGACGTTCCAGCGAAGCCATCTTGACCGTGCCACTCCGTAGGCGGTCGCCATTTACTCCGCGACGCGACAGCTGCCGTTTCGGCGGCCGGCACGCTCACTGAGGGTCTGCCGCTCCGGCAGCCGTGGGTGCGCCTCGCCAGCGGCCTACAACTCCGCGACGGGCATCGCACGCGGGTGGGCGGGGATGCGGCGGGGCGG
>CAYZHH010000082.1:0-11423 GCA_964478275.1 uncultured Candidatus Kuenenia sp.
GGTGCCGTGCCAGACCGCGTGGAAGGCGCGGGCTGGTCAGACCACTGGTCGTTCTGGCAGTGCGGTTATCCCGGTGTGATGGTCACCGATACGGCCCCCTTTCGATATCCTCACTATCATCGTCCGACGGACACGCCCGACAAAGTCAACAACGACCGCTTGGCGCGGGTTGTTGTGGGTCTCCGGGACGTGATCACGGAACTGTGCAGCCCGCCATAGCGAGTGGCGAAGAGCTTTGCTGCGGTGTTCTCACTGGCTCCGGTGCTGGGCGTAGAACTTTCCCAGAGCGGTCAGCGTGCCGTCAGATTTGAACAGCGACGACGTGCCCAGGGCCGGATTCTCGGGCCCAGGGCCGAACCAGGCGTAGCGTTCCACGAAGTCTAGCTGGTCGAGCCGTGGGAGGACATCCTTCATGAACGCAAGCACCTGGTCCTCAGAGTACCGGTTTCGTGCAAGGGTCTTGGCCTGCCAGTCTGCCACCGCGAACTCGGTGATCCAGATCGGCTTGCCATACAGTTTGTGGATGGTCTCGATGTGCTTGATGAAGGCGTCGGAATTCGACCCTGGGTACATGTGGACGCAGACGAAGTCCACGCGGTAGCCCTTGCCCCTGGCTTGGTTCATGAAAGACTTCATCCATTCGCCGTCGGCATGCACCGCGGCTGGGCTGCCCAGACGAAGCTTCGTGCGCTCGAGTTCCGGCCAGGCCTCGAGCGCCTTCTCGACCGTCATGTTCGCCTGTTCCTTGCCATCCGGCTCGTTGAATCCGAGAAGACTCCGGTGTAGTCCCCCGGCCTTCGCAGCTTTCAGCCCGTCGATCTTCTGCGAAAACGCCTTGGTCTTGCCCCTGTAGCCCCAAGACCATCGGAACAAACTCGACGCCCCGAGGCTCCGGCATGGGCAGGCTATATCCCCACGAATAGTGCCAACTCACGTTCAAGTCGGCGACCTTCGCACTCCAGGTCTTGGCCTCCGCCCCGCCCGTGTCCCCGCACGCCCCCTTCTTGCTCACGCGCGCGACTGGCGACGGCACCGAAGCCGTGTCGCCTTTGGCGTCTGAAGCGAAGGGGAAACCGCAAACTCCCAGAGCCAGCCATCCGACGATAAGGGCGTGCCTCATGACCGTGGGTCTCCAAAGACTCATAAGAACGTCCATAATCTGCCTTTGCCACTGCAGCGTTTGTATGGTGACAACGGGAGTCTCAGCCGTCGTCCACCATCGTTCACGGGATGCTTCACCCACCACGAAAGCTGCGTCTCCGCATGGCACCCAGCTCGCCCCTGCCGCTCACCTCATTGCGACACGAGGCGATCGAGGCCTTCACGGCCGCGTTTGGCGGAGGGCCCGATGCGTGTGCCGTGGCACCGGGCCGTGTGAACTTGATCGGCGAACATACTGACTCCTCGGGGGGATATGTTCTGCCGATGGCCATCGATCGCGCGTGCATCGCCGCGGCCCGAACGATGCCGGGGGGCACTTGGCGGTTTCGATCGACTCATGGTGGCAGTGACACCTTTTGTGAGCATCCCATAGACGCGCACGAGGCACGGCGAACTCTGCCGGCATGGTCGATGTACCCTGTTGGTGTCGCGATGCTCCTCGCGGAGCAGGCCGCTGCCGCGCGGCGTGCGTGGTGTACGAGCGCGGCGGTGGCGCTCGGCGCGGGCACGCTGCGCGAGGCCACATGGGAGAGGCTCGAGCAGTCGCCCCAACCACTCGCGCCCGATGAACGCCTCGCGGCAGAGCATGTCGTCTCGGAGAACCTCCGCACCGTCGAGTGCGCGCGGCTGCTGATTGATGCCCACGCCGCAGGGTGGCCGGCCGACTCGTTCACCGCATTCGGTGTGCGGATGACGGAGTCTCACCGTTCGCTTCGGGACCGCCTGCGGGTGTCGTGCCCCGAATTGGACTCACTCGTCGAGCTCGCCCTGGACTCGCCGGGTGTGTGGGGATCACGCATGACGGGCGGTGGCTTCGGGGGATGCACGGTGACACTCGTAGATCCGTCGCGGCACCTCGGGCCGTCATCATGGAACTGCGTTGCCCTCAGCGGTCGGCAGCGATAGACTCCAGCGCTTCTAACGCGGGGAGAGTCTATGCGGGCGCGACGACATGCCATTGCCTGGGCAGTGGGCATCCTGACGATGGCTGCTGCGATAGCGGCCGAAGAGACTCGGGTTGTCGCAGTTTCAGCCGGCGACACCACGGTTGCGATCGAGGCCTGCGACAGGCTGACCGAGCGATTCGAGTTGAGGCGACTCGAAGAACGCAGCGAAACCCTGGATGCACTCTCAGGTTCCGCGAAGACTTCACATGCCGCTGGCGCGCTCATGATCGAGGCGCAGGCGACGATGGATCTCGCTATTCAGTCGGGGGAGTTCGCGGCGGCGACCCAGTGCGCGGGGCTCGCTGAGAAGGCCGCGATGAAGGCCAGAGACTTGACCACGCTGGCCGCCATTCGGAAGCGCAAGGCCGAGATCACGACGATTATGAGCTCGTCCGAGAAGTTTGCCCGCCTTGAAGAATCCCTCCAGACCAAGCCTGACGACCCGGAAGCCAACCTCCTCACGGGCAAGTATCTGTGCTTTGTTTGTGGGGACTGGGACAAGGGCCTTCCGAGGCTGGCTCAGGGGGGCGACCCCGCACTCAGTGCGCTGGCTACTGAATCGCTGAAGAGTCCCATCGAAGCCACCAGTCAGGCAGCCCTGGCCAACCAGTGGTGGGAGATGGCGGAGAAACTGGACGAGTCTGAGCGGGATGCTGCACGCCTCTACGCCAGGCGGTGGTACGGGCTCGCCGCTGGCAGGCTGATGGGCCTCGCCAAATCCATCGCAGAGAAGCGGCTCGCCGAGGCGACCGTGGGCGGGAGTGCCAAGGCATCATCGAAGCGAGTGGATCTCATCACTCTGATCGACCTCAAGCAAGACGTCGAGCGAGGCGAGTGGGAAATGAATGGGGGCACCCTCCGGTGCCTGAAGGGAGGCCTCGTACCCAAGATCGGCCGTGAGAACCCCACCGACCGGGCACTTCCTGGCGCTGCCCAGCCCAACCAGAAGTATCGGGCCGCCATTCAAGTTCGCCGCAACTCGGTGAAACTCCTCGTCAACGACAAGCCTCTTGCTTCGTATGAGGGAGACTTTGCCGAGCTCAAGGCCATCCACTGGCACGAGTCCAAGGTGCCCAACGCCATCACTGTGTTCTGTGCCGACCCAACTGATTTCGAGAGCATCCAGGTCCACGAAGTAAGCGGCCCCGGTAAAAAGCGACGGTAGCACGACTGCCACCTCGGTTAGAAAAAAACCTATCAACCGTCTGCCTCGATTCACCGCGACCGCCTGGATTCTGCTCGACTGGGGCGCGAGCGCGTTCTCGACGGTCCTCATCACGCTCATCGTCGCCTACGTCCAGAAGGTGGCCTGCGCAGATCACCCCTGGGGGCTCGAGCCCGGTGTCGTCTGGGCCTGGACGCTCGCCGCAGGCATGCTCGTCTCCGCGATCGTAGCGCCCGGCTTCTCCGCGTGGGCCGACCGGAAGGGACGGCACAAGACGGCTCTTGTGGCGAGTGTCGCCGTCGGGGCAGGAGCGCTCTTCTTTCTTGCAGCCACAGCGCCGTCGGCTGTTCTGGCTGTCCTCATCGCCGTTGCCGCCGCAAACGTCGGGTTCGACATGGCCGCGATCTTCACGGGAAGCCTCCTTGCCACGATCGCACCCGGACGTATGGCAGACCGCCTGAGCGCTTTTGGGTTTGCGGCCGGGTACGCGGGTGGCGCCGTGGCCCTCGTGATCGCGACGACGATCGTCGCAGCCCATGACTGGCTCGGGCTGACCCTTGCCGGTGGTCTGCGGGCGGCGTTTGCGTTCACCGGAGCCTGGTGGCTCATGTTCTCGCTGCCAGCGGTGTTCGCCCAGTTTGACGATGGCCGCGGTGAGCCGCACGCCGCGTCCGCTACTGGCGAGCTTTTTGATTTTGTGACCATGCTACTCAAGCCGTCCCACGCTGACGGCCGACACCTCACCGCCGTCCTCGTCGGCAGCATGCTCGTCCTCGGGGCCGTGCAGACGGCGATCGCGCAGTTCTCGAGCGTGGCGATCGCGGAATTCAACCTCGAGCCGACGGCGCTCGTGTGGCTCGTCCTGCTTGTGCAGGCGGTGGCGTTGCCCGGCGCGCTCGCGATCGGATGGCTCTCTGAACGGGTGGGCCGTCGAACGGCTCTTGCAGCATGCCTCGCGGGATGGTGCGCCGTGCTCGTGCTCGCGTGGTGTATCAATACCGTGGCCCAGCTCTACGCCCTCGCGGTCCTCTTGGCCCTCGTCCTCGGCGGCGTGCAGAGCGCGATCCGCGCCGCGGTGGCCGAAGCGGCGCCGGAAGGCAGGGCAGGGGTGACATTCGGCACGCTCCAGGTGGGGTCCAAGCTCGCGGGCGCCGCGGCCGGGCTCTCCTTCGGCTGGCTCTATCTTGCAAGCGGCTACCCGCGTGCCGGCCTGGCAGCGCTGCTGGCGCAGATTGTCGTGGGATGGTGGGCGCTGAGCCACATGAACGGGCGGCAGGCCGATCGCTACGCAATGCCGAGGACGTCGCCCATCGAGTAGAGGCCGGCGGGGCGGCCTGCGAGAAACGCCGCCGCGGCGAGGGCGCCGCTGGCGTAGCAATCGCGGCTCGTCGCCCGCACGTTTACCGTGAACGATTCGCCCTCCATACCGAAGAGGATCGTGTGCTCACCCGGATTGTCGCCGGCCCGCACGGCGTGGTAGCCGATCTCATCGGCGGGGCGGGCGCCGGGCCGCCCTTCGCGACCGTGGGCATCGCGAACCTGGCCCATCGCATCGCGAACGATGCTGCCGAACTTGAGCGCCGTCCCGCTCGGCGAGTCTTCCTTGTGCCGATGGTGACATTCGATGATCTCGACATCAGCGCGGGTGCCCAAGCGGGCAAGGAGCGTCGCGGCCCGGCTGACGACGTCCATTGAGATGTTGACCGCCAGGCTCATGCTCGGTGACTGGAGCACCGCGATCGTCTTGGCAGCTTCGGCGATCCGATCGTGATCGGCGGTCGTGAGGCCCGTCGTGGCAACCACGAGCGGAGTTCCTTTCCCCGTAGCCATACCGACAATCCCCGCGACGGCTTCGGGCAATGAAAAATCGATCGCCACGTCGGCAGGGCAGTCCCAGCTGTCGGCGATGACGACGCCTGCCGCCGCACAACCCGCCACGATGCCGGCGTCCTCGCCGCTCCGCGGATGCGCGGCCTTCTCGATCGCGGCCACCAGCCGCCAGGTATTCGGGGCCGCGAGGGCCGCTGCAACAACCCGCTGGCCCATACGGCCGGCGGCTCCGTGAACGACGAGACGAAGGGGCGAAGCAGTCATCGATGGCTCCAGAAAGGAATGCAGGCTCACCCGTAGAGGTCAATCGCCTGCACGATTTCGTCGAGCCGGTTACTGACAGTCACCGACCGATTCGCATAGCTCGCCCGGCTCACCCCCCGGCTGCCGAGCACGTCATTAAAAAGCTTCTGGTCGGTCGTGTGGTAGGCGACGGTCGCGGTCGGATCCTTGAGCTGATGGCCCGTGAGGATGCAGACCACCCGTTCGTCCCGGCCAATCACCCCTTCCTCCACGAGTTTTTTGGTGCCCGCGACGCTCGCGGCGCTCGCCGGTTCGCAGCCGAGGCCGCCGGCGCCCACCTGGGCCTTGGCATCGAGAATCTCCTGCTCGGAGACTTCGCGAACGACACCATCACACACCTCGAGGGCCCGCAGGCACTTATTGAGGTTCACGGGACGGTTGATCTCGATGGCGCTGGCGATCGTGTGGGCGCGGCGGTTGTCGCGGTCGAGCTCGTCGTAATACCGACACGCAGGGGCCATGTCTGCCCGACCGCCGTTCCAGCGAAGGCCGCGGTTCGTGTAGAGCTCGTGCAGCGTGTTGGCGCCCGCGGCGTTGATGACCGCGAGCCGCGGAATGCGATCGATGAGGCCGAGCCTGCGCAGCTCAGTAAAGGCCTTGCCGAAGGCGCTCGAGTTGCCGAGGTTCCCGCCGGGCACGACGATCCAGTCGGGAACCTCCCAACCGAGCGACTCGAGCACCCGAAACATGATCGTCTTTTGCCCTTCGAGCCGGAAGGGATTCACGCTGTTGACGAGGTAGATCCCGAGCTTGCCCGACACTTCCTTCACGCGGGCCATCGCGTCGTCGAAGTCGCCGGCAATCTGAATCGTGAGCGCCCCGTAGTCGAGGGCCTGCGAGAGTTTGCCGTACGAGATTTTTCCAGTGCCGATGAAGATGATGCCCCGCATGAGCCGGGTGACGGCGCAGTAGACCGCCAGCGACGCGCTCGTGTTGCCGGTTGACGCGCAGGCAGCTCGCTTCGCGCCGATCATCCGCGCGTGCGTGAAGGCCGCAGACATACCGTTGTCTTTGAACGAGCCCGACGGATTGAGCCCCTCATATTGGAGGAAGAGCCGACCAGCGTTCATGCCCACGAACTGCCCCACGCCGTCGGAAGGCGAGCACATCGTCTGCCCTTCGCCGATCGTGACGATGCTTTCGCGGGGCGCGTAGGGCAGCAACTCGTGGAACCGCCACACGCCGCTGAATGCCGCCGGGTCGCTCCGCCGCATCCACTTCCGTTCGAAAAACTCAAACGACTGAGGGGGCCGCAGGCGGTCCCAGTCGTACTCAACATCGAGGAGATTGCCGCAGGCCGGACAGGCCGTCAGCACTTCGTCCACGCCGTAGGTCGCCCCGCAGGCAGGAACGATGCACTGCTGAAATGCGAGATCGGTGCGAGAGACTGTGGCCACGGGCAGACTCCGTGCGCCCCGGAGTCTCAACCGCGCTGGCGGAACGGGAACGAGGTCCCGGTACGGGGCCCCGCCAGAGGTTCCCAAAGGTAGATCGGCTTGCCTGCGACAGCAAGTCGAGCGGCGATTACCGCAGGCTGGCAAGTCCGGCCATCAAAGCCCCTCGCGGCAGCGAAGGGACGGCGGGATGTTGGGCCAGCCCGCTCGCGATTGAAAACGGCACGGCCCTCAACCCGCAGCCCCGCCTGCTTGTGAGGCGCGTGGCAATCACGGTACACGTCCTGCCAGTTTGACAGCCCGCAGACGGGGGGATAGCCTCGAAAGCCTGTGGAGAGGCGGGGAAGTCCCGTCCGAATCGGTCGCCACATTCGAGGTGAATCCGATGCTGAAATCAGCAGACGTTAAGGTGTTCAAGGCCGCGCTCGAGGGCATGCGAACCCGGCTGCGCGGCGATGTCTCGATGATGGCCGACGCGGCCCTTCGCAAAACCCGCAGTGAGGCCAGCGGCGACCTCTCCAGCATGCCCATCCACATGGCCGACATCGGCACGGACGCCTACGAGCAGGAGTTCACGCTCAGCCTCATGGCCACCGAGGAGGGGACTCTCGATCTCGTGGAACAGGCGCTCGGGCGGATCCGATCCCGCACGTACGGCATGTGCGAAGAGTGTGGGGGCATCATCACCAAGAAGCGGCTCGAGGCGATCCCGTTCGCGTCGACGTGCATCCGCTGTGCAGAACGTCTCGAAAACAACCATCGCCCTCATCAGCCGCGGTAGCGCGGTCAGCCCGGCCCTCGAAGCCGTCCGCGCCCCAGGGAGGGGGCCGAATCGATGTTGCCAGCGGCCCGCGGTTGGTTTTTGTTTCTGGCGATCGTGGCGACCGCCCTCGCCGCCGACCTGGGCACGAAAGAGGCCGTGTTTCGCGGCCTCGGCATGCCCGGGATGGGCAAGCGGATCGTCCTCATCGAGAGAATTTTTGTCTTCGAGACGAACCTCAACGAGGGTGCTCTCTTCGGCATGGGGCAAGGGATGGGGATGTTCTTTGCCGTGGTGTCGCTGGCGGCCCTCGGCGGCATTCTCGCCATGGTGGCGAGGGTACCGACGCGGGAGAGCGGCTGGCTTCTCGTGGCGCTTGCGCTCATCTCAGGCGGCATCCTCGGCAACCTCTATGACCGCCTCGGAATCCCCGGTCTTGCATGGCACGCGCCGCTCGAGCGGATCGGCCAGCCGGTCTATGCCGTCCGCGACTGGATCCACGTCACGGTCCCACGCGTCATCGACTGGCCGATCTTCAATCTCGCCGACTGCTGGCTGGTGATCGGAGCCGGTATGCTCTTCATCGCGGCAATGCGACCTGAAATACCACCCGCGCCTGCCCCTGCCGTTGACTCTCCGCGAGATGCCTGATGACCTCCGTCGTTGAGTCTGCCATTGCCGATCGCCTGACGGTCGCGCTTGCGGCCACGCGGGCTGCCGCGGCCGAGACGCTCCGCTGGTTTTGTAGCCCTGCGCTTGAAGTCGAGAAGAAGGCCGACCGGTCCCCGGTCACCAAAGCTGACCGTGCCGCTGAAGCTATCCTTCGCGACGAGCTTCTCGCGGCCTTTCCCGCCGACGCGTTTCTGGGCGAGGAATCGGGCGCTACCCCCGGCACGTCAGGGTATGAGTGGGTTGTCGATCCGATCGACGGAACGAAGTCGTTCATCCGGGGCGTGCCTCTCTATGCCACGCTCGTCGGCTGCCGGCGCGATGGCAAGGGCGTCCTCGGCGTGATCGCTATCCCTGCGCTCGACGAGTGGGCCTACGCGGCGATCGGCGGTGGAGCCTGGTATCGGCGCGGCCAAGAGCCGCCGGTGCGTGCGGCGGTTTCGCATCGTGGCTCGCTCGCCGAGAGCCTGGTCACATCAAGCGACTTTGTTGATTTCCCACGGTGGTCTGGCGGCTCCGCCGAGGGCGCCGCGGCCCGCCAGCGTCTCGAGGCCTCGGGCTGCCTCACGCGAACCTGGGGCGATGGCTACGGCTATCTCCTGGTGGCAACGGGCCGAGCCGAGGCCATGATCGATCCGCGGCTCAATCCATGGGATGCCGCTGCCGTTGACGTGGTTGTGACGGAGGCGGGCGGCCGCTTCAGCGACTGGCACGGCCGCAGCCGGATCGACTCGGGTGACGGCGTGGCCACGAATGGCATCGTCCACGACGACGTCATTCGCACGCTCCGCGGAGCATGAGCGTTAGCGCAGGGCCCGCCGCGTGACCCAGGCGCGATAGCCGAACATGAACCACAGGCTCGGCCACGAAAAGAGTACCCGAGTAACGATGCCCCACGCATCGCGTCGGTGCTCGTATTCGATGTGCTCGCGGATTTCTGTGCGGCCATTCTCGAGCGGCACGAAGGAATGCGTGTGTTCCCACCGCGCCGCCGGCCCCGAGGCCTGGATGTCGGTGAAGCCACGGTCCGACACATTGCGGTGCACCGCCTTCCAGCGCAGGGGCAGGGGCCCCACCCAGAGCGTGAACTTTGAAACCGACCCCTCGGCCAACGGCTCGACCGAGTGAATCTGCACGATCGTGGGCGGCGGCGTGAGCCGTTTCAGGGCAGACGTGTCACGGTGAAAATCCCGCACCGCTTCCACGGGGGCATCCACCACGAAGGCATAGTCGAAGACAGGCATATCCACATGGTAGGCAACCGCCCAGGGGTTGCCCGTGCCGTGGAGCCGGCCTTGCTGGCAAGCGCAGCCAGGATGGCATGCTCGCCACGGCTGCTCGGGCGCACAATCACATAACGGGCACGAGAAACGGGAGCGCGGAGGTGCGACCGCCGGCCGGAGGGCCGGCAAAGGCCGCCGGGGGCATGGATGCCCCGCCGGCCCTAATTACAGTTGCGAGATTCCCGGGACCAGGTATGCTACCCGGCTCGGTTTTCCCGTCATTTTGAGGTTTCCCCGTGGCACGTTCCTGTCAGGTTTGCGGCAAAGGCTTTTCGGTCGGTAATCAGGTCACGATCCGCGGTAAGGCAAAATACCTCGGCGGCGTCGGCACCAAGATCACCGGCATTACAAAGCGGAAGTTCAAGCCCAACCTCCAGCGGCTGCGGGTCACGATCGGCAAAAGTACGAGCTCGACGGTGCTGGTCTGCACCCAGTGCATCAAGAGCGGGAATGTGACGAAGCTCGTGAAGCGGAAGCCCTTCCACCTGCCCAAGGTCGAGACGTCCAAGCCGGCATTGGAGGAAGCAGTTCCGGCCGGTCCGCGGGCTCGTCCGTAGCCCCGGGATATCGGCGGCAATCGCCGCCCGTCGGTCCCTATCCGTCCGCTGTCGCCATGAGCCTTTCCTCCAAGGACGTCGCCAAGGTTGGCTCGCTCGCTAGGCTCGCCCTCACCGAGGACGACCTCGAGCGGATGACCGGCGAGCTTTCCAAGATCATCGATTTTGTTTCCCAGCTCGGCGAGCTCGACACGTCGGCCGTCGAGCCTCTCGCCCATCCCCTCGACACTCGCAACGTCTTTCGCGACGACGAGCCCGCCCCGTCGCTCGCCACCGAGCAGGCGCTCGCCTCCGCTCCCCGCCACGACGGCTCCTGCTTTCTCGTCCCCGCCGTGCTCGGCGAATCGGGCGCCGCCTGACCACGCCTAGGCCACCCCATGCAGCTTTTCGAACGCTCCGCCACCGAGATTGTGCACGCCGTGCAGAGCGGAGACATCTCCGCCGTTGAGTGCGTGACCACGTTTCTCGACCGGATCGACCGACTCGATGGCAAGGTCAACGCGTTCCTGGCAGTGAATCGTGAGCGAGCGCTCGCCCAAGCGGCCGACATCGACACTCGCCGTGCCGCTGGAAAACCGATTGGCCCTCTCGCCGGCCTTCCTGTCGCGGTCAAGGATGCGCTCTGCACCACCGACTTCCCCACGACCTGCGCATCCAAGATGCTCGCCGGCTATCGGCCGCCCTACGACGCCGAGGTGGTTGCGAGGCTTCGCCGCGCCGATGCGGTGATCGTTGGCAAGACGAACATGGACGAGTTTGCGATGGGGGGCTCCAACGAAAACTCGGCGTTCGGCCCCGTTCACAATCCGTGGGATCTTTCCCGGGCGCCGGGCGGTTCGAGCGGTGGCTCCGCGGCGTGCGTGGCCGCCGACATGGCGCCGGTCGCCATCGGATCTGACACAGGGGGCTCGATCCGGCAACCGGCGGGCCTCTGCGGCATCACCGGCTTCAAGCCGACGTATGGGCGAGTCAGCCGTCGTGGCCTCGTGGCCTTTGCTTCGAGCCTCGACCAGGTGGGCCCGATGGCCCGCTCCGCTGCCGACTGTGCGCTCATCATGGAGTCGATCGCAGGCCACGACCCCGGCGATGCAACGTCGCTCACGGACGCGGTGCCGAGCTACTCGCAACTGCTCGACGAGCCGCTCGCCGGCCTGCGCATCGGCCGCGTCGCCGAGCACTATGGCCCCGGCCTCGACCCCGAGGTGGCCCGCGGCGTCGACGAAGCTTTTGCGGTGTTCAAGGCCGCGGGCGCGACGGTTCATGATGTCGAGCTGCCACACGCGAAGTACGGGATACCGACCTACTACCTCATCGCGCCCTGCGAGGCGTCGAGCAATTTGGCGAGGTACGACGG
>CAYZHH010000082.1:11523-12711 GCA_964478275.1 uncultured Candidatus Kuenenia sp.
AAGGGAGCCGGCGCAGAGTATGTCGGCTCGTTCGAGTCGCCGCTGGTTGAGATGTATTGCCGGAGCAGGGCCGAAGGCTTTGGGCCCGAAGTCAAGCGGCGGATCATGCTTGGCACCTATGCCCTTTCAGCCGGATACTACGACGCCTTCTACGCCAAAGCCCTGCGCGTCCGCCGTCTCATTCAGCAGGATTTTCTCGAGGCCTTCAAGAAGGTCGACCTGATCGCCGGCCCGGTCTCGCCGACACCGGCATTCCCCCTCGGCGAGAAGACCGGCGACCCGCTCGCCATGTACCTCGTCGACATGTACACCGTCGGCACAAACCTCGCGGGCATCGGCGGCATCTCGTTTCCGTGCGGCTTTACCAAGGGTGGTCTGCCCATCGGCTTCCAGCTTCAGGGGCCGGCCCTTGCCGAAACGCTTCTCCTGCGATCGGCCGACCGCTTCCAGCGGCTCACCGACTGGCATCGCCGCCGCCCACCCCTTTCCGTCTGAGAATCCGCGCCGGCCATGACGCCCACACCTGCCGCCGAGCCCTACACGACCGTCATCGGCCTGGAAGTGCATGTGCAGCTCCAGACCAAAACAAAACTCTTCTGTGGCTGCTCGACGAAGTTTGGCGCCCCGCCCAACACGCAGGTCTGCCCGACTTGTCTCGGCCTGCCCGGCTCGCTCCCCGTGATGAACCGGACGGCCTTCGAGCTTGCCATGCGTTCCGCGCTCGCGCTGAACTGCCAGATCGCTCCGTTCACAAAGTGGGATCGCAAGAACTATTTTTATCCCGATCTCCCCAAGGGCTATCAGATCAGCCAGTTCGATCTGCCGTTCTCGTCGCATGGCCATCTGGAGATCGTTGATCCGAAGGGAGCGTTCTCTCGGCTGGTCCGCATCACCCGCGTCCACCTCGAAGAGGACGCGGGAAAAAGCATGCACGACGAGGCCGCCGGCGTGGCCGACACCCGCATCGACTTGAACCGCACCGGCACGCCTCTCTGTGAGATCGTCTCGGAGCCCGATCTGCGGAGCCCCCAGGAGGCACGGGCGTGGCTCAACGAGCTCAAGCTCCTTCTCGTGTATCTCGGCGTGAGCGACTGCAACATGCAGGAGGGAAGCCTCCGCGTGGATGCCAACGTGAATCTCCATATCCCACGCCCCGACGGCTCGCTCGCCAAGACACCGATCGTCGAG
>CAYZHH010000083.1:0-8513 GCA_964478275.1 uncultured Candidatus Kuenenia sp.
TGTCGATGCCGATGACCTTCGCAAGGCAGCAGAGGAGTTTCTCGACGAAGTCACGAACGCCATTGACGCTCGACGTGCCCGCCGGCGATCCCCACCGAAAAAAGCCAAGAAGGCAGCAGTGAGGGTCGCGGCAAAACCCTCTTCGAAACGCACGCCTTCAAAGAAGCCCGCCACAAAAATGCCAGGAATCAAAAAGCCAGGAATCAAAAAGCCGGTGGCAGCAAAGTCAGCGGCCGTCGCAAAGACCTCGGTCAAGAAGCGGACTACCAAGCGTCCGCGTTGAGTGATGGCTGCCGGAGGGACATGGCGACGATGGCTTCAGTGTGCCGATCTCTCCGCGTGATGGGTGTAACCGCCCTGGTGGCGATCGGGAGCGTCACGGTCGAGTCGGTGATCGTATGGCGGCTGCGAGCACTCGCCACCGAGAGCATCGCGACGATCAGCCTCGTCCGACGGTCCGGCTGGACGACCTCGCGGCTCATCGCCTCACCGCATGCCACCCAGGCCGCAGTTGCGACCGATCGCCATGCCTACGCGATATCGAACACGACCGTCGCGCAGCACGAGCGGGCTACCGGACGGCTCGTTGCCACGGGCACGGCCCCCGACGCCCGGCATCTCAACAGCGGCTTTGTCCATGAAGGGAAGGTCTATTGTGCCCACTCCAACTACCCGGCCGAGCCACCCGAAAGCGATGTTCGCATGTTCGACCCCGCCACGGCCACGCTCACCGTCATTCACCGCTTTGATCGCCCGCCCGGAAGCCTTGTCTGGTGCGTGCAAAGGGAGGGGCAGTGGTGGTGCTGCTTCGCGTGGTATGGCGACGAGAACGCTCGCACTGTCCTGATCGAGTACGCCGATGGCACCTTCAACCGCGAGGTGCGGCGGTTCACCTTCCCCGCGGAAGTGATCGCCGACTGGGACCGCATGAGCGGGTCGGGGGGCATATGGGACGGCGACACGCTGCTTGTTTCACACCACCACTTTCCAGTGCTCTACCGCCTCGCGCTGCCCCAGCAAGGGACGCAACTCGAATTCGTCGAGGCGCTCACCTGCCCGTTTCCGGGGCAAGGAATCGCCGCCGATCCGGTGACTGGGGGACTCGTGGGGATCGATCGTAAGCACCGTCGAATCGTCTTCGCCGAGCGACCCGGATGCCCGCCCGAGCGCAGCCCGACCCGCCGCCCAACCGCTGAGGAGCCCGATGTCAGTCGGCTGCCTTCGCCCATGCCGCGAAGCGTGAGGCGATACGAGCGTCGTCGGCATCCCCCTCGTGGAGAATCCAGCGGTGTCGAAGGGTGAGACTCTCAGCTTTGGCAAGCTCAAAGCGGCCGGCACCCTTGGGGGACTTCGTGAAATCGTGAAGCCCAAACGGATTGGCGGCAAAGAGGCCGTAGTCGCGGGCGTGCCAGCAGGTCGGATGGCGGAGATTCTTCGGATGGTCGAAACAGGAAATGCCGACGGCCTTGCCATCGAGGGTGCCGGAGAGATCGACCCAGCCTGAAGCCACACCCCACACGGCGGCGTCGTGATCGCCACCAGCGTTGACATAGTGCCCCGAGGCAGGCGGTCCTCCTTTTGCCCGCGTGAGGTTGAGCTCGGGGCGGACCCGTATGGCCATTGTGCCTTCCTTCGTGTCACCGAAAACAAGCGGACCTTCGCTCGCCGTGATGGTGATCTCATGGTCGATGATTCGGTCGAGGCCTTCGGTGGAGAACCCCAGCACGCGGCGATCGGTGCAGACGACGCGGCCATCGGGCGCCAGCCAGCGAGCCGTGGCGACGATGCGTCCGTCACCGACATGCTCGAATGCCGCGTGCTCGATCCGTTCACCGCGACGGCAGGTCCAAAAGTCATGGCCATTGACGTCGCCATGCGAGAACCACAGCGACTCGTGATGGGGATGATCGTCAGGCTCGCCCGGCAGTCGTGGGCCAACGGGCCAGGATCGCGTGAGCGGTACGCCGTGGGGGCCGTGCAGCGGAAAGAGCACCGGTCGTCGGAGACCGTCCTTCGCGAAACGATATTCGGTGAACGGTTGACCGTCGATCGCGACGACGACACGATCGGGCCGCTCATCGAGGGCGATCCCTTCGGCGCCAGCTCGGTGAGCCGCGAAGATCACCAGGAGCATGACGGCCGAACATCGCATGACTTGTTGCAATCCCCCTGGGACGCTGACGCTGAAAGCCGCCCACGGTAGACTCCGTGGCTCTGGGCCATCTCGGCCGCCCTTCTTGTACCACGTCCCCAACGGCTGCACCGCTTCATGGAACTCCCCGACTCTGCCCAGGCCCGCATCGCCGCCCTCGGCCTCGTTCTTCCGCCGATCGGGAAGCCCGCGGGGGCCTACAAGCCCTGCCTCGTGGTGGGCTCGCTTGCGTACGTTTCCGGCCACCTGCCGTTTCAGCCGGATGGCACGCTTCTCAAAGGCCGGGTCGGCGATGATCTCGATGCCGATACCGGCAAGGCTGCAGCCCGCTTGGTCGGCCTCGCAATCCTCGCCACGCTCGTTCACTCGCTCGGCAGCCTCGATCGCGTGGCGCGGGTGGTGAAGCTCATGGGGCTCGTGAATTGCCCCCTGGATTTCACGCAGCACCCGCACGTCATCAACGGCTGTAGCGAGCTTTTTGCGGACGTGTGGGGGCCGGACCGTGGCGTGGGCGTGCGGAGCGCTTTTGGCGCGGGGTCGTTGCCGCTGGGCGTGCCGGTCGAGATCGAAGCGGTTTTTGAGTTGGCGTGACGAGCGCTTCAGCGCGGGGGTCAGTCGAGGACATTGGGCGGTGCCGCCGGCTTCTGATTCGGAACGGGAGGAGCCTGTGGTTTGGGGGGCGGCTTTACTCCCAGCACGTAGGTGCCAAGGACGATGCGGTACTCGTCGGGGGTGGTCATTGGCTCCCACCCAGCGGCATAGTCCTGCTCGCCGGCCATTTCCCTGACCTTGAGATACGCCGCGAAGGAATCGGGCCAGACAAAGAAACGGAGGACATGCGTTTCGGGCTTGAGTCTGCGGAGCGTACGAGCGAAGTCCCCCGTGGATTTCATCGCATCGTCGACGGTCTCACCGCGTCCCGGGATCCGACTGAGGACCATGCGGGGCCATCCTCCATGGCCGCGATCGAGGGTGATCTCAAACGCACCCGCCTTCACGGGCGACTTGTTGAACTCATCGATGAACGTCGTGCCACCGCTGAGCCATCGGGATCGAGCTTCTTGGACCGAATCACAAAATCGGCCCTCCGGAGCGATTTCTCCCGGAGTGCGGCGATGTCCACGACCCAGATGCGATCTTCGCGACAGAGTACCGAGACCTCGCTCACGTCCTTTGGTGCTGGTCGCGGGTCCGGAAGGCGAACAGACTTGGCGGGAAGCGCCTCGAGGATCGGGAGGGCCGCGAGCTCACGACGCTTCGCCTCCAGGCGTGCAACCTCCCGGGCCCGTTTCTCAGCCTCCTCGAGCCTCCGAGTGGCTCCGTTTGAGCGACACCGCATACGTCTGCACGCTCGACGCCGCCTCATGCATGGTTTCGCTCGCTTCGCGGCGAGCGGCGGTGACGTCGGCCACCGTTTGCAGGAGGCCCTCACGGGACGCGCTCACGAGCCCATCGATCTCATGGATTCGCGATGCTTGCCGGGCATGTTCCTCCACGAACGTGGCCGCGACCCCCTCCCAGTCCTGCTTCACCTGGGCTGCAACGTCTTCCCCGATGGCCTGGACGGATTTCGTCCAGGCATCGAGCTGGGCCTGGTGCGGCGCCAGCGCCGCATTGATGAGTCGTGCCACGTCGCTTCGACTGCCCCCCAAGCCCCGCTCGGCGCCCCCGTCGCGACCGTCGTCGAGGCGACGGAGGAAGTTCTCGTTGGTGTACTCGTCGATGTGGCCGAGGAGGTCCCCCTCGTTTTTCTGGAGGCTGCTGACGGGGAACGTGAGGAGCATCGCCATCGAAAGGGCCACGAACGTCGTGTCGAAAGCGGTGCCCAGCCCGGAGGTGATGCTCTTGAGGCCGGTCTTCAGGCCGCCGATGTCGCTCGAGCTTTCGAGCGTTCCTGTGAATCCCGCCACGGCGTCGCTCACACCGATCACCGTGCCGAGAAAGCCAAGGATCGGAATCGCCCAGATGAACACGTGGAACATCGTGTAGCTCGCATCAACGCTGCTGGCGTCGATGTCACTTTGGCTGGAAAGCATGGTGGCGGTATCGGAGGCACTCTTCCGCACGCGAAAGTGTTCGAGCCCTGGGAGGCAGCGAGTGACGAGGAAGCTGCCAGCAGCTTCCTTCGGGAGCGAGCGAATGTGCGACGTGAATTGATCGAGGTTGTCGAGGGTGATGGCCTCGCCGAGCTCCTGCGGCAGGACGTCATAGAGGAGCCCGCGCTGCTGGCGTCGAATCTTAAACCACTTTTGGACGAGCATCCCGCCAGCCCAGCAGAAGGTGAACACCTCCGCGATCGGCACCCAGCCGCCGGCGGCATACGACGACGTGCCGATGAAAAGACGCCCGATGTAGGTCTGCTTTCCGCCGATCGAGGAGATCGGCCAGAGCAGGAGATAGAAGACCGCTGTGGCCGTGATCGCGGTGAGGCACGCCCAGAGACCGCTGACGTTCGTATCAGCAGCCGCCGCGAAGGCGGCTTCGGGGACGGTCTGAGGAGCCCCCTTTTTTGTGGACGCCTTGGATGGCAGACCGACGGAGGTGGACCTTCCACCTTTGCCAGACGGCTTCGCGGGCTTGGTAGCGACATCGAAGGTGGCGGCCGTGGGGCCATCGGGCTCGTCGGCTTCGGGCGGAAGCACCGGCGCCTGAGGCCGCTAAACCGTGACTGCGCTGCGGCAATATGGGCAGCGAGCAGTCCGGCCAAGCAGATCGTCCCTGCCCTTGAGCGGCTTGCCGCAGCCGGGGCACGGCATGGTGAAAAACATGAAGCCGCTCTACCTCCAAAGACTGTAGTCTTGCCGCGGCATACGCAATCAGTCAAGCCGCTGCGCCTGCCGTGGTGGAGGGGACGACCGGTGTCGTATTATTGATGCGTGTCGGCGGGGCAGTGTCTCGCGTCGAGTGCCTTCGCCACAGTGGAGATGATCGAACCATGCCGCACACCGTTCAGGGCCGCTGGGTTGCGTGGACACTCCTGCTCCTCCTCGCTCTCTCCGGAATCGCGGCGCGGGCCGACGCCGCGGCCTCGGATCCGTTCATCCTTGATCTTCCTGGTGGTGCCAGGCTGCCGGGTACGTTCGCCCCGACGGAGGCCATCGGCGAAGCGGGCCTGCCAACGTTCCGCTGGAAGTCTGCCGCGTTCCTCGATCCCTTCGAATTTCGTCTTGATGCCGTTGCCGGGATCCGCGCGGCGAAGGCACAGCCAAGCCCTCAGGAGTTGACCGGTTTTCGCTGCCTCCTTCGCGGGGGCGATGTGATCGACGGCAGCCTCGAGTCGATCGACGCAAGCGCGGTCATTCTGAAGCCAGCGGGGAACGACGCGGCGGTGGGCATCGACCGGGCGATCGTGACATCCATTCGGCGGCGAAGCGGTGGCGAGGGGACCGGCTACGTCGGCCCGGGTGGCCTCGCGGGCTGGCAGCAGGAGCCCGCTGATACCTGGCGGGACGAGGCGGCTCGGCTGACGAGCGACCGCCGCAACTCGATGATCACGCGGGACATTCCCGCGGGTCCGCGGGCCCGGTACGACATCGTGCTGTCATGGAAGCAGATACCCGAGCTGGCGGTGGCCATCGCGGCCGGAGATGGGAAGCTGGTTGAGCCTTTCCGTTTCGAGCTCATCAAGGTGCCGGCTCTCGGCCACGTCGGCTTGATCATCAGGCAAGAGAAGGCAGCGAGTCACTACGAGCAGGTGACGATCCCGTCGCTCGACAAGGGGCGGTTGCGAATGAGTCTCTTCGTAGACGCCACCGTGGGCCGGCTCGCGATCGCCGTGGACGGCGTGGAGGACGTTGTCGAGATAACTGTGCCACCGACGAGCCCCAAGCCGCAGTCTGGTCGATTTGCCGTGAAGCTCCTCTCCGGCGACGTGTGCCTCGAGAGCCTTCGTGTCACCGAATGGAAGACGCCCGACCCGATCGCCCAGGAGCGGGCCGACACCGCGGTCGTGACGCGTGCGGGACGCATCATCACCGGCGGCATTACCTCGCTCGATGCTGCACCCGACTCGGTCATCGTGGGCACGGCCGATCAAGCGACGACCGTACCACTGAGTGATGTCGAGGCGATCGACCTGGCGGGTGGAGAGATGCCAGCCCCGACGGCGGATGGATCCGAGCCACCAGCCACGATTCGAATCCTGACCCACGCGGGAGGCGTGCTGACGGGAAACCTCATGGCCGTGAGGGACGATGCTGTTGAGGTGGGAAGGCTCGGAGTCACCGGCGCGGTGGTCGTGCCGTTTGCCGACATCCTCGCGATCACGGCGCTCGAATCGGCCACGCCTCCCCAGCTCCCAAACCACGCGGGAATGCTTGTGATCGGTGATGCCCGCGTGCCAGGCTGCATCGTCGATGCTGCCGAATGGGGCGGAGGCATCGCGTGGCTGCCCACCGGAAGCCTTGGCGCCAGCGGTTTCGTATCCGGCGCTGCCAGTCTTTCGGCGGAGGTCGAGTACATCCCGAAGCGCAGTCGAGCGGACGGAGTCGCCTCCGGTCAGGCCGAGATCGGCGGCGTGGGGGCATCGATCGGTACCGCCGAAGATGGTGGCTTCATTGTGACGATGGTGGTCGAGGACGGCGCGGCCGCCCGCGACGGTCGGATCGAGCCAGGCGCCCGCATCCTCGCCGTGCAGCCGACCAAGGTTGGTCCATTCGTCGAGACCAAAGGTGTTGACCTCGAGAGCGTGATGAATCTTCTCCGTGGCCGTGTCGGCACGCCGGTGGGCGTGCGGGTCGAGTCGCCCGATGGCGAGATTCAGACGGTGACCCTCGAGCGGGGGCTTCTCTATGTGGCCGATCGCGAGATTCTCGACCTGGCACTCGCGGCACACGCGCGTGTGGCAGCGGCCGCGTTGGCTCAGGAGGCACAGGCAGGGTATCCCGCCATCATGGCGCTCTCGAGCGGTGACCTCATTCCCGTGGCGGTGGAACGGATCGACGCCACAGGTGTACGGCTGCGGTCACCCGTAACCGCAGAGGCGGGTCGTGAGTCGGTCGTGGTCGCGGGCAATCTCGTCAAGGCGATCGAGCTTGACCCCTCGGCTTCGACCCAGGGCATTCCACGAGATCGCTTCGAGCGCCTCCTCACCGTGCCTCGGTCTCAGCAGTCCGATCCACCCACGCACGTCGTTCGGCTCCGAACCGGCGACTACCTTCGCGGCAAGCTCGTCGCGCTCGACGGCTCCCAAGTCACATTCGAAGTTGCGGGTCAGCAGAAGAAGCTGCCGCGGCAGGCGGTTGTTCGGCTGATATGGCTCCATCCCGAGAACCTCGTAGACAACACGCCCAAGGAGGATATGGGAGCCGACGCCGCGCCTCGACACGACGATGATGGCCTCCTCGTGCAGGGCTTGGGGGCCAGCGGCGAGCGGACCACGCTCGAGGTCGAGCGTGTGGAAGGGACAGCGCTCGTCGGCCAGAGCCCGGCCTTCGGCCCATCACGAATCGACACGACGCGAATCGATCGCCTTCTGATCGGGGCTGCGATCACAGCCAGTGACAAAAATCTTCCGTTCGCCAAGTGGCGGCTCAAGCTCGCACCACTGCCCCGGGCGCTCCGCGAGAAGAAGTGATAGCGGCTTGGGGTTGCCCGTGCCGCATCGCCAGGCGACTTATCGCGAGGGCGCCGTCGCGTAGGTCGGCAGATGCCGCCAGGGCACTTCGAGCGCGAGGAGATGGAGCGTCGTCACATAGAGTCGCCCGCCGTACTCGCCCCAGCGGTCGGGCACCTCACCCATCGCGTCCCAGCTTCCGGCGAGCGGGCCGTCTTTCCGCTGCTCTTCCTCGAGCGTGTCGACCAGCTCGGCGTACCAGGCCTGCCAGTCGTCACCGCCCGTGTGAACAAGCACCTGCGAGGCGTAGTACCAGAGATACGAGTCGCGGACGCGCTGGCTCTTCGTGCCGTACGACGGTGGAAGCCCGGCAAGAAGTTTTGACGACGCGATGACCCGTGGGTCGTCAGCCGTCGCACCCGTGTGCAGCCGCATGAGCGTGCCGACGGCCGTCATGCAGGCCACCGAAAGATCCGTTCGACGCTGGTCTGCCTTGCGGACGTTGTAGGCATACCGTGTCGGGTCGCTGGGCGATGCCGACGCATCCACGAGCATTCGCACGGCGTCGAGCGCCGCCGGATCGGTCTGCACGCCCGCCAGATCGCCGGCCCGCAGGGCCACGAGCATCCAGCCGCTCACCCAGAGATCGGCATCGGTGCGGGGCACATACCGCCAGCCTCCGAGCGTCGGGTGGCGACTCGTCGCGATGAACCGGCAGGCCTTCTCGGCAGCGGGCTTCACGAGCGGGTCGCCCGTCATGCCCACGGCCTCGCAGACTGCGATGGACGCGATACCGTGGCTATAGAG
>CAYZHH010000083.1:8523-9685 GCA_964478275.1 uncultured Candidatus Kuenenia sp.
GGTGTCGCGATGGGGCCCTGAAAAATGATCATGTCCCGCGCCAAGGAAGCAGAGGAGCGCGAGGCCCGTGGCCGCGGTGTCGCTCTCGAGCTTGGGTTTGTCGGCGGGGGTAACGCCGGCGTACTCGGTGAGCCGCCAACGGCCATCGGCGAGTTGCGAACGGACGAGGAAGGCGAGCCCGCGATCGACCATCGCCCGGGCGCGGTCGAGCGTCTCGCGGTCGGTGATGCCTCCTGCTGGTTCACTCCCACCACCGCTCCGAGAAGCGAATGCTTCGGCCACGTCGCGGACCCGGCCATCGGTTGGAAGCGCGGCAGTTGTGATGCGTTCGAGCGACCGCGGCCCCTGCGGCTGCGACGAGGCCGCCGCTCGCTGGCGTCCGGCTGCCACCACCGCGGCGATGTCGGCGGGTGACACCGAGAGGCCCTCGCTCGCGCCGTCGCCCTGGTTACGACCACCGCCACGCGAGGCCACCGCCGAGCGACTGCCGCCACGACGACCGCCACGGTCCATCGCCGCGGGCATGAGGCCGGTGCCCAGGCCTCCGGGACCACCACCTCCTGCCGCCGCGAGCTCCGAGCCGCCGCGTTGCCCTAGGCCACCGCCTTGCCCAGGCCCGCCGCCACCCGTCGGGTCAACGGCGACAAGGCCGCCCGAGCCGGTTGGATCTGAAGCGAGGTTCCCCGTGTCACGTCCGGGTGATCGCGAGCCGGCAGCCGTTCCTGCGCCGCCATCCACAAGCCCTTCTCGGCCGCCCGTGAGGCCACCTCCGAGATCGGCGAGGCCGCCCGCTCCGCGGCCTTGGCCCGCGACAGTGCCTGCCGCGACTGCGTTGTCGGCGCTGCCGCCACCGTCAGCGGCTCTGGCCGCCCGCGCGCTTCCACCCGCCGCCGAGCGCTCGCTCGCCGCGGAGCCTCGCGCACCTTGTCTTCCCGATCGGCTCCCGCCCGATGCTGCGGCCGCTGGTGCGAGTAGTCCACCGACACCGCTCGACGCCACCGCGGGGGCGGCACCGGTCGCTGCGGCGACGGTCGCCGCCCCTGCGACCTCGCCAGCCTTCACGCTGGATGAACGTGCTGGCGAGCGACTGCCTGCCGCAGCACTCGCCGTCGATCCCGCGAGGGCCTGCGAGCGAGTGATGCTTGCGAGGGCAGGGGATGCG
>CAYZHH010000083.1:9695-12555 GCA_964478275.1 uncultured Candidatus Kuenenia sp.
CGCGACGCCGGTCGCGATCGCCGTGGACGACGGCGAGGTTGCGGCAGCAGGAATCGCCGGTCGACTGGCCGCGGCTGTTGCAGGCGCGGGGCGACGGGCGGTGTCTCGCGGCTGCGGTGACGCTGCTGATGCGGACGACGTCGCCTGGGTTGGGGCCGGGGCAATCGCATCGGCGCGCACCGTCGAAGGCCTTGCAGCATTCGCGGTCGACCGCCGGGAGATCGCCGTCGAGCGTGCCGGGGCCGGGGCATCGGCTGCCGGACGGGCGGCGAGCGACGAGGCGTCGGGCGCCCTGGCCGTGAGCTTTTCGAGGAGCGCCACTTCCCGCGGTCGCCACCGCGCCGCGATGGGCCCTGATTCGCCGCGGTCTCGCGGCTGCGCTGTCGCGGGGGCTGCTTCGGCTGCATCGGACGACTCGGTCGCCGCCGCTGCAGCGGCCATGTCGGCCGTGGCCCGCGACTCCGTGGGCGTGACGTCCGCCACGCGTTCGAGCGCTTCGGAAGGCTGGCTAGGGGCCTGCTGGTCGTCGGGTCGCGAACGCTCAAACTCGGTCCGCGACGGCATCACTGTTGGCTCTGCTTCAGGAGCCACCTCGCGCCGATCAGCGACGCTTTGTTCGGTCGGGCGTTCGCGCGACTCCGCAGGACGTGCGGCGTCGGTGGGAACCGGAAGCGTGAGGGCCCTTTCATGCGCCGGCCGCTCGGCGGTGGCTGACCGTGAGACCTGGAGCCGAAAGTCGGCCGCCTTCTTCCGCTTCTCCGGATTTGTCGCTTCGGCATCGGCGGGCTGCTCGGTCGCGAAGTCGAGTCGTGACACCGACAGCCCGCCAAAGAAGATCATGTGGAGCGCGAAGCTTGCCGCGGCCGCGCGGGCGAGTCGGCGCCGGTATGAACTGCCGCGATCGAGACCGTCATCGGTCATCACACCCTCCGCGGCGGTGGCCGCAGGATTGGTCATTCGTCGGTCGTCGCCTGCACCTGATAATCGTCGATCCCCGCCTGCACGCAGGCATTCATCGCCGCCACGACAAACTTGTGCGGCACCTCTTCGTCGCCTCGAAGGATCACCGTCTGCCGCTGCGGGTTGTCGGCGGCCGCTTGCGCCAGAAGCTGCTCGAGCTCGTCGAGCCGCACAGGCCGCGCCCCGGCAAAATAATTGCCCGAGCGATCTATGTTGATCACAAATTCTCGTGGTCGGGTCGTGAGCGGCTTGGCGGCGGAAGCATCCGGCAGCACGACGTCGATCGCGCGATCGGCCTCGTCGAGCTTGCTTGCGACCAAGAAAAAAATCATCAACAGAAACACGATGTCGATCATGGGCGTCATTTCGAGCCCGGTGTTGAGCCGCCCTTTGTTGATCGTGACACTCATGGCCGAGCCTCGGCGGGACGCGCCGGCGGAGTAGGAGGCGGCGCCGGAGCGGGGCGGGGCGGTGGTGGCGGAGCGGCGAGCTGCGCGGAGGTCACCCGGCCTTTGCCCTCAAACCGCTCGAGCTGTGGGAGCACGCCGTCGATGACCGTGTCGATCTGCCGAAACCCCTTGAGGATGCAACCCTCGAGGTAGTGGGCGATGATCGCCGCGGGGATCGCCACGCAGAGGCCAGCGAACGTCGTGATGAGGGCCACATAGATGCCCTGGGCAAGCTCGGCGGCTCGGTTGGCCCCGGCCTCGAGGTTGGCTGTCGTGTAGAAGGCGAGGATCATGCCCTGCACCGTGCCGAGCAGGCCGAGGAGCGGCGTGACGGAGACGGCGAGACTGATCGGGCGGACGTTGGCGTAGAGCCGCTCGGCCTCTCGCTCCTTGGCAACTTCGACGGTTCGCTCCATTTCGGGAAGCGGCCGACCGATCTTTTCGAGGAGCGCCTGGATCACCCGCCCGGCCACTGAGGGATGCTCCTGGCAGATGCGATAGGCCGCGCGGGGGTCGAATTTCCCAGCCTCGAGCGCATTCAATTCCGACGCCAACTCCGGCGGCACAATCCGCCTACGCCGCAGCGCGATGAGCCGCTCGATTCCGAACGTCACGACGACGAGCGACATCGCCACGATCGGCCACATGAGGAAGCCGCCGGCCAGAAAAAGCTGCCAGAGCGTGTGCACTCGTTCGAGGCCACTCATGATTTTGTTCCTGGGGCCTCTGATCGGGTATCGAGCGCGGCGAGCCGCTTGCGGGCCGCGGCCACGTGTTCGCTGGTGGGATAACGCTCGACGAGCTCGGCGTAGAGTTTTCGGGCTTGCGCCGGCTGGCCCAGGACCTCGAAGCAACGGGCTGCTTCGTACGTCGCCTGCGCCTGCCAGGGATGGAAAGCCGGCGGCGCATTCTGCTCGCCGAAGCCGTAGGCCGCCTTGAAGAAGGCTTTGATGGCTTCCTTGTGTTCGCCTTTTTCAAAAAGCACTTCCCCTTCCATGAGCCGCGAGCGCGCCGCGAGCTCGGTCCGCGGGCCTTCGGCGATGCGACGGTAGTCGGTGAGTGCCTCATCAAACCTTCCGAGATTCTGTGTGGCCCAGGCGGCGGCGTAGCGGGCTTCCGCGGCGCGGGGCGAGTCTGGTGATGCCGTGAGAAACGCCTCAGCAATCAGAAGGCTCTCCGCCCATGCCTCGCGGGCCGCGGCGGCCTCGGCGGCGCGAATGAAGGCCAGGCTCCGAAGCGCACCGGACGAAAGTTTTTCTGGCTTGGCAAGGGCGAGAGCAAAAGCTTTTGCCGCGTCGGCGGGTTTGCCGAGCGATACGAGAGCATCACCGAGCAGCGCCGCCGCATCGGCTGCGAGCGGACCATCGGGTGACGCCGTGAGCTGGACAGAAAAGGTCTCGGCCGCCGCGGCATGGTCCTTTTGCATGACGTGCGTCCAGCCAAGCTTGTGC
>CAYZHH010000084.1:0-12401 GCA_964478275.1 uncultured Candidatus Kuenenia sp.
ATGCTCGGCGCGATTGGCAAGCCGTTCGATCACGGCCACGTCGGCAGCATGGCCGAAGCCAAGCTCTTCGACGACTTCCGCCGTGAGCCGCGAGAGGATCACGAGTCGCCGTTCGCCGATCGCTCGAGCGAGCAGCCGGGCATCGAGCGCGTCGGCCACGATCGCGGGATCACCAGACTTGGCCGCCTCACGGAGCAGCGGCTCGAGCGGCACACCTTGCCGCCAGCGGCCGACGACCAGGCCTGGCGGTTCGGCTATGTCGCCAACAATGCAGATCGTTGCGTCGGGTGTCGTCAGGCGGGCGGCCGCGGCGACACTGCGAACGAGGCCAAGAAAGCACGGCGCGGCTCTCGACAGCGTGGCAACGGCGACGTCCGCCGGGTCATCGACATGCGGCCGCCATCCGATCGCCGAGGCGCGGGCAACGCGAGCCGCCTCCTCGGGAAGCCCAAACGAGGCGGCGTGGAGGGTTCCTTCGCGGCCCTCCACCAGTCGCAGGGAGGCCATCACGCCCAACTGCCAGGTGATGTCATGGAGATTCGATCGCCAGTTAACGAGCGCCTTACGGCCGTGCCTCAGCATGTCCCGAACAAAGCTTTCGCGATCGCTGCGACGGCCGAACGCAGGCCAGAGATCGCCTTCCGGCGATCGACCCGCGAGCGACGCATCCCAGCCGAACCGGCCGATCGCCACCACCATATCGGCATCGACAAGCGCACGGGCCATATAGAGCGGTCGCGCCTCGCCGTCGGCGGCGAGGTAGGCCGTTGCCGATTCAATCGTCGGGTCGAACGGCACAGTGCCCGACCCACTTGATGGCGACGCCGATACCCCGCCCAGCGGGTCTGCCTGGAGGACCGTCACGTCGTCGGCTGCGACGCCAGCCGCGCCGAGGCACGTCGTGACCGCCTGCCTGACCGCGGCGGCCTGTGGAATGTCGCCTGCGATCGCCAGCACGACGCGGTCGCCCGGCACCACATGGGCGGTCAGCGGTGGCCCGTGACCGGGTGATCCAACCGCGCGGGCCACAAGGTCGATCGCCGCGTCGCCCGTCGCGCCCCCCGGCCCATGGCACTCTGTGACGAGCGTGCCAGCATCGAGATCGAGCGAGAGCGTGTCGGCGGCAAAGCCGAGGGAGATCGCAGGCACGGCGGGAGTGGCGCGGGGGATACGGAACGGCGTAGCTGACGTGGTTCGCGCTGTATCTTACCCGCTTGCGGCGTGGCGGGGGGCCGCAGGGTTTACCGGGCCGTTCCAGCCGGAACGGGCGGCATGGTCGGTGAATCCGGTGGGGCAGGAGGGCCGATCACTCCGGATGTGCCTGGCGGAGAGTCGCGGCACGTTCACAGGAGGTCGAGTCTCGTGAGAATCGCCTACACCATCGTCGCTGCCACGATCATTGCCGCCGTCTCGTCGATTCCCGGTATCCGGGCGGCCGCCCAAGAGATGATCGTCACGGAGGGGGCAGCGATGCCTGGTGGATGTGGTTGTCAGGAGGCCGACGTGCAAAGGCCGCCGTGGCATGGGACCGTAGCGAGCGAGGCATGCGGGTGCGGGCCCGTTGGCCGAGTCCACGGAAAGTTCCATGCCAATTCGTGCGGTCAGTGGCATGCAAAGCACCATCTTCCACATGGTGTTTGCTTGCCCCCCGCGTTTCCGCGGATGCACGCCTGGTGGACGGAGGGCTCGATGCCCACGCCGCCGCCGCTGGAGTTGCCCCGGTGCCATCAGTGCGGTGCGGTGATTGCGGGAGGGTTCTGAGCCACTCGCTCGCCCCCCTGCGTCCCGCCCCCTGATCCGGGCGGCCCACGACGACACCCACGCGGTTCGGTCGGGAACGGTCCCGGCCGAATCGCGACGTCGTTCTTTACGGCCGGACGGGAACGGCGGCGAGCTCTTTGCTGGCGAGCGTCGCGGCTGGCGTGTTGGGATAGGTGTCGATCACCTGCTGATAGATGCGGGCTGCCGGCTCGGGCCGGTCCATCGCAACCATGCCGCGGGCGCGGACAATGACTTCCGCCTGCTCGAGATGTTCCTTGCCGCTATCCTTGCGTCGTAGTTGCGTCTGAAGCTCGGTGACCGACCGCTTCTGCGACGGAAGCTTCTGGTAGGTGCGGACAACCTCCGCCACCTGAACCGCGGTCGCCAGTGAATCGCTGTCGCGCTCCAAGGCGGTCCGACACTTCGCGATGTCGCCGGCAGCGCGCGCGTCGATGTCTTGGAGTATCTTCTTCGCTTCGACGAGCGGGGCCGCGCCGCCCTCCGTAGATCCCACCGAGACAATCGCCGCGATCGCTTGAACGAGATCCTTGCGGGTCATGGCGTCCTTGGCCTTGGTCACGGCGGCTGAGATTCGGGCCGCGTCGGCATCGGAGAGGATGCGGCCAGAGCTCGCGAGCCCGTTGTTCATCATGTCGACGAGTGGCGCATCGTTGCCGCTGGCGGCCGCGGCGACCACCGACCCGTCCGACTTCAAGACATAGACGAACGGGAGACCGCCACCGAGGGGCTTCCGCTGGGACAGGTCGCGGAACTCCGGGCCGTCTACGTTGACAGTAACCTGCACATACTTGGAGAGAAGCGGCTTGAGGGCGGCGTCCGACTTCAGTCGCTCGGCGAAGGCTGCACACCGTGGACAGGTGCTGCGAGCCGCGACGGCGAGGATCGGCTTTCCACTCTGCGCGGCCTGAGCGAGCGCTTTCTGGAAGGACGGCTCGGCGGCGGCTGCGTGGACGGCTGACGTCAGGCATGCCAGAGCGAGGAGAACGGCACAGGAGCAGAAAATCTTTCGCATCATGACGCGATACCGGAACTGAGTGAATCTGGCCCGAGGAAACGATTGTACGATTTTCCGACGTGGACCTTGGCACCACCAAGTCGCTGCTGCCACCACGCTCGTCCCGAGTGTATTCGGATCGACTATTCCCCGGCGGCACACTGGTACACTCATCGGGCATGCCATTCGTTCGCAGCTTGATTGCGTGTGTCGTCGCCGTCGTGGGACTCGTCCTTCACGCGGCGGAGCCGGCGTATGAGTCGCCTTATCGGGTGGAGTTTGCCTACCCGGTGGAAGAGTTGATCCCGGACATTCTCCACGGTACCAGGGGAGCCCCACGGCACATGGCTCGGGTGCCGCTGGCCGAGTGGTACTCACCAGCGACGAAGCGAAAGTACGGCGAGTGGGGGCCACCGCTGGCGCATCTGCCGGTTCCCGAAGTAAGTCTGCGCAGGCCGGCGGAATGGAAACGTGAGCGTGTCATCGCGACGGGCATGCGGTACGTCGGCATCAGCTACCAGCATCACCACGTGCCCGACTGGGATCCGCCGGCCGACTGGCCGTGGAAGCCGGTGGCGCATGGGAGGAACGCCAAAGGCGTCGACTGCTCGAACTTCGTGGCGGTGGCCTACGACGTGGCGCTCGGCATCAAGCCCACGAGCGACATCCACAAGCTATCCGAGATGACCGAAGCGGCGGTGGGCGACGGAGGGACCGTGCGGGCTCATCGCATCGATCGTCCCGGCACACACGAGCTGTTCATGACGGAACTGCGAACGGGCGACCTGCTCTTCGTGAAGAACGACAGCGGCCATGTGTCGCACGTGGTGCTCTGGGTCGGCGCGATCGGGCGCTCACCCGACCGCATGCCGCTGATCCTCGACAGCACAGGAGAGGGACGGAAAGATAGCAACGGAACGTTCATTCCCGACGGCGTTCACCTGCGGTCATTCACCCCGACGTCGTGGTACTTCCGCGATGCGAGCCACGCCCTGCGACTCATTCCTGACGACTCCCCACCGCGTTGACACGGTGCGGCGTAAGAACGTCGCTTCAGATCACGCCCCAATCTCATAGCCCTTGCGGTATTCGCGGGCGAGAAATGAGTTGGCCTGGGGGTCACCGACGATTTCCCGCGTGGCGGCATCCCATGTGAGCTCGCGGCCGAGCCGCATGGCGATGTTGGCGAGGTGGCAGATCTCAAGCATGCGGTTGTGCGACCGCACATCCGAGACGGGCTGCTTGCGGGATCGCATCGCCTCGATGAAGTTGGCCGTGTGGTTCGCGCTCACAGGGCCGCCGTAGATCTCTTCAATGGCACCCTCGGGGAGCGGGTTGGCTTTCAACGCTTCGACGGGTGCGCCGGTGATCTTGCCACGGTTCACGAAGAAGCGGCCGTCGGTGCCTTCGAAGAGGATGCCGTTGTCGCCCTTGCTGGTGATGATCATCTCGACGTCTTTCGGCATCGCCACGCGGAGCGTGAACTCAGTCGCGACGTTGTAGCGATCATTGACGATGGGATAGCCGTCCTGATAGTCGCAGGCGAGCGTGTACTCGACCGGCGTGACGGTGCTGGGCCCCGAGTCGTTGGCCCCGAGCGCCCACGAGGCGATGTCCACATGGTGGGCACCCCAGTCGGCGAGCTTGCCACCGGAGTATTCATGCCAGTTGCGGAATGAGTAGTGGCAGTTGCTGTAGAGGGGCACGCCGCCGCCGTACCCCGATCGCATTTCGGGAAGGGCGCGATACGCCACCGCAGGCGCGGGGCCGAGCCACAAATCCCAGTCGAGGCCTTCGGGGACGGCCACCGTCGGAATCACAGGCGAGGCGGTCATCCCCTGGATACCGCAGGTCACCTTCTTGACTGTGCCGATGCGGCCATGACGTACGAGCGCGATCGCGGTCAGGAACCGCTTATCGCATTCGGTCCGCTGCATCGTGCCCACCTGGAACACGCGGCCCGTCTCGTCCACCACCTTCTCGATGAGTTTTCCTTCATCGATTGTTACGGTGAGTGGCTTCTCGCAGTAGACATCCTTGCCCGCTCGCATGGCTTCGACCGCGATCTTCGTGTGCCAGTGATCGGGTGTGGCGATCATGACCGCGTCGATGTCCTTGCGGTCGAGGATACGCCGGTAGTCGGCGTAGGCGTCGGGTGTTTTCCCTTGTGCTTTGTGCGTGCGTTCGACGTTGGTGCCGAGGACGCCCGCATCGACATCGGCGAGGGCGGCGAAGTCGGCGAACTTGAATGACTTCTGGGTGATCGTCCAGCCCTGGTTTCGCAGGCCGATCGTCGCGAACACCGGCCGGTCGAGCGATGAGGCAAACACCTGTCTGCCTGCCGGGGCCAGCACACCGGCGGCCCCCACTGTCGCCAGGCCCTGAAGAAAGTTTCGGCGCGTGGTGTGACGTGGCATGGTCATGGTGAGGGCCTCAAGTGAGTCAATCATGTCGCGAGCCCGGTCTCGAGATGGAATGATACCGCACCCGAAGCCAGGGAAATGAGGGACGGGAGCGATTTTGCAAATGAGGGACGGGAGCGATTTTGCCCCTCGCTCAAATGCCCCCCGCCCGCAACCGATCCTGCGCGCCGTGCCGCACCGCGAGGACGACCACCGTCTCCTTCACGATCGTGAAGACCGCGCGGTGGGTTGGTCGTGGACCAAGGCCGTAATGCAATTCTCGCAATTCGTATGAGAAGTCACCATCTTCAGCCGTTCGTGGACAACGCTCGGGCTGTTCCGCAAGCGTCGTAATCGCATGGCGAATGCCTGCATACCATCGCTCGGCTTGCTCGACGAACCGCTCCCGTGCCCACCACTCGGCCGCGTCTTCCATCTCCCGTGCCGCCTGCTCGGTGACGACGACGGTGAAGGTCATGCCGATTTCGGCCGACGGATTTTCGCCTGGATGCGGGCGTCGAGTTCGTCGAGCGTGACCACGCGGCCGGCTTCCATGTCGGCAATCCCCTTCCGGATCGCCTCACGGGCCGCGTCCTGCCGCAGGGTATCGAGCGTCACCTTGTCGACAAGAAAATAGACCTGATGCGTCTGATCGTCCTCGACAGGGACGGGACCGCCGTCCTGCTTAAGAGCTTCACGCTGTTCGCTGGTGATCTTCGGAGTCATGTAGACAGTATGCCACAGACGGCCTGGAAATGAGGGACGGGAGCGATTGTGCCCCTCGCCGATGACGAGCCGCGATCCCACGACACCTCACGCAGCGCGTCGTCAAAGCTCCTCGCACGGAGCGCGGAGGCGTTTCCTTTTGCGTTCCCAGCGTGCGGCGGCGACAGACATCCGGCTTATTCTTTTGAGTTGGCCCGGGCTGGCAAGAAGATCGAGGCGATCAAGCTCTACCGGGAAGAGACGGGAGTGAGCTTGAAGGAAGCTAAAGAAGTCGTCGAAAGTCTTTAGTATCCTGCAAGGAGGATAGGCGGTGCCGTCATTGATTCCGACGCGATCCCCGAAATCAGAAAAGTAGATGAAGACCCGTGAAAGCGGAATGCCACCCGAGGACATGTGGCAAGGATTCTTTGACCCCCAAGCCACCTTGGTCAAACTCGGCCTAACGGTGGAGTGCCAGTGTGTCGTGGATTTTGGCTGCGGCTACGGGACGTTCTCGATTCCAGCGGCACAACTGGTCCGAGGCCGCGTCCACGCTCTGGACATCGAGCCCGAGATGATCGCGGCCACAATCGCAAAGGCCGATCAACTTCGCCTGCTCAACCTCAAGTTTTCGCAGCAGGATTTCGTCACGAACGGCTGTGGCATCTCGGATGGCCTCGCCGACTACGCGATGCTCTTCAACATCCTGCATGCCGCAGAGGCTCCCCAGCTTCTCGCCGAGGCAAGGCGCGTGCTGAAAGTTGGCGGGAAGCTGGGTGTGATGCACTGGAACTACGACCCCAGCACGCCGCGTGGCCCCAGCATGGACATTCGGCTCACGCCCAAGCAGTGCATGGTCCTTGTCGAGCAGTCTGGATTTGAGATTGGCAGCCTTCTCGAACTTCCGCCCTGTCACTACGGATTCGTTGCCACGCGAACTTAGCCACGGACAAGATGCCGGCTCAGTCCAAGGACGTTGGAAGTTAGCGAAATAATGTGAAGGCAAGTCACGCGAATCCTGTGGATTTTCGAGGTTGTGCCGGTGACCGGCTCTGCGCTCGTTTGAAGAGGAGGGGCCACGAGTGTGGCCCCACGGCTCAGCGGGTCCGACCGTGGTCGCGATCTTCCACCAGCCAGCGTTGTTTCCGGGGCGGGCCTGCACGCCGCACCGGCAGCCGGAGCAATACACCCGCCGCCATCCTGAGAGAACGCCCCTCTACAGAATCAACGCCGGGCACCTCGAGACCTGGCTTTGCGAGCCCAGAGTGCGGCGGCGACATCCGGCTCATCGCCCTTCATCCTCATCCTCTCATCCTCTGGGACGAGTGTGGTCACGCCATGACCGTGGCAGCACGACATCCTTCGCGAGCCCGACGCGTTCGAGGAGCCGGATCGTCATGTAGGTGATGTCGAGCTCCCACCAGCGATGGCCATGCGCCGCCGACCGCTGCTCGGCATGATGGTTGTTGTGCCAGCCTTCGCCGTTGCTCACGAGGCCGACAAACCAGTTATTGCGGCTGTTTTCGTCAGTGGCGTAGTTGCGGTAGCCCCAGAGATGGGTGAGCGAGTTCACACTCCAGGTGATGTGCCAGACCGCCACGGTCCTCACGATGACGCCCCACACGAGAACGCTCGCGCCGAGCTGAAGGCCGCCGATCCAGTCGCCCGTCGTGGCCCAGCCAGCGGCGAAGCCCGCCACGAAAAACAGGACCGCATGGGCCAAGTAGATCCAGAGCCGTGTCATGTTGCGCTCGATCGCCATATAGAACGGATCACGCAGGATGTCTCGGCCGTATTTGTCGTAGGTCCCGATCGTATTAATGTGACGATTGGTCACGAAGATCCAGCCGACATGGCCCCAGAGGAAACTCACCAGCGGACTGTGTGGATCGGGGCGTTCGTCGGAATGCTGATGGTGCAGGCGATGCACGATCACCCACCGGCCGGGAGCGTCTTGCAGGCAGCAGACACCGATCACGGCAAAACTTCGCTCGAGCCAGCGAGGGCATGAAAAGCTGCGATGTGTGAGGAGCCGGTGGTAGCCGACGTTGATGCCAAGCGTGCCAAACACATAGAGACCGGCGAAGGCCACGGCCGCGCCTGTCCAACTGAAGAGCCACGGCACGAAGGCGAGCAGCGCGAGCAGGTGCATCACAATGACGCCGATTGCATTCACCCAGAGAATCTGAAGATCGGCGACACCCTCCGGCGGCGGCAGCCGCGACGGATCGGGTATGTAGCCGATGTCTGGATGCGAGGCGTCTGCGTGATCCTCGCCCTGGGTGACCAGGGGAGAAGTCGATGTCACGTCTGAAACTGTCGAGCCTGACACGTGGAGCGACTCCTCATAATGGAGCGGACGAAAGGCAGCGCCTGGATCGTCCGCTGGACAACCGGCCTCTCCCAAGGTAGCAGACATCGACGGCCAAAAAAGGACGCCGTCTCAGCTTTCTCAACCGCGGCAAACTGTACGCGATTGAACGGTCGTTCCGCCGGTCAGCGGCACAGACTGGCCGCCGTCTGGCTGCGTCACGCGGCTCGCCAGAGGGACACGCTGGCCGTTTCGTCACACCCACCGTGTTTGAAGCAGGGACGCCCTCAAAAAATCTGCAGCCTTCTTTCCTAGCGACCTGCTGTGTCTGATGGCGTGGTTTCCGCAAGTCGCTTGGCTTCGGCGGTGTCGGCTTCTGCCTTCTCCTTCTCGCCCAGATGGGCAAACACAATGCTGCGAGCTTTGAGGACCATTATCTTGAGGTCGTCGGTCACATTTTCGTGCGCTTCGAGGCATGCGGTGAAATCCGCGAGCGCCTCGTTGGGACGTCGCTTACCGCAGTGTCCGCAGCCGCGCGCGAATCGGGCCAACGTGAGCGTGGGCGCCATTGCCAAGGCACACTCGCTTTCGGCAAATGCAGCGTCGAAGTCCGTTGCCGCGGCTTGCTTGTATGCACTCGCAGCCCGCGTGATCCCGGCCAGTGGATCGAGATCTATCGCTCGTTTCGCGTCGCGCGTGGCCTCATCCATGTGCCCCAGGTGAGCATGGGCCGGGGCGGATTTCGGCTCAAGCTCGATCACGCGATCCATGTCGCGAATGGCCGCCGTGACGTCCTCGAGAGCCAGTGGAAGGTTGCCCTTTCGCTGATGGGTGACGCCACGATTGCGATACGCACGGCCGAACCCTGGGTCGAGCCGGATCGCCTTGTCAAAGTCCTCGAGGGCGGCATCAAGATCGCTCTGCGACAGGCGGCAGAATGCCCGGCCGTAGAAGGCCATGGCACAGTTGGCTCGGCTTCCATCACGGCGTCGTAGACTGCCGCGGCGTCCTTGAAGTCACTTGCCCTCCAGAGGGCGTCACCCTTGGCAAGCATCTCTTTGATGTCGTCGGCGACGGCTGGTACGGCCATCGTGGCGAGGATGAGCGCGAGAAGGAGTCGGGCGAGAGCGCGGGACATGGGCACCTCGGTGTGCATGATGGCAGCGGCTTTGACGAAGCCATCACGATACCGCAGGCCGCCTGAGCCAGAGAGGGCAGTTGGCCGGCATCCTGCTCCACCCCCCACGCAGAGCGAAACTCGGTGCCCATGTCCCGCCGGACGGAATGAGCACGACTGTGAGCGGAACGCTCGAAGAAACAGTGGGTTCACGCCCGTCGCTCGCCAGAGTGGCGGCGCCGACAGGCCGGGTCCAATTCTTACTCTGTGACATGCGAGTCGCCTGGGCGCATCTTCGAGAGGAGAACGCAATACAAGCCCCTCACGATAGTAAGGGGACTGCGGATCATGGGGGCGAGACCGTCACGACGGCAGACGGGCCGAGGGACCACCCGCCGTCCCACGGCTCGCGGCGTGGGCTTTTATGGAGGGAGATCCATCGCTCGGCTTGTGGTTGCGGCCGACAGGTCGCGTTACGTCAGCCGGGAGAGTGCAAGCATCGCCGCGGTGATCACGGCGATACCGGCGACATCAAGCACAATGCCGGCGGCCATCATGCTTTTGAGTGAGATGCGTCCTGAGCCGTACACGATCGCGTTACACGGCGTGCTCACCGGCATCATGAAGCCGAGGCTCGCGGCGAACGTGGCCGCGAGCGCCGCAGGGAGCGGATCGCCACCGGTGGCGAGGCCTAGCGCGATCGCTACCGGCACCACGATGTTGGCACTCGCCGTGTTGCTCGTGAACTCACTGGTGATCACGGCGACAACCGTCGCCAGGAGCACGAGCACCACGCCGCCCCATGAGCCATCGGGCACAAGCCCTTGGATGGAGTCGCCCAGGGCCGCCGCGAGGCCCGTCTTGAAGCAGAGCTCGCCGAGCGAGATGCCGCCGCCATAAAGCAGGATGATGCCCCAGTCGATCTTGGCTTCACTCCATTCGAGCGCCGGCCGCCACCGGCCAGGCCCGCCGCGAGGCAGCACAAAAAGAAGGATGCCGCCGATGAGTGCAGCCACACCCTCCGGCAGTCGCGTTCGGAGCAGCATGGCCCATCGGTCGTCGGGCCCGAGCACTGCCAACACGACGCCTGGCAGCACCCAGAGAACAACGGTGATGGCAAACGCGACGGCAACAGACGTTTGCCCGACAGTCCACCGGCCGAGCCTGCTCCGCTCACGGGCTACGAACTCAGCCACGCCATCGAGCCGCTCGACGCCCGCCGGAAACATGCGGCCCAAGACATAGACGGTGAACGTGACGAGCACTGCGACAATCGGCACACCGATCATGCACCAGCCGGGGAACGTGATGTCAACACCGAGCTGCTCGCGGATGAATCGCAGCCCGATGAGGTTGGGCGGGGTGCCAATCGGCGTAGCGAGCCCGCCGAGCGACGAGGCGAAGGCGACACATAAGAACAGCCCCGTGGCAAACGCTGGCGCCGGACGACGACCCGTGGCCGTCGCAGCCTCTTCGACCGCCGTCACGATCCCTGCCACGATCGTGAGCATCATCGCAGTGGTGCAGGTATTGGAGATGAAGGCGCTCACCACGGCGCAGGCAAGCGCGACCGCCGCGAGGATGCGGCCAGGCCGCTCGCCCACCCAAGGCACCGCGAGCACGCCAAAGGCCAGCCGCTTGTCGAGGCCGTGCAGCCGGATGGCTTCGGCCAGCAGGAACGACCCCACAAACAGAAAGATGAGCGGGTCGGCAAACGCGGCAAAAACCTCGTCGGCCGGTGCGACGCCGGCGAGGACACAGGCCACCGCCCCCAGCAGGGCCGTCACCGCCAGTGGGATCGCCTCGGTGATCCAGAGAATCACAACGGCGACCACGATCACGGCCAGGCGCTGCGCTTCCGGAGACAGAGGCATGAGGAGACCGTGAGAGCACGCGATGGCTGGTAAAACAGGCTATGCACGCCGTTTGCCTTGGACGACCAGCCTATCCATTTTGCCCGCCTCGCGTGGCCCACCATTGGGACGAAGTTTGGTCTGGTTCGGTGGGCCGAGCCTACCTACCTTCCGCATCCCACTCCCGTCCGGCTGCCGAGACCTATGGTCCGAAGGCATCGATTCCACCTGCTTCGCGGCATCGTCGCGGTTGTCGGTAGTCTGCTTGCAGGCTGCTCCGGAGTCGGCACGCTTCAGCCAGGCCTCCACGCGACGGTGCAGCATCAGCACCAGCCAGGGTGTCGAGAGGGCGCGTGTGAGCCGCACTGCCCCGTCCGTCCAGGTGTGCAAGGCTTCTATCGCACGCAGTGGCGACGCTGGCCCACGCCGGAGGTTGCCGATCCAAACAGCGGCGAAGCAGCGACGCCCGCGTCCGCACCGCGCTCGATCGTGCCGGGGGCCGACGAGGAATCGGTTCAGAATTTGCCAACGGTGGACGAGCCCGGCATTCCCGTCCGCCCAATCCCTGTTCCCGCAGCCAGACCTTCGTCGCTCCCTCCACCGACACCGACGCCAGCAACGCCGCCGGCATCGGTTCCGCCTGCCGACGATGACAATCTCTTTAGTTCGCGCGAGGCCGAAGCCCGTGCGGCGCTCGTGGCCTCCACCGCAGCGGCGACCCGTACCAGCGGATCCTCAGAGCAGATTCGCTTCACCCGCCGGATGGTGGAGATGCTCCTCACCGAACACGACGGTGCGGTGCGGGCGCGGATCGTCGACGAGGCCGCGACATTCGAGACCACGGCTGCCGATGCGATCATTCGCGGTGCCGGCGCTGACCCCGATCCTCGCGTGCGGGCAGCGGCGTGTGGCGCATGGGAACAGCGAGGCGGGCCCGACGCCGTCCGCTTCCTGGCGGCGCGTGCTACCCAAGACCAGGATCTGAGTGTCCGCCTGCGAGCCATCCGGGCCTTGGGCGAGCTTCGCGATCAGGCAGCGGTTGCCACGCTTGTTCCATTGCTCGACGATCCCGACCCAGCAATCCAGAACCGAGTGTGCGTCGCCCTCGGCCGTGCCACCGGCCTCGCGCTCGGCAACGACCCGCAGCGATGGCGGCAGTGGGCCGTGCAGCCGGCCGCCCAACAGCGTTGGTCGCTCTTCAATCCGTTCCGCGCGATGTTTTGACGCGGAAGCCCAT
>CAYZHH010000085.1:0-10767 GCA_964478275.1 uncultured Candidatus Kuenenia sp.
CGGCCGAACGGATGCCGGAGTCCCGCTGTACGAGAGAGGGGGTCCGGGTGATGGAAGTTACGGCGCTCATTGGCGAGACAGTCTTTTTGGCTACGAAATGATGGTCTCAGCCGGACCGATTGACAGATCTGGGGCCTCACTCAGCCGCATCACTGTGGGCCAGTTCGAAGACATTGGCTACGAAGTGAACTACGCCGCAGCCGATCCTTTCGTTGCAAATTCAAGGCAGGCTGCTCTCAATGTCCAACGGCTCCAACCCACATCGTCCCCCATAAACCGTCGTATGGCGATCCTTGAAGACCCTCGCGCCGCGAGCCTCTTTGCCGCGGTTGCGTTCATGGACCAACTCATCGATGGCGCCGCCGGCTCCGTCGCGACGCGGGCATTCCGGGCTCTCGGTGCGATCCGAGGCTGATCATCAGCCGACCGTGCCGCGGTCGAGGAGCCCGGCGATCAACGCGCTGCGGGTATCGACCGGCGTGGTGAATCGCTTCGCTGCGGGAGCCTCGAGGATCTCCCGCATCCGCATCAGCCGCCGGCCGCCCGACTGGGCGTCGTAGCTATTGAAGGCGACCCGCACACGGGCGTCGGGCGGCAACTCCTTACCACCTAGGGCAATCCGAGTCACCTGTCCTCCCGGCTCAACCGTCACCTCGAAAGGCCAGAGCGTGCGATCGCTGTCCCGAACCTTCCAGTCCTCGGCGATGATCGCCGCGAGGTCGGCGGCAGTGACCTCCGCGATCGCGAGCATGTTCTCATAGGGGATGATCCGCCAGCAGTCGCCGACGGTGAGCTTTCCGGGCTGAAGATCTCCCGTTCCGAACGTGCCGTGGAAGGCGCCGTCGACAGGTGTGCCCCGCTTGGCGAGATCCTTTACGAAGCACTCGCAGAGCAGCTTGGCGAGGTCGCTGCCGCGGCCTTTGCCGGGGATGACGTTCTTCACCGTTGCCACCTCGCGTGCAAGTTCCGCATCCGAAGCTGCCAGATCGGGCCGGGCTACCTGCATGACGAGCGGGTCGAGCGAGAACCGGTCGTCCATCAGGATCGTGAACGCCCGCCGGTCCATGAGCTTGCGGCTCGCGAGGTCGAAGGTGAGATCAATGCGACCGCAGTGAATGCCGTAGTAGCTCGCCTGCGAGCAGAGCACGTCGTGCAGCATCCACGACGGCTGGTTTTGATGGGAGTGGCCCGCGAGATAGACGTCCACACCCTCGACAGCTTTGAGGATCGCCCGCACGGGATTGGCATAGTCGTCAGTGAACCGCCAGCCCATGTGGCCCGTGACGACCACCGCGTCCACTTTCTCGCTTTGCACCTCGGCCACAGCCTTGGCAAGCGTCTCGACGGGGTCGAGCGGTGTGACGCCACCGAGCGTCTCAGGCGAAAGCCAGTACGGCAGGCCTGGTGTAATCAAGCCAATCAATCCGATCCGAAATCCGCCCACCTCACGAATGGTCCAGGGCTTCACCTTGCCCCACGCACCGTCGAACGATCCGGGTCGCGCTGCGCCACGTTCGAGATTGGCCGTCAGCACCGGCGACGCGGAGTCGGCAAGAAGGGATTCTGTCTTCTCGGGCCCCCAGTCGAAGTCGTGGTTCCCGAGGGTCCAGGCGTCGTAGCCAAGCCGGTTGAAGAGATCGATCATGAGCCGGCCGCCGGAGTGGATGCTCACGGCGGTCCCCTGCACGACGTCACCAACGTCCACCGTGAGTGAGTCCGGGCATTCCCGCCGCCACTGCCGCAGGCAACTTGCCACGCGGGCAAGGCCGCCTACGTCCTGGAGTCCTTCGTAGGTTTGTGTCGGAAGGATGCGGCCGTGGAGGTCGGTCGTGTGGAAGATCGAGATCGTCTTGGCCCGCCCCCTCTCGGCTGCGGAGACCTGCCGTGCCGGGAACCCAGCAAGATCAAGGCCGCCAAGCCCGGTAGCCGCGGCCGAGGCGACCAGAAAACGTCGCCGTGGAATGGTCAGATGCTGCCCCATGGAAATTCTCCGCCTGAACGACTTCGAGCCCCGCCTATCTTACCGGCGTGTCGCTCAAACTCGCGGAGCCGCTGAAAGAACCGGCAACCGTGCCCAAGGATCGCCGCATTGATTCACCAAGAAACCATCGTTTCCTCATCATTCCCACATCTTTCAGTGCTAGGATGACGGCGTTGCAGGGCAGCATCGCCCGATGCCGCTGATTCCTCCCCACGGAGAAATCGCCTGCGATCCCACCTTTGAAATCGTCACACGACTCCGCCTCCCCGGCGGTCCCACCTGTCGTGTAGCGCACCATCCAGGAGCGATTCAACCGAAGACCCCTCACGGGATCGAGGATGAAAATCTGTCCATGGCCACGCCTTCTTCTCACCACGATTCTGCTGCCCCGATGCGCAGCCCTCACCTCGGTTTTACGCTCGTGGAGCTCTTGGTCGCGATCGGGATCATCGGACTCCTTCTTGGGATCCTCCTGCCTGCCGTGCAGGCCACCCGTGAAGCGGCCCGCACCCTGCAGTGCAGCAACAACCTCAAGCAGGTGGCGCTGGCCGTCCTGGCCTATGAGATGCAGAACGGGGCCTTTCCCGCTGCGACCAACACTACGGACAAAGCGGCGTGCCAGGACTGCTTCGACCCGTGGTTCGAGGCAAGCCGGGCCCCCGGCTCGTTCACGCCCGGCACCAAGCACGGGACGAGTTGGATTCTGAGCGTGCTTCCCTTCATGGAACAGAAGCCGCTCGCTGACAAATGGGATTGGCAAACGAACGTCCGTGGCAACGCAGCCCTCGCGCAGATCGATATCCCACTCCTCTATTGCCCGAGCCGTCGCAGCGGCATTCGTACAGACTTCGACGACCACCTCAGCCTCGTGGACCCAGCGTGGCGCGGCGGTGGCAACGACTACGGCGGCTGTTACGGTCGGCTCGACGGTTTTGAAAACGACGTGGCCGACGACCACCGCTTCCGCGACATGTCGGCGGCGACCGTCACGCCCCAATTGCCCACGCCGACGGCGCCGCAGGTCGCGCATGACTCTGGCCTTCTCGACGGACTCTTTCATGCCACCCAGCGGCGGACGGCGATGGCGGCAGGAGACGGACTCTCCAACGTGATTCTCCTTGGCGAGATGCAACGACTGCGTCCCGCCCCTGGGGCAACCGGCGCCGCGGCCTCCAACCGCACCAGCCAAAACGGCTGGGCCGTGGGCGGCGTCGCCACGCTTTTCAACGTCTGTACCGATCCTCAGCGATCGAATCCGGGCGGCCTCAACAACCTCTTCTTCGAGTCGCCCGGCAGCGATCACGAGGGGGGCGCTAACTTTGCCATGGGTGATGGCTCCGTGCGGTTTGTGAGCGAGTTTGTCGATGCGAAGGACAACGCGGCTGTGCTTCCCCTGCTTGGCAGCATTCAGGACGGTGGCATCGCCTCGATCGACCAGGCCAATCCCTAGCAGCGGTCCGTTCCACTCCCTCGAAGGAATCCCCATGCTCACTTTCGCGGCCCTTCGCCCGATCACGCACCGAAGTCTTCCGAGCGGCCGAGCCGAATCCCGTTTCCGCGCGCCGTCCCGCCGGACATTCGCGATTGCCATGACCAGCCTCGCCTGCTGTGTCCTGGCGGGATGCGGGACGTCAAAAAAGCCACCGCTCGGCAATGTCGAGGGCACCGTCGCACTTGACGGAGTTCCGCTCCCCGGGGCGCTCGTCGTGTTCACGCCGGACGGCCCAGGACGATCGGCGACCGCCGTCACGGACACGGCCGGCCATTACGCCCTCACCTTCCTTCGCGACATTGCCGGGGCGAACGTGGGCAGCCACACCGTGCGCATTACGACGGCCGGTGAGGATCGCAGGAGCAAAGAGATTCTGCCGGCCCGCTATCACGTGAAGACCGACCTCGTTGCCACCGTCGAGCCCGGCAGCAACACGGTGGACTTTGCCCTTCAGTCGCGATGACTCACCTCTCCCCATGAGAGGGCCGCCGGCTCTTACCGACATGTCTCGTCGAGATGCTGCCGTAGGATCCGTTCGATCTCCGCGACGGATCGTGGATCATTGTGGATCCGGGTGTGCGTGGCCGGCACGCAGATCTCGCTTTGCGCTCCGGGCGTATGGGCACTATCAACCGCGACGACGCAGTCGTCGCGGCCACCGAGCAGCGACGTATGAAAATCCCCCACGATGGAATGCGTGGCCACCCAGCAGGCCGGCCGCAGTCGATCGAGCGCCCTGAGCGTCGACGACTTTGGCTGTAAGAGATCGATCGTCGTGAGAACCCCGCTGGCATATTCAGGCCGGAAAGCGCCAGGGTTCAGTTCCGCGAGCCGCTCGTGAAGCGCCTTGGATTCCGGCGGCTCGCGAACCGCCAGCGAGGCCAGACGGCCCACCCCGAGTGACGCGAGGACCGAGCCGCGGTGCGGTGTGGCGATGTACACGACCCGCGTCACGAAGGGAAGCGGCCGAAAGAAAACCCATCGGGCGATGACAGGCTTCACTTTCGGCGGCATGCGGACCGCATCGATCGGCACCGTCGCAACCGCATCCCAGATCGCCGTGCCGGAATCCACCACCATCATTTTCGAGTGGAGCCCCCCCATGCTGTGCCCGACGAGCACGAGCTGCTTGAGCGCCGGATCACGCCCCTGGGGATCGAGCGACGTCACAGCCTCCGTCAACTGGTGCCGCAGCGACGCCGCCACCTGGAGAAACGATGCACCTGTCGGATAGCGAAAGAGCCACGGCTCGAAGCGGCGGTGAAACTCGGGCCACGCCCTCAGCTCGTTGATCATGTTGAACCACATGCCCTCGTCACTGGCCAAGCCGTGAATGAAGACGATGGGAATCCGCCCCGGAAGGTGGGGCTCGAGAAACTCGAGTCGCGGCTGTGTGTCACCGCGTCCAAACGGCTGGAGGAAGCCTTCGATCCCGGATTGAGGTGTGCTGTCGAGCACATCGAGGAGGGGTGCCGTAAGGTCGGCAGCCAGATGGGGAGTGGCCGGCCCTATCTTGACCGCCGCAATCTCGACCGGATTGGCCAGGTCGAGCACGGCGGCTGCGTGGTCAAGAGACACCGGGCCGGCGAATCTCCGCAGCGCGTTCTCGTGCCCCGGCATGTCGAAGCGAAGCACCGCGGTGGCGGCGACCGCCTCGCGAGTGGAGCCGAAGATCTCGTCGGCCCCGCCGAGCCGCCGTGGATCGATCCTGACCACGACCGGTAGCCCAAAGCCGTCCCTCAGAATCCGTCGCACGACGCGTGAGTCGTCATTCTGCGCCTGGGGCTCGAGCGAGGCGATCGCTTCTGGCGGCACCTGGAGCGCCTTCGGCACGAGCGGCACCTTCACGAGCCGCCCCGGTGGCCCCACCCAGACACCGCCATCACTGATCCGCCCCTGCCGAGTTGCAGCTTCGAGGAAGCCAGCCAGCGCGTCGGCATAGAGATCGGTTGCCTCTGCCAGGACCGCGGGGGACTCGGGGCAGAGCTGCACCGCATTCCAGGCCTCCTGACAGGCCACGTAGTATCCGTCGAGCGCGTGGCGATGTCCGTGGCGCAGCATCTCGCACGACGCGCCGAGATACTCCTCAGCCTTGCGAAGCGACCGCTGGGCCGCCGGAAGCGGCTCTTCAGGCGGGGCCGGCGGGAGTTCGACCGCGGCTGCGCCGCATGCCGCGACCAGCAAGCCCCCGAGCACCACCGTCATCGAGCGGACCATCGCGCCCTCCGATGGCGTTATCGTCGCTCCCTCGCTCGGGAACCGGCATCGAGAACGCGACCCGCACGCTCCACCACGCTTCCCCAATTGACCGCGTCGTTCGCACAAAAGGACCACGCCTGGTCGACGAGGCAAGGTTCGGACGGATGCCAGCTCGAAAGGGGCATCACGATGTCACAGCGACATGGTCAGCGCGCGGTGCTCACGCTCACGCGCGAATCCGCTCAGACGCGTGGGACGGCGTGCTCTTCGGCCACCATCTCAAGATCCCGCGACAGGTATTCGACCGTCGCCGTCGGGATGAGATTGAAGTACACGCGGCCAGACGTCTGCCACCGGGCACCGTCGTGGAAGAATTCGGCCGTCGCCGCCCGCGTTCGGCCGACCGCCTCGGCCTGGTCCTCCTCGTCCATCACAGTTCCTGCGACTGCCTCGAAGCTCACCTCGACGGCGACGAGCGCCTTGAGCTTCCCCGAACGACGATCTCTGGCATACACAACGTCGTCATCAAACACGACGTCGAGCCACCGCAGGCCGCGCGGCCTGCCGCTGGCCGACGCCCGGTCGATGAACTTGGCCTCCAGGGGCTCCCGCTGTCGGTGAAAGTCGCGACGCGCTCGGGCAAGCCGCTCGGCTTCCCGTGCCGCGTAGATCGGCCGAAGCGCGAGGAAGATCGCGAGGAGTGCCACGGCGGCGATCCCCGCCACGACAACGAATAGGATGAGATTCCCCACGGCCGGATTCCTGAAGAGACTTCCGTCAGCCACGAGCAGTTCGAAGCCGGACGGCAATCCTCAAAGTGTACGACCTCCGCCCGCAGCGTCCAAGTGTGAGGCTTGTATGGAGGGCTAGTCCGTACACTGGCTCCCTATCCCAACTCTCGGAATCCCCGTAAATGCCCCCTTTCAGACCACGTCGGCGAGCGCCCTACGGTGCCCACCAATCGATTGCCGGGGGGTACGCCCGCGCCGTGGACCGGGCAGCCGAGACGGGCTGCGAGGCCCTCCAGGTCTTCACCCGCAACATCAACCAGTGGCAGGCAAAGCCGATCTCGCCCGACGAGGCCAGCCAGTTTCGCCAGGCCGTCGTCGACGCCGGGATCGCGTTTGTCGTGGCACACGATTCCTATCTCATCAATCCTGCCACGGCCGACGTGAGCCTCCGGCAGAAGTCGATCGCCGGCCTCGTTGAGGAGCTCAGGCGGGCCGAGCTGCTGGGGATTCCGTGGGTCGTGGCCCATCCCGGCGCCGCCGGCGAGCAGCCACGCGACAAGGCGGTGGCAAGGGCCGCTGCCGGGATGGCAGAGGCTCTTCGTAAGACATCGTCCCTCCGAGCGGGCATCCTCATCGAGACCACCGCGGGCCAGGGAACCTGCCTTGGGTCAGCGTTCGAGGAGATCGGCGCGATGCTCCGTGTGATCGATGCCCGTCCCGGCCTGCGACATCGGGTGGGTGTCTGTCTCGACACCTGCCATGTATTCGCGGCGGGGTACCGGCTGTTCCCTGCGGCCGCGCTCGAGGCAACGCTCGACGCCTTCGATAGCGCGATCGGCCTCGACCGCCTCATCTGCATCCACGCCAACGACTCCAAGCGGGAGTTTGGCTCGCATGTCGATCGACACGAAGGGATCGGCAAAGGAATGATCGGCCGCGAGGCGTTTCGGCTCATCGTCAACCATCCACGGCTCGCCAGCGTTCCGCTCATCCTCGAAACACCGAAGGAAGGCCCCGACGGGAAGCCCTCGCCAGCCCGCGATCGGGCCAATCTCGCGATCCTCCGCCGCATGGTGCGCCAGCCGGTCACGAAGTGACTGGCATCTTGGGGCACCTTTTCAGCCGGCTTCAGGCGGTGGATGGCGGTGATCGAGCGCACGGATCGTGGCATGCGCGGGCGAGAGGGCAGCTCCATCCTCGTCGTCGAGGAAACGGGTGCTCACGGCTGCTTCTGCGCGGGGATCGGAGTGCCGTGCGGGTCCACTCCGGGATGCCCCAGCGTCTCGTCCACCTCGTCGGCCAGCTCGTGAGCGTGTTCAAGCACCTCGGCCTGCTCGTGCACGTCCGCCGCCGGGACATTGGCCCGATCCGCGAGGTACGACTCCCACAACCGGTGGGCGCGCACGAGTTCGATCGCCCGCCGCTCTCCCGATTCGGTCAGCGCGACGCCGTCGCCGGAGTTCGCGATCAGTCGGTTGTGGCGCAGCCCGCGCAGCACGCGCAGCACGCGTTCGACAGCGAGGCGCGACTGCCCCGCGATCGCGGCCGGTGCGGCGTCGATCCGCTCCTCGGCCAGCTTGTGGATCGCCTTGATCACGTCCTCTTCTTCGATGTGCTGTCGATGACGCCAGCGGCGGATGCGGCGAAAGACGACGCCGTGCTTCGGGCTTAGCAGCATCGCCATGCCGAAGATCGCCGTCGCGACGAGCACCATGCTCGGCCCGCTCGGCACATTGACGACATACGCCAGCACCATTCCCACAAGCGCGCTGAGGGCGCCAAACACCCCCGCGAGCACGAGCATGGACGAGAACCGGTTGCACAACTGATACGCCGCCGACGCGGGTGTGATCACCATCGCAACGACGAGCACGACGCCCGTTGTCTTCAAGCCGGCGACGACCGTTGCGCTGATCATCCCCATCAGCAGGTAGTGGGACGCCAGGACCGGCAGCCCCATCGCCGCCGCGACAACGGGGTCGAAGCTGATCAGCTTCATCGGGTGATAGAGCATCGCCACCGTCGTAAGCACGATCATCGAGATCACCGCCATGAGGATCAGATCGCTTAACCCCACCGCTTCCGGGATGCCGAAAACGAAGCACTTGAGGTCAAAGTGCGTGCCGCGTGGCAGGTTCGAGATCAGCACCAACCCCAGCGCGAAGAGGGCGGTAAAGACAATGCCGATCGCCGAGTCCTCCTTCGTCCGGCTGTGATGCGACACGAGGTTGATGAGCACGGCGGTCGCCAGCCCCGCCAGCAGGGCGCCGAAGAGCAACCCGACGATCCCCGTGTCCTTGGTCACGAGGAATGCGATGACGACGCCCGGCAGGACCGCATGCGAGAGCGCGTCGCCGATGAGCGCCATGCGCCGCAGCACCACAAAGCACCCCAGCACGCCGCACGTCATCCCGACAAGCACGCTCGTTAGCGTGCCCATCAGCATGTGCTGATCGGTGAGCGGATACAGCCAGAACTCCGGCCGAAAATCGATCTGTGCAAGCGTGACGATCATGGTTTATTGAGCTTTGAAAAGTTCACTCATCACCGTCCCTTCGCTACGCTCCGGGTTTTCCTGGCATTCAGCCTCGAATCAATTATTCAAACGTCCCTAGGTCGCCTCTCGCAGCGCATTCTCGGCCCGATCGAGCAGACTTAGTCGCCCGCCGTAGGTCCGCTGGATGTTCGCTTCCGTCGCCACCTCATGCGCGGGTCCGTACGCGATCACACGCTGATTCAACAGGAGAAGGCGGTCGAATTTTTCCAGGACGCCCAAGTCGTGATTGACCACCAGCAGCGTGCACCGCTCAGCAGTGAGCTTGTGGAACAGATCGAAGATCGCCCGCTCCGTCGCCGCATCGACGCCGGCGAACGGCTCGTCGAGCAGCATTACGTCCGCCTGCTGGCACAGGGCGCGGGCGAGGAACACGCGCTGCTGCTGACCGCCGGAGAGCTGGCGGATGTGTCGGTCGGCGAAGTCAGTCATGCCGACACGCTCCAGCGATTCACTTGTCGCGGTGCGATCGGCGCGGCTCGGACGGCGGACCCATCCGAGCCGGCCATACCGTCCCATCAGCACGACGTCGCGCACGGTGACGGGGAAGTCCCAGTCGACGGCGCTGGTCTGCGGGACGTAGGCGACGCGGTTGCGAGCCTGGCTGATCGGCTCGCCGTAGATGCGGGCCATACCGGAGTCGATGTCGATCAGCCCGAGCACGGCCTTGAGGAGCGTGCTCTTGCCCGCGCCGTTGGGGCCGATGATCCCCACCAGTTGCCCGCGCTCGACCTCCATCGTCACCGAGCGAAGCACGGGGCGCTCAAGGTACGACACCGTGAGGTTGTGCACGGCGATGGCGGGGGATGCCGTGGCGACGGGCGGGACGACGCGGGGCTGAGTGCGTGTCGTCGTCACCGCAGCGCCTCCGCAAGCGTGTCGATATTGTGGCGGAACATGCCGAGATAGGTGCTTTCCGGCGTCGCGGGATCGCCGAGCGAATCGCTGTAGAGCGTGCCGCCAATCTTTGCCCCTGTGGCGTCGGCGATCTGGCGCACCATGTCGTTCAGCGCCGCCGAGACGGAGGTCTCGATGAACACCGCCTTCGCCCCGCGGTCGATCACGAGCTTCTGAAGCGCGATCTTGTCCCGGCCGGTCGGCGGCTGCTCTGTGCTCATGCCGATCACGGCGTGAACCTCGATGTCGTACGCCTTGCCGAGGTACTGGAACGCGTCGTGGCTGGTGACCATGATCCGCCGCTCGCGCGGGATCTCGGCGATGCGCTTCCCGGCCCACGTGTGCAGGAGCTTGAGCTCGTCGATGTACGTCGCGGCGCGGCTGCGGTACGCATCTGCGTGCTTGGGATCGACCTCGGCAATCGCATCGCGCGCCCGCTCGGCGAACACGATGAAGTATTCCACGTTGAACCAGCAATGCGGATCGGGCGCGCCCGACACCTCATCGACGCCCAGCGGCTTGATTTTTTCCGTCTCCGCGAGGCGCACGACCTTGCCCTTGGCGTGGTTCTCGACGACGTGGTCGAGTTGCGCCTCCAGGTGCAGACCGTTCATCAGCACCAGGTCTGCCATGGCGATCGCCTGCGTGTCGCGCGGCCGCATCTCGTATACGTGCGGGTCCTCGCCCGCCTTCATGATGCCGACCACCTCCGCATCGTCGCCGGCGATCACGCGCGCCAGGTCCGCGATCATCGTCGTGGTGCAGACGATCGTGATGCGCTTCGAGCCGTCGCCGCCCGCGCTCGGCGTGTCAGTCGCGTCCGACCCGCACCCCCAAGCGACGAACATTGCCGGCAGTATCGCGCACACCCATGTCAGAACAATCCGTCGCATCGCGTGCTCCATAGAATCGG
>CAYZHH010000085.1:10867-12168 GCA_964478275.1 uncultured Candidatus Kuenenia sp.
TGAGAGCCGTGAGGGCCTTGAAATCATCGGCGCCATCAGTGAGCCCGATCTGCGTGCCGCCGTCGGTGGAGACGACGCCGACGGCGGCCAAGGCCCGCATTGACAGGCCCTGGGACGCTGTTTTTGAAGGGCCAAAAACATGTTTTTGACTCATCAAAAACAAGGATACCAGCGGCATGGCGGGCCCATCAAGGGCAGACTTATCTCATCCAAGCCGAATACCGGCGCGTTGACCAAAACGTGGGGCAGACTTACTTTCGACGTGGTGGCTGGGCATTGCCCCAATGGGCACCGTGGGTGGAGCGACCCCATGCATTCGACCTATTTTAAGCGATTCCGGATGGAGGCCGACCTGGCCGTTCTCCCCGGCGCCACGGCGCTGCCGGCCGGGTATCGATTCGTCCCCTGGAATGAGGCCGTTATCGACGTCCATGCTCGGACGAAGTTTCGCGCTTTCCGCGACGAGCTCGATGCGATCGTCTTCCCGTGCCTTGGCGACCTCGAGGGCTGCCGACGGCTCATGCGGGAAATCCGCGGAAAATCCGGGTTTCTCTCGGCCGCGACCTGGCTGATTGCCTGCGGCTCGACCCCGGAGTCGATCCAGTGGTGCGGCACGATCCAGGGGGTCACCGAGCGGGGCGGCATCGGGATGATCCAGAACGTAGGCGTGGTGCCTGGGCACCGGGGCCTGGGGCTTGGCCGGAGCCTCGTCGAGCGGGCGATGGCTGGATTTCGGATGCATGGTCTGCCCAGGGCGTCGCTCGAGGTGACGGTCGACAACACCCGTGCCGTGCGGCTCTACCAGCGGCTGGGTTTCCGGCGGCGGCGGACCGTGTACAAAGTGGTTGAGGCGGCCTCAGCAGAGCCGGCCCTCGCAGCGGCCATGCTCTGACCGCTCGATCCGTACGGTCCCGGCCATATTTGTCACGTTGAAGCAGCAGCTCCACACCGCGACGCTCGCCAACGGCATCACCGTGCTCGGGGAAGTGATGCCGGGCGTAGAGTCGGTGGCGGTGGCCTTCCATGTGCCTGCCGGCGGAATCCTTGACCCTCCAGGCCGGTGCGGTCTTGCGACACTCGCCGGTGAGATGAGCCTGCGGGGTGCTGGAGGCCGGTCGAGCCGCGAGATCGTCGACGCCCTCGACGGCGCTGGGGCCGTTTGGTCGCACGGCGTCACCGCGACCCACACGACGGTCGCTGCCGCCATGATCCCTCGGCAGTTTCCCGAAGTGCTCTCGGTCTTCGCCGATCTGATCCGTCGGCCCGACCTGCCCGCCGATCAGTTCGAGGCGGCCCAGCAG
>CAYZHH010000086.1:0-12117 GCA_964478275.1 uncultured Candidatus Kuenenia sp.
TCTGCCGGTCGTAGTTCCGCGCGGCGGCCACGCATCGATCGCGAAACTCGGATCGAAGACTATTCTGTGCCCGCATTTGATTCAATGCAGCGCAGAGCTGCGTCACATTCTCCGGCTCGAAGACGAGCCCCACCCCTTCGCGAGTCACGATCTCCGCAGATTCGCCCGCCACGCCATGGAGCACGGGAATACCCATCGCCATGCACTCAAAGAGCTTGGACGGAATGACCGTCGAGAACAGGGGCGTGTTCTTGAGATGGATAATGGCGGTGTCCAGCAACGACCAGTACCGCGGCACGTCCTGCTTCGGCACCGAATCCACGAACACGACGTTGTCGAGGCCCATGCTCCGCGCCTGCGCAGTGAGCGCCTGCTTGCGAGCACCGTCACCTAAAAACAAAAAGGCATAGCCCTCGTGCCGGAGCCGCTGGGCCGCCTCGAGGATGGTTTCGAGCGAATGGGCCATGCCGTGCGTGCCGATGTACCCGGCCACGAATCTCCCCTCGAGCCCCAGCTCCCGTGCCAAGGCGGTGTCACGTGGCTGGGGCTGGAATCGAGAAAGATCGGCGCCGTTGGTGACGACATCGATCTTTTCGGGGTCGATACCGCGGTCTGCAAGCACCCTGCGGAAGGAGTGTGTCACGGAAACAATCCGGGTAGCACGCCGATACAGGTGCATTTCGAGCCGCTCCAAGGCTCGAATGGCGACCGAATCCCGCATCGCCCCAACCGCCTTGATCGACTCCGGCCACAGATCCCGCAGCTCGAACACGAACGGCACACCCTTCAATCGGCTCACGACGTTCGCCGCGCATGCAGTGAAGAATTGCGGGGACGTGCCGACGACGACATCGGGCCGGCGCAACCATGGGGCGGCCAGAATCGCCGAGACCATGAAACTCTGGTAGTCGAGGATCCGTCTCAGAAAACCCTCATTGCCCGTGATGTAGGTCCAGACCCGCACGACCTCGATCCCGTCCATCTGCTCCCGCTGACACAGGCGATTGCGATAGCCACGATGGACCTTGCCTGCCGGAAAATTGGGCACCCCCGTGACGACGGTCACCTCGTGGCCCAGCCGCACCCACTCGCGGCAGTGCTCGAATGTGCGACTCGCCGGGGCATTGACCTCCGGGGGGAAATTGTCGGTCAGAAACAGGATGCGCACGTCAGTCCCACCACAGCCGCATGACTGCCTCTTTACCGCGCAATATGCCCACAGTTTTGGTCGTGGGACGCGACGCGCCAAACTCAGGATGCCATGTCGTGGGCTCCGACCGGAGGCTCATGCCCTCGGCATCGACGCGGAGGCACCGACCGTTTGGCAGCCGGGCCGTCAACCCGCCGCCATGCTCATTACTCTCGATGATGACGTCGGGGTGCCAGTGCCAGTGCGAAAGAGCTTCCCCTGGGCCACGCACCTCGTCCCGCACCTCGATGGAATGATCCGAGAACGACCAATGCCTCACATGGAGCGGCCGGCCCGGCAGCCTAGTGTAGCCGTCATGCGCACACGAGACGGTCATGCCATCGGCCGCGCGCACGACATTCAGCCCAAAAGGCCGTGCGCGGCGGGCCACGCGAAAGCCAGCCCACACCTCCGACGAGTCCAACCCGTCGATCGTGACCGTGTTGTGCGCCGCCGTCCCTCGCTGTCGCTGACGCTCGGGCCCCGTTCCATACACGGACGTGCCCGAATTGCAGAGCACTCGGCATCCCTCGAAAGACAACTCCCACGACAGCGTGTCGGCATGGGCGTGCCCCGGAAGGTAATCCGGGCCGACCGGGCCCACGTCGAGGATCGCGACCACCGGCCCCTGCTCGATTCGGATAGAGCCGCTGGGCTCGAGCGTGATCAGGTCGCGTGACTCGTACGAAGACTCTGCCACGCCGAGCGCAGCGGCATACGCCTGAAGCTCCCGGTACGGAGCCGCGACGCCGAACGCAGCGTCATTGAAAAATGAGATTTCACCGTCGGGGTGAACCATCGCAGACAGCCACCGCAGCATGAGCGAAGCCGTCGACCGCAGCGTCGCCGCGACACCTTGGACGTCATCGCCGGCCGTGGCCCCGTAGGCGGCTATGAGATTCACGATGTCGAGGAAATCCTCGAGAACGATCGCGTGATACATGGGCGAGCGTTCGAAATGGCCACCATCCGAAAGCACCTGCTCAGGAACTTGCCGGCTGAGGATATTCACCGCGGTTTGTCGCCATGCATCGGCCTCGGAGCCCATGAAGAAGAGACCCGCAAACAGAAGCCCTTTGGCATTGGCGACAAGGTGATTTCCGAGCAGATGCCACTCGACGTGGCGAGCGAGCCAACGGGCCTGCGCGGCGAGGCTGTGCGTTGCGTCGGCGGAAAGCTGATGGCCTTCGAGCTCCATCGTGATCCAATTCACGATCCGGCGTGATGTCGGGTATGGTTCCCAGCCCACGCCGCGCCCTGGAGGATTCTCAGCGATCCAGCGGGCGATGAGCGCCCGGTGCCACTCTGCCCGCTCAGGTGCTCCCTTCGCGACGACATCATCAAAATAATGCTGGTGGTATCGCCAGAGCCGATCGACGCTGCCCCCGTCCCACCCGATCGCAGACAGATCGTGCTCCACATTGAGGTGCCGCATCCGCGCGGGGCCGACCAAGCTCGATGGGTGCCGTGGCGGATGCACCCAAGCTCCGACTGGCGTACGCCTTTCGGGCGCCGGCCCGAGGTCCGGCGGCAGTCCGGGCACCATCCGCCACGCACGTCCCCACACCTGGACCGGTTTCAGGTGTCGGACCGTATGCCAGAGCCGCTGGGCGTCGGCTACGGCGCCACTCACCCGAGCACGTCCTCAAGGGCAGCCACGATGCGTTCCGCCGCACGGCCATCCCAGAGCGGCGGCACGGTTCCTTGTTTCCACTGGCCACTGAAGAGGCGATCGATCGCCGGCTTGATCGTGCTCGGGTCGGTGCCAAGCAACTCGTTGGTGCCCTGGAGAACCGTCTCGGTTCGCTCGGTCGTATCCCGTAGGGTCATGCACGGGATGCCCAAGACCGTCGCTTCCTCCGTGATCCCGCCTGAGTCCGTAATGACGGCTCGCGCGTGCTTCACGAGAAAATTGAACTCGAGATACGGCTGCGGCTCGACCCGCACAAGCCCCGACGGCACCGCGTCCATGCGGGAAAGCGTTCCCGCCGTACGCGGATGAACCGGAAACACGACGGGTTCGCCTCGCGCAGCCTCTCCGATCGCACGGAGGAGGCTCTCGAGGGTCGCAGGATCATCGACGTTGCTTGGCCGGTGGAGCGTGACCACGAAGTACGCGCCCTTTGTGAGCCCCGCATCGCCCCAGAACGACGGTGGACGCAGCCGCGACTCATTCGCAAGGAGCGTGTCAATCATCGTGTTCCCGACGAAGAACACGCGCGATGACGGCACGCCGGCGCGCTCGAGATTCTCGTTGGCGTGAATGCTGGTGGTGAAGAAGTAGTTGGTGATGGAATCGGTCACGAGCCGGTTGATCTCTTCGGGCATCGTCCAGTCACCTGAACGAATGCCTCCCTCGACGTGTGCCACCGGAATCCGCAGCTTCTGGGCGGTGATGGCGCAGGCCATCGTGGAGGTCACATCGCCCACGACGAGGCAGAGGTGGCTCGGTGCCGCAACCAAGAGCCGCTCATAGCGGGTCATGATGCCTGCGGTCTGCTCCGCCTGGCTTCCAGATCCAACCCCCAGGTTCACGTCTGGGCTGGGGATGCCGAGCTGCTCAAAAAAATCGCCTGACATTCGGGCGTCATAGTGCTGACCGGTGTGGACAAGCCGGAAACGCAGGCGGCTGCCGGCCTCACGACGTCGCGTGAGCTCCGCGAGAATCGGCGCGATCTTCATGAAGTTTGGTCGCGCCCCCGCAATCACGTCGATCAACCGCGTGCCTGTGGTCATGCCTTCGGGACCGTTTCACCGAGCGCGATGCACACAGCGGCTACCTCAAAGACTTCGTCATACGAGATTGGCGGCGGGCCACCTGTCTGAAGCGATCCGATGAACGCGGCGGCGCACGCAGCTTGCCCCTTGTCCTGCCGCCAGAGGTTGAAGGACCGGAATCCGGGCCACCCATATGCGCGAGGCTGACGAAAGTTGTCGAGCTGAAGGCCGCCGCCACCGGCAAACACCTCGATCCGCTCCTTGGGGAACGCGCGGCTGCCGTTTGCAAAATAGTGAATCGTTCCCAGCGACCCGTCCTCAAAACCGAGCGTGATCGTGGCCGTGTCACTTGTCTTGGATCGCATGAACCGGATGTCGTGATCGATGATCCGGCTGGATGCAAGAAAGCGAAGAAGATCCACGAAGTGGCACGCTTCGCCGATGATTCGCCCGCCCCCTTGCACTGGATCGTGAACCCAGTGGTCGCCCGGCACATTCCCGGCATTCATCGTGGCGACGAATGCCTTCGGACCATTGATTTGCGACAGAAGGCCATGGAGCTTTTTGGTTTGCGGGGCGAACCTTCGGTTGTAGCCCACACTGAGGATGGCGGGCGGCTGAGGGCCATCGACCAAGGCGTGGCGAACGCGATGCAGGTCTACCGTTGTGATCGCCAGAGGCTTCTCAACGAAGACGGACTTGCCCGCTGCGAGCGCCTCACAGGCAAGCGACGCGTGAGAGTCGTGCCGCGTGGCGATGACGACGGCATCGATCAAGGGCGAGGCGATCATGGCATGGGCGTCGGTCGATGCCATTTCAAACCCGTAGCGACGCCCCGCATGGACACCCGACACGCCTTCGTTCGACACGACCGCCACCAGTCGAGCCGGTGTTTTTCGGAAAGCCGGTATCAGCGTGGACTGGGCGTAGTTCCCCGCGCCAATGAAGGCGAGCCGAGGCCGCAATGGATCACCGTGGCTCGGATGGCCTGACGCCGGTAGCGACAACGTCTGCGAAAAGGCCGCGGCATCTGGTTCGGTCGCAGCCTCCGGATATTGGAGGACGATGCCGAGCGATGGCTCGGGCCCAGTGATCAGGTCGTAGGCCTCAGTCGCACTCGCGATCGCAAATCGATGGGAAATGAGCGGGGCCACGTCGATGCGGCGATCGGCCAGCATGTCGAGAACCGCCTCGAAATTTCGCTGCTCCGTCCAGCGGACAAACGCCACGGGATAGTCGTTGCCCTTTTCCTCATATGACGGGTCGTACCGCCCCGGCCCGTAGGAGCACGACACCTGGAAGGTCAGCTCCTTCTCGTAGAAGTCGGTCCGCGAGAGCTCGAGGCCAGCAGCGCCGACGAGCACGATCCGGCCCCGCTTCCGGCACATCATGGCGGCCTGATGCACCGGCTCATTGCTGGCGGTGCTGGCGGTGATGAGCACCCCATCGACACCGCGGCCTCGCGAGAAGGCCTGCACGAAGGCAAGCGCATCGACATCATCTCCGATCCGGATCGCCTCGACGCCGAACTGGGTCGCGAGCCGCACACGGTCAGGATTCGGATCGAGCCCGATGACACGACAGCCGTTGGCTCGCAGGATCTGGACGGCCAACAAGCCGACGAGGCCGAGGCCGATGACAGCCACCGCTTCACCAAGACGGGGCTCGAGCAGCCGAGCGCCCTGGAGCGCGACCGCACCAAGCACGGTAAAGGCAGCCTCATCGTCGGTGACGGACGCGGGCACAGCAGCAAGGAGGTTGCGAGGAACGCTCACAACTTCCGCGTGGCGTCCGTTCGACACCACCCGTTGCCCGCGCTCGATGCCGGGGACATTCCCGCCGACGTCGAGCACGCGACCGACGTTGCAGTACCCGAGAGGCAGCGGCCGATCGAGCTTTTCGAAAACCGCTTCGAGCGTCGGCATGAGCCCGTCGGTACGAATCTTGTCGAGAACCATGCGGACCTTCTCAGGCTGCTGGCGAGCCTTTCCGAACCAGCCCGCTTTGCCGAACTCCACGAGCATCCGTTCAGTACCTGCGGAGACGAGGCTTCGCGAGGTCTGTACGAGGACGTGACCAGACCGAAGTGTGGGACGCGGCACGTCAGCGAGCTGCGTCAGACCGGTCTTGAGTGACTGGAGAACCTGCTTCATGGCATCACATCTGCACGCATTCGGGCTTCATTCCGTCGCCAGAGAGCCAATCGTACACAGCCCTCATCCGCTGGCCGATCGCAGACCATTCAAACGCTTGCCCGATCCACTCGCGGCCCCTGGCTCCCGCAGCGGCGCGTGCCGAGTCGCTCAACTCGATGGCCTCTCGCAAGGCCGCTGCCATTGGCTCGACGCCGTGATCCACCCACCAGCCGCACCGCCGCTCGCCAAGCCCTTTCCAAGGTGCTCCCTTGCTCACAATCGCCGGCACACCATGGGCGAGTGCTTCCGCGACCGTCATGCCAAAATTCTCGCTGCGACTCGGCAAGACAAACACGCTCGCCCGCCGATACTCGAGGCCCTTCTCAAGCCCGTAGGCAGCTCCCCGCAAGACCACGCCTCGGGCTCGAGTCTGCTCCATGAGCGACTGCACTGCGGCGACATGGGCGTCCTCGCCGGGCCCGACAAGATGCAACTCCCAGCCCTCACGATGGGCCGCGATTGAGTTCCACGCGAGGATGAGATCATCGAGCCCCTTGATCGGGTGAATGCGACCGAGATAGAGGAGCCGCCGGGGCGTCGCCCGCTCGACGTCGTGATCGCCCATCGCCGGAAGGTCGAATCCGTTTGGAATGACAGCGACCGGCTGCCGGAACCCCGCACGACGCACATCCGCAAGCTCGGCCTCACTCGTCGCATGGAGGCAATCGGCCCGCACGACGGCCTGGCGTTGGCCGAGCGCCCACATGACATCCTTGCGGTTTCGAGATCGCGCTCGTGCGACCGGCGACAGCGTTCCCCGCGGCGACACGACGAGCACACATTTCGTGCCTCGCACAGCCCACTCGGGATAGAGATTGGGCATGAGCCACAGGCCGTGGTTGTGGATCACCGCCGCCTCTGCTGCCGCGTGTGCAAGCGCATCGCGCAGGCCGGGCGCTACCGCCAGGAGGCTGCCGAGGACCTGGGCCGGCCGATGCCAGTGCGCTGGAAAGGCGAGTGCCTTGCCATCCGGCTCCCCCTGCGTGACATGCAACTCCACCCGCGCACCCGTCGCGGCCACTGCCCGGCAGAGCATCGGCACCGAATACGAAGGCCCCGACGCCTCGCGGGCTATCCCCGCCACGACCTCGACGACCAGCGGGGGCCGTGCGGCGCGACTGTGAGCGGCGTGCGTCACGACGATGCCGCGACCTCACGATACAGGTCTGCATATCGATTGGCGACGTCCTCAACGGCGAAACGCTTGGCATTCTCGAAACCACGGCTCACCAATCCATCGCGAAACTCGCGATCCTGGATCACGCGAAGGACTCCTGCCCGGATGCTGGCCACATCGAACGGATCCACGAGGCATGCCGCCCCGCCTGCGACCTCGGGCATCGAATGGCTATTGCTGGTCACCACGGGACGGCCCACGGCCTGGGCCTCGACAATCGGAAGCCCGAAGCCCTCATAGATAGACGCGAAGGCCACCAGATCGCACTGCTCGTAGCATGCCACGACCGACTCTCGCGAAATATCGATGTGATTGGTGACGGGCAGGCCAGCATTTTTGAATGCCACAACCTGGCTCGGGCTCATCCTCCCGATGATGACGACCTCGCACGCCACGCCCGCAAGCGCCTCCGCCATTCGCTCGAGGTTTTTGTTTTGCACCGTCCCCACGATCAAGATCCTTGGCCGCGAGTCGTTGAATGCCTTCGGCGACGGGCGGTAGCCTGCGCCCACGGGATTGTGGATGACCCGGATCTTGTCTGCCGGGCACCGGAGGTACTTGAGGAGACGCTCCTTCGCCGCACCCGAGACCGTGATGATGAGCCGACACCGACGCTCCGGTAGCCAGTACCAGAGCAGCCAGAGCAGCCAGTGCCGGAGGCCCCGTGTTCGATCGAGCGCGATGCAGTCGTGCATCGTGATGACCGCGCGCCGGGCGCTCAGGAAATACGTCAGGTAGTGGACATCCCCCGTGACATGGTTGACATCTGCCTGGTGTCGCCGCGCCGTCCACGCATCCTGCAGGCGACGCACGACGCCGCGCGATGCAAAGCGGCACTCATGTACCGTGACGGCGATGTCATTCGGAAGGTGCTGACGAACATCGTCGTACACCGTCTCCATGCTGTACGCCGAAGAAAAAGGCTTCCGCATGAACTGCGTGACGTGCGTCACCACACGCATTGACGTCGCGGCACCCGTCATTGACACGCGATCAAAAAGCCCTCACACTCGCCACGCTTATCAAAAGCGTGGTCGTGACGTGGCGTGAGAGGAGCAGAATGTGACGATGCGGGTGGTGTATGTGGGCGTGGGTCATGGCACCTGCCTCTCCAGACTTCAGGCGCTTCGAACGCTCGAATCCGATGTTACGGACTTCGTGATCGACGCCCGCCGCCAGATGCCGTCTCGGCTCATCCGCCTTGCCGATCGCACGCTCTTCTATACGCCAGGCCTGCGGCAGCTGAACCGCGATCTGCTTCGATTCTGCGCCGAAGCGAAGCCGAGCATCGTGTGGGTCGACAAGAGTGTGTGGATTTGGCCGTCGACGCTCCGAGCCCTTCGCCGCGCGGGCATCTACCTCGTGCACCACTTCACAGACGCCCTCTATCCGAAACCGGTCGATGTATGGTGGTCGTTTCACCTGCTCCGCCGAAGCCTGCCCCTCTACCACCTGAACTTCACGACCAATATTGATGACGTCGCCTTGCTCCGCCGCAGGGGCGAGGTGGGCGTAGAGCTCACCCACCTCGCGTTTGACCACGAGCGGTTCACGGCTGACCCGCTGTCCGTGGCGGATGCGACGGCATGGGCCGCGCCCATGATTTTTATTGGCCACCACGAACCTCGCACCGAGCGGTACATCCGAGCCCTTCTGACCGCCGACATTCCGATCAAGGTCTATGGGACCGGATGGCCGAACCACGCTCGGGATATGGCGCGACGATGGCCTGATGCGATCGGTGGCCCCTTGTCCGATTCCGACTACGTGAAGGCCATCAAGGGAGCGCGCATCGCTCTTTGCTGTGTCTCGGAGTGGAACTACAACCAGACCGCTGCCAGGAGCTATGAGATTCCAGCCTGCGGAACATTTCTCCTCGCGATGCGAACGCCGCAGCACGTGGAAAGCTATCGCGAGGGAGTCGAGGCAGAGTTTTTTGATTCGCCGGACGAGCTGGTGAGCAAGGCCCGGCACTACCTGGCCCACGATGACGAACGGAAGGCCGTCGCAGCTGCCGGCCATCGCCGCTGCGTGACGGACGAGTACACCTGGGCACGATACATGCGGGACGACTGGGCCAAGGTCAAGAAGGCCTTTGAAGCCTGGCGAGCCGATGGCCACGAGCGTTGAAGCCCGCCGCATCAGGATGGGAGGCCATGAGGATCGGCGAGGAGGTGCCTGACGGTCCGGCGAATACCTTCCTCGATCGAAATCTGAGGCTGCCATCCCAGCCCGCGAATCGCGGTGGTGTCGAGATGGACGAGCGGACTGTCGCCGGGCCATCCACGGGCGCCGCCAGTGAAACGCCATTCCACATCCCGCAGACCCATCTCCTCAGCGACGATCGCTGCGACATCGGTCACCGGAATGAACTCCTCGTGCCCGAGGTTGAAAACGGCCGTGCGAGCCGTCGACCGCCCGAGCGCGGTGAACACGCCCGTCAGCCCATCACGAACGTGGAGGTAGCTCTTCCTCTGGGTGCCGTCTCCGAGGATCTCAAGCGCATGGGGATTGGCTCGCAACTTCTTGACGAAATCGACCACGACACCGTGGCTGTACCGCTCGCCGACCCAACTGACGAACCGAAAACTCAGCGAACGAAAGCCGAAATATTCGGAAAACGCCTGGATCATGCCCTCGCACGCCAGCTTGCTCGCCCCGTAGAGCGAGGTCTGAGGCGACGCGCATGTCTCCGGCGTCGGGAAGATCGGGGGCTCACCATAGACCGTGGCGCTGCTGGCAAACACGAAGTCTCGAACCCCTGCGAGCCGTGAGGCCTCGAGGACGTTCCACGTGGCGATCGTGTTCTGCTCCAAGTCAACGCGGGTGCGATCAGGACCGCCACGCACGTCGGCATTCGCCTGAAAATGAAAGACCGCGTCACAGCCACAGACCGCGCTCTCGACCGCCGGCCGATCAAGAACGTCCGCCTCGATGACCCGCACGAGTGGCGAACCGGCATGCTGCTCGAGATTGCGGCGACGGCCCGTCGTGAAGTTGTCAAACACGGTCACTCGCGCGCCAGCCGCGACGAGGGCATCGACAACATGGCTGCCGATAAATCCGGCGCCACCGGTGACCAGCGCGCTGCGAGGAATGAATTCTGCCATGGATGGCTCAGGCTCCGTCTGCATCCGTTTCTGCCTCGGTGCGAGGCATCACGACCATGCGAAACCAGTCGGTCACCACATGATCGAACATGAGGTGCATGTCTTCGACGGGGCCGTACTCGCTCGATTGAACATGCACCACGTGGTCGGCCATCGTGGCGAGCTTGCCACCGGTGAATCCTACGATCGCGACGGTCGCCGCCCCCTGGCGGCTCGCGTAGTCGAAGGCGTCAAGCAGATTCGGAGAGTTGCCGCTGGCGCTGATTCCGATGAGAACGTCTCCGCGCTGAACCAGGTTCCGCAACTGCTCGGTGAAAACCTTGTCGTAGCCGCAGTCGTTCGCAATCGCGGAGAAATGGGCCATGTTGTCGGTGAGGCTGATGACGCGAAGGCGGCGGCGACCAGGATGGGAAGCCCCTTTGTTGAGATCGCATGCCCAATGCGACGCGGTCGAAGCGCTTCCACCATTGCCGATGATGAACACCTGGCGGCCTTCGACCCACGCCGTCTCGAGCACGGCCATCAAGCGGGCCAATGCCTGGAGGTCGGTCGAGTCGAGGAGGCGACGAATCTTGTCGAAGTACGCGCGGACAAAGTCGACCGGATCAATAGATGTCATGCCATGGCTCCTTCATCCTGATAGTACAGCGTGCGGGTGCCGTGCGGCTCGAAGGCGATCGGCACCCGTCGAAGGTCGGAGAGGGCCGATGCGACGGCGGCCTGCTTCTCCTCTGGCACATCGAACACGATGAATCCACCACCTCCGGCGCCGAGAACCTTGCCTCCCGTGGCACCGGCTCGTCGGCCAGCGTCGTACATAGCGTCGATGGCATCGGAACTGACGCCGCTGGCCAAGCCCTTCTTCAGGCACCAGGCCTCGTGGAGCATATCACCGAGGGTGTCTACCGTGCCGGCGACAAGGTCAGCTCGAAGCATTTCGGCGAGGGCCACCATCCTGACCAATCGGCCGCGGGCTGCTGAATCCTCTTCGGTATTCCGCTGTTGCTCGGCCAGGACGGAATTCGCCTGGCGCGTGACGCCTGTGTAAAACATCATGAGCCGCCGCTGCAGGGCCGCGCGACGGTCGGCAGGCATGACCAGCGGCTCAACGAGCACGCTCTCGTCTGGGCAGAACCGGATGAAATTGAGCCCTCCATACGCCGATGCGTATTGATCCTGCTTGCCGATGGGTGCGTTGAGCCGAGCGATCTCGACGTCGCAGGCCATCGCCGCGCACCGCTCGGACGATGCTTCCCGTCCTTTGAACGCGTGGAGAACCTTGATGAGCCCGACGGCAAAAGCGCTCGAGCTCCCGAGGCCACTGCCGGACGACGGGATGTCGGCGAAGCTCGTGAGCTCCAGCGGCTCGTTGACATCGCATGCGAGCATGCACTCCCGAATCAGCGGATGCTGAATGTCGGCGACCGAATCGACGGTCTCCGTGCGGGAGTACTTGAGGACGATCTTCGGCTCGAAGTAGCGATGAATGGCCAGGTAGACGAACTTGTCGATGGCCGTGCTCACCACGGCGCCGCCCCCATGCTTGTAGAACGCGCGGAGATCACTGCCACCGCCCATGAGGCTGAGGCGAAACGGTGTCTTGGTGATGATCATGGGATGGTGAGCCGATCGCAAACGTGCATGCGATGCGGCTGATGAGCGCTGAGAGCCCGCTCGGGCATCGCGGCTGTGGGCGAGTTTGCCGCATGTGTCGCAGGTGGTAGATTC
>CAYZHH010000087.1:0-12086 GCA_964478275.1 uncultured Candidatus Kuenenia sp.
CTTTTCCATTATCCCATCAATTCTTCGATCTCGTCCGGCCGGATCGGCACATGGGAACAGAGATCGATCGGGCCCTTCTCTGTAATAAGGATGTCGTTTTCCAGCCGTACGGCGAGCTTTTCTTCGGGGATATAGATCCCCGGCTCGACCGTGATGACCCATCCAGCCTCGAAGGGGCCGTCCACCGGCGCAATGTCATGGACGGCCAGGCCGAGAGAGTGCCCAAGGCCGTGCATGTAGTACTTCTTACAGGCAGGCTCATCGATCGAGTCCTTCGCAGCATCTTCAGGAGAGATAAGGCCCAGGCCGACGAGCTCCCTGGTCATGTCCACTTGCGCCGCCCGCTTCCAGTCGCGGATCGATGCGCCGACCACGGCCCTCGCAACCGACGCATCAAAGATCCGCAGCACGGCGTCGTAGACAGCCCGCTGCCGCGAGGTGAACCGGCCGTTGACGGGATACGTGCGCGTGAGATCGGCAGCGTAATTGGCGTAGTTCGCCCCCACGTCCACAAGCAGAAGCTCGCCATCACGGCAGGCAACCTCGTTTTCAACGTAGTGAAGTACGCAGGCGTTTTTGCCGCTCCCAATGATGGGCTCGTAGGCCATTGTGGCCCGCCTTCGGATGAACTCGCAGGCGATTTCCGCCTCGAGCTCGTACTCCATCACGCCAGGCTTGAGGGCCGCGAGCATCCGTCGAAGCCCAGCGTCGGTGATATCGACTGCCTGGCGAATGAGGGCTACCTCGGCCGGGCACTTGACCGCTCGGAGCCGCCGCATGAGAGGCGCGAGCCGCTCGTAGCGATGGAGCGGATACTTTTTGATCAGCAGGCGTGCCATCCGCAGATCGCGGTCTTCCACTTCGTATGCGGCCCGTTCGTGCTCGTTGGCATTGAGCCAGACTGTCTCGCTTTCGCACATGAGCATGTGGATCGTACCTGGCAGATCGGAGAGCCATCGCACCTTCGTGATGCCTGAAATCTGCTGGGCCTTCTCCTTGGTGAGCTTGTCACCTTCCCACGCCGCGAGGTGTTCATTGGGCTGCCGCAGAAAGAGCTGCTGGCGCAATGCCGGGTCGGCCGCGGAGGGGCAAAGCACGAGGACGCTCTCCTCCTGCTCTATGCCGGTAAGCCAGAAAAGATCGCTCGCGGGATGGATCTTGAGCGTGCCATCGGCGGTTGTCGGCAGCATGTCGGCCGCATGGATGATCGCCAGCGCGCCGGGCGGCAGCAGGGCACCGAGACGCCGTCGGTTGGCGACGAAAAGCTCGGGATCGATCGGGGCGTGCCGCATGAATACTCCGGCTGAGGAAATGAGACGCGAGCATGATACCCTATCAGGCCCTGTTTCTAGGACGTTTCCGCTTCACCCGAGGCCTGTATGAACGCCACTCGTGACCCATCCCCGCCCACGGCTCCGATGACCCGGCTCGGGGTGATGATGTTCCTTGAGTTTTTTCTCTGGGGCTCGTGGGCCGTGCCGATGGGCAAGTATCTCGCCACGGTCTTCTCCGAGGGACGCCTACCAGCCGCGGTGGACATGATCATCGGCCAGGCCTATGGCACAAGCGCCCTCGCCGCCATCATCGCGCCGCTGTTCGTCGGACTCGTTGCCGACCGTTTTCTACCGGGCCAGGTTGTCCTCGGTGTGCTTCACCTCGCGGGCGCGGGCCTGCTCTTTGGCGTCTCGCAGGCCACCGATCCTGTGAGCTTCTATTGGCTGCTCTTGGCCGCGGGGCTCTGCTACATGCCAACGCTCGCTCTTGTGAACTCCGTGAGCTTCGATCAGCTCTCCGAGCCGCGTCGGCAGTTTCCGCTTGTGCGTGTGTGGGGCACGATCGGCTGGATCGCCGCGGGGATCACCGTTGGCTCGCTCCTGCCACGGCTCATGGCCGCCGGCCTGCCGGAGGGCATGGCATCCCTCGTCTTGGGCGACGCCGCCAGCAACGACGCCGGTAAGACGAATCTTCCGTTCCTCGTGGCCGCCGTCACCTCGGCTCTGCTCGGGCTCTACTCCTTCACGCTCCCCAATAGCCCGCCCAAGGCCAAGGGAGAGCCGGTGAGTGTCGGCAAGCTTTTGGGTCTCGATGCCGTGGGCCTTATGAAGAGCCCGCCCTTCGCCGTGTTTGCCATCGCGAGTTTTCTGATTTGCATACCACTGGCCGTCTACTACTCGAAGGCCAACGAATACATCAGCGCCATGAATATCCAAGCAATGCTCGGCCTGGGCAGCGAAACCGTCATGACGTTTGGCCAGATGAGCGAAATCGGATTCATGCTCCTGATGCCGCTCTTTCTTGCCCGCTACGGCGTCAAAACGATGCTCCTCGGCGGCATGCTCGCGTGGGTGGCCCGCTACGTGCTCTTTGCGTACGGCGGCCAGACGGCCTGGATGCTCGTGGCGGGCGTGGTGCTCCACGGCATCTGCTACGACTTTTTCTTTGTCACGGGGCAGCTTTACACCGATCACGTCGCTCCCAAAAAGCTGCGGGCGAGTGCTCAAGGGCTCATCGCGCTGTTGACGTATGGGGCCGGAATGTACGTTGGCAACCTCGTCTTCCCGATGGTCGCCGGCGCCCTTGCCACGACCGATGCCTATCCATGGCAGCCGTTCTGGCTCACTTTTGCTGTTGCCGCCGCAGTGGTGATGGTGGGTTTTGCGATTGCCTTCCGTGACCCCGTGAAACTCGGCAAAGAAGAAATCTCCGTTTAGGAACACAATCGAATGCCAACACCTGAAAAAATCCTTGTCGCCGGTCGGTGGCGCGCTGCCACGGTTGCGTCCTCCTATCAGGCCTTTGATCCCACCACCGCCAAAACTCTCGAGGCCGTCTGGCCGGTGAGCGGTTGGGCCGATGTTTCGGAAGCACTCGATGCCGCGGTGGCTGCTGCGGCCGATCTTGCCACGCTGCCGGCCGAGCGCATCGCCGCCTTCCTCGAACGGTTTGCCGATCGCCTCGAGGCCCGGAGTGCGGAGCTCGTCGCGGTGGCCCATGCCGAGACAGGCCTTGCGGTGAAGCCACGGCTTGCCGACGCGGAGCTGCCGCGCACGCTCGACCAGATCCGGCAGGCGGCGGCAAGTGCCCGCGAAGAGACCTGGCGGATGGCGATGATCGACACCTCAAAGAATGTTCGCGCGGCCTGTTTTGGGATCGGGCCAGTCGTCGTGTTTCCCCCCACGAATTTTCCCCTGGCGTATGGCTGCGTCACCGGCGGTGACATGGCCGCTGCGATCGCCGGTGGAAATCCGGTGATCGCCAAGGCGCATCGTGGCCATCCGGGCGTCTCAAAAATCGCTGCGGAAGAGGCGCTCGAGGCGCTCCGCGATACTGGCCTCCCACTGGCGACGGTTCAGCTTCTCCACGGTATCGACCGTGCCGACGGCGAGCGACTGGTGGCCGATCCTCGGGTCGGCGGCACGGGATTCACTGGCAGCGAAGTCGCCGGCAAGAAACTTTTTCAGGCGGCGAACGCGGCTGGAAAAGTCATCTGGGTGGAGATGGGGAGCATCAATCCGGTCGTGCTGCTTCCAGGGGCGCTCGCCGAGCGGAGTGACGCGATCGCGGCTGACTTGGCAGTGAGCGTGACCGGTTCGGCAGGTCAGTTCTGCACGAAGCCCGGCCTCGTTTTTCTGGTCGGTGACGCTGGTGGCGAAGCCTTTGTGTCGGCGACCACTCAGAAATTCGCCGCGGTTGGGCCGCAGGTGTTGCTCGGTGAAGCGGGCTGCCAGCGGCTCTGTGAAGGCATCGCATCCCTGGTGAAGGCCGGTGCCAAAATTCTGGCCGGTGAGTCGGAGCCGGCCGGGCCAGCGAGTCATGTGCCCACGCTCCTTTCGGTGACAGGCGCCGAACTTCGTGCCAACCCGAAGGAGCTCGTCATCGAGGCCTTTGGGAACGCGACGCTGCTGGTTGTGTGTGCATCGCTCGACGAGCTTGCGAAGGCGCTTGAGTGTGCCCACGGCTCGCTCGGGGCGAGTGTCTACTGTGCGAAGGACGGGAGCGACGACGCAGCCTTCACCGCGCTCACGCCCCTGGTGCTCTCAAAGGCTGGTCGGATCATCGAAAACCGGATGCCGACGGGCCTGGCGGTGACGCCGCCGATGCAGCATGGTGGCCCGTGGCCCTCGGCTGGGCCGCAGTTCTTCTCGGCCGTTGGGATGCCCTGGACGATTCTGCGGTTCGCCCGTCGGATCTGCTTTGACGGGTGGACGGAAAGCCGTCTCCCAGAGATCGTCCGCGACGCCCCGCCGGCTGGCCGCCCCTGGCGGTACATCGACCGCGCCTGGACCCGCGGGTGACGTGTGGCGGCGGCTCGATTGTGAAGTCAGGTTCCTCCGGAACCGGCACAAGGAGCGCGGCCCCGACCCGCGAACTATGCTTGCCGGGCTGCCTGGCCTTTTTTTGGGCCGGGCTGGGTCGTTCGTTCTTTCGGTGAGGTGAGGTTGTATGTCCGTGCCCGCTCCGTCGATCAAGGTGTTTCTATCGCTCCTGCTCGTTGCCTTCGCGCTCGGCGTCGCTTCCCTCGCCGACGAGCCTGATGCTCCCCCGGAGTCCGGTTCCTCCGGAACCGGAACGTCAACGGCCGATCCAGCATCGAAACCACCATCAAAGGACGCCTCACCATCAAAAGCCTCAACGGCAAAGCAGCCGGTGGTGACGGAGCATGAGATCACGATTGGGGGCAAAACGCTGGCCTACAAGGCCGAGGCTGGGACGCTTCCGCTGCTCAAGGAAGATGGCTCACCGCGTGCGAATCTTTTTTATGTGGCGTACACCCTTGCTGGTGACATCGATCGTGCAAAGCGGCCGATCATGTTTTGTTTCAATGGTGGCCCGGGTGCGGCGGCGGTGTGGCTGCATCTGGGTGGCCTTGGCCCACGGCGGGCGCGGGTGAATCCCGACGGCACACTTCCGCCACCTCCGTTTGAGCTCGTGGACAACGTCTACACGATTCTGCCGGTGTGTGATCTCGTGTTTATCGATCCGGTGGCGACCGGGTATAGCCGGGCGGCGAAGGGGGAGAAGCCGGAGCAGTTCTTCGGGAAGGATCCCGACATTGCAGCGATGGCCGAGTTCATTCGGCTCTACACGACCAGGAACACGCGGTGGCGAAGCCCGAAGTTTCTCTGTGGCGAGAGCTACGGTGTGTTTCGCGCCGCGGGCCTTGCGGCTGAGCTTCAGGACGAACACGGCATGTTCTTGAATGGCCTCGTGCTCGTGTCGGGGCTCGTGGATTACGGCACGCTCGGCCCTGGGCCATCGAACGACCTGCCGTATGCCCTGTTCTTGCCGAGCTTTACGGCGGTGGCCCATGCCCATGGCCGGCTGCCTGCGGATCTCCAGGCCGACCGGGCAAGAGCGATCCAGGAGTCCGAGGCTTTTGCGTCGGGCGAGTATGTGACGGCGCTCTTTGCGGGGGCGTCGATCTCGGACGCCCGTCGCGAGGAAGTCGCGCGCACGATCGCCCGGCTCACTGGGCTTTCGCAGGAGTGCGTGCTCGATCACGACCTCCGGGTGTCGCCCTCGACGTTCCGCGAAAAGCTTTTGGCTGACGACCGAAAAATTCTGGGCCGATTTGACGCGCGGATCACGGGCCGGGATGGCGATCATGGGCGGAGCGAGCCGCAGTTTGACCCGTCGTTTGACGCGGCGCTCGGGCCGCTTTCGGCGGCGATGAACGCCTATGTCCGGGAGGAGCTTTTGTTTGAGAGTGATTTGCCGTATCGAATGCTCACCGGAGTGGGCCCCTGGCCGCAGGATCAGAACCGGTATTCGAGCACGGCCCCGCAGCTCGCCGAGGCGATGAGTCGCAACCATCATTTGCGGGTGCTCGTGCAGACGGGCCGATGCGACCTGGCGGTGCCCTATCTCTCGATGCGGCACTCGATCAACCATCTCGGGGTCGACCCCGAGCTCTTGAAGAACGTCACGTATGCCGACTATGACGCGGGCCATATGATGTACCTGCGGCTCGACGACCTCGAGAAGTTCGAGCGGGATCTGCGCGCGTTCCTCGAGCCTCTGCCTGCTGCCGAGTAAGACGCCCCGGCGTGGCTCAGGGCGAGCCCATGCCATGTCGCCGGACGGCGGGGATAGGCAGTGTGTGCGGCGTGAATCAGTGAACCGCTTGCCCGCGGCTCGTCCCCCAGCCGCCGGCTGTCGCCAAATCCTTCTCTTCGGGCGCTGCACGCGCCCACAAGAAACCCCGCTTACTTCCCGCGGGCTTCGGCGTGGACGCGGATGAGCCGCTTGGCCTCGGCGAGTCGCTCGGGCCACACAAACGTGGGGGCTTGCGAGGGGTCATACCCCTCCAGATGGCCCGTGAGCCGCGTGGCAGGCTTGGTGTAGGTGAGCTTCGTGTCGCCAAAAACCTCGCGGCACAGGGCGGCGAGGCCAGGGTCGTATTCGATGAGCTGGCTGCGCAGATGCACATGATTGTGGTCGTGGTCGTTGACGCGGTTGTCGTCGAACCACGACTGCACTCCCTCGGCAAAATACTCGCGGTCATTCACCGAGGCGTACTTGCCCCTCCAGAGACCGGCGGCCATCGCGTCCTTATAGGCCTGCTCGAGCCGCTTGTCGAAGGTTGGATCGAGATTGTTCATCCCGCGGAGGTGGATCATGTGGGCCAGCTCATGGATGAGGATGCACTCGGTCGAGTAGGGATCGCCCGGATACGCAAGGAGATTTTCCTCCGCACAGGTGCAAATCGGATCGGTCTCGCTCCCTCCTGTGCCACGGGCGCGGGCATCCCAATAGTCCTTGCCCGACATGCCTGGAAACTCGGGAGGCTCCCTGCGGGCAAACCGCTCAAACTCCGGTTGGTCGGTGGTGAACTCGTTCCAGGCCAGGATGTTCATGCGGGCGCCGCTGGCAACAAGGGCCTCGAGCACATCGGGACGCTTCACGAGCATGCCTTCGATGAGATACGCGGCCTCCTTCAGGGCGTAGGGACTCACCCTCTCAGAGCCGACGATTGGAAACCCGCCCACCTCCACCCGCTGGGTATAGAGCGCTGGCACGCCGCCGACGCGGTAGGCCTGGATCGGAACCTCACTCGTCAGAATCGTCTCGGCGGTGTCTTCGGATCCGACGACGGCAAAACGATGGCCGATGGTTGTGGTGATGACCGTGTCGTCGCCGGGGGCGACTGTGCCCTGCGGCACACGCGACGTGTCGTCGTCGAGCCAGAAGACTGCCACTGGCGCTGAAGTGCCGTTGAGGATCTGAAGGGCCGGCCGCTCAGTGGCCGCGGCGGAGACACCGGCGATAGCGACGAGCGCCGCGAAGAGTGCCCGTGCAGCCCGAAGGCGAGTCATGGTGCTTTATCCTGTGAGCCTTACTCGCATTGCCCGCAACGGCCCTTGAGCAGGATCTCGGTGACGCTGCCAATCCGCCGGCGAGTGGCCGCTGTGTCACGTCCATGGCCGCCGGGGGCCGGGCTGGCGTCCCGCTGCGTGATAGCCACCTGGACGTCCGGCAGGCAAGAGACATCGCCACAGGTCGTGCACACAAAGTGGGCGTGGTCATCGGCCTTGTGGCCACCACCAGCCCGCTTGGCCTCAAACCGCCAGACGTGGTCGCCCAAGTCCACGCGGGCCGCCAAGCCGGCCTCGGAAAGCTCGATGAGGTTTCGGTAGATCGTGGCGCGATCGAAGCCGAGCGTATGAAGAGCCTCGGCGACGTCGGCATGCGAGAGCGGCCCGGCAGCCTCCTCGAGATGCCGAAGCACGGCCACCCGAGCGGCCGTACACCGAAGCCCAGCCTCGCGAATAAGGGCCCTCACGGCCTCGTCATTCAGGGGTTTGGAACTGCGGACCATCCCTGCAATCTACGCGATACGGGGGCCAAGCCCCAGGGGCAGAGCGGGCGTGCCGAGTGGGACTGGGCCGCTCCCAAAAAAGCCAAAAATTGAAAACCCCCCCTGTGAGTGGTTCACGCTATCGCTGACAGCAACGCCTGGAGGCGGCAAAGCGCCCTCATTCCAGCGGCTAAATGCACCCGCAAGAAAAGATGCTTGACGGCCTGAACGCTCACGCTACATTCACGCCCCGGCCCACCGGCAGTGGTCATGGAATTGACCACCACTACATGTTGCGATATCAGGCAGATGGACCTGCATTCCCGATTGTTGCGGTTACGGGCTTTTTTTCACGGATGATTTCCTCACCAGAGCCTTTTTCATGGCCGATGGTGGGTTGTAGTGGAACTATACGCAAGTATACTTTCCAAGGGGTCGGGCGGCCCCGGTCGGTGACGGTTGTTTCCTGCGTTTGCCCTTAGACAGACTTTCCTTTCCCCGAGGTTTCCTACCCATGGCAGATTTCGACTCGGCCACGCTCCCCGGTACCGCCCATGACCATGCCCACCAGACCCAGGCACCCGAAGGTCGCACCGCCATCGAGATCCGCCCCACCTTCTGCCCGACCGAAGTCGAAAGCCCGTTTGACACGACCGAGTGGGAGCTCCGCACCGCCGCGATCAAGGGAGAGGACGGCAAAGTCCTCTTCGAGCAGCCCGCCTGTGAGATCCCGGCCGCCTGGAGCCAGCTCGCCACGAACGTCGTCGTGAGCAAGTATTTCTACGGCGAGATCCACACGCCCGAGCGGGAGCACTCCGTCAAGCAGCTCGTCCACCGCGTGGCCCGCACCATCGCTGACTGGGGCCGCGACGACGGCTACTTCAAGACCGCCGCCGACGCCGAAAACTTTTACCGCGATCTGGCCTGGCTCTGCGTTCACCAGCACGGGGCCTTCAATTCGCCGGTCTGGTTCAATGTTGGGCTTTACCATCAATACAACGTGAAGGGGGCTCCCTGCAATTGGCGGTGGGACGCGGCCAAGCAAGACGTTGTCATGCCCGACAACCCCTACGAGTATCCCCAGGGCAGCGCCTGCTTTATCCAGAGCGTCCGCGACAACATGGAAGACATCATGGATCTCGCTCGTAGCGAGGCCATGCTCTTCAAGTTTGGCTCGGGCACCGGCACCGATCTCTCCACGATCCGCAGCCAGCGAGAAAAGCTCGCCGGCGGCGGCAAGCCCTCAGGGCCGCTTTCCTTCATGCGGGTGTATGACCAGGTGGCGGCGGTCGTGAAGAGCGGCGGCAAGACCCGGCGTGCTGCCAAGATGCAGTCGCTCAAGGTGCATCATCCCGACATCATGGAATTCATCGAGTGCAAGGCTAAGGAAGAGAAGAAGGCCCGCGTGCTCATCGAGAAGGGGGGCTACGATGCCAACTTCAATGGCGAGGCCTATAGCTCGATCCTCTTCCAGAACGCGAATCTCTCTGTCCGCTTGAGCGATGAGTTCATGGAGGCCGTCGATCGCAACGACACCTGGACCACCCGCTGGGTCACCGAGCCATCGAAGGCCGGCCCGTCCTTCAAGGCCCGTGCGGTGCTCGACCGGATGGCCGAATGTGCCTGGCAGTGCGGCGATCCGGGCGTGCAGTACGACTCCACGATCAACCATTGGCACACCTGCCCCAACTCCGGCCGCATCAACGCAAGTAATCCGTGCTCGGAATACATGTTCCTTGACGACACGGCCTGCAATCTCTCGAGCATCAACCTGATGAAGTTCCGTCGGCCCGACGGTACGTTTGAGGTGGAGCGGTTCGCTGCGGCCTGCCGGATCTTCTTCATCGCTCAGGAGATTCTGGTCGACCACGCGAGCTACCCGACGCCACGGATCGCCCGCAACAGCCACCGCTACCGGCCGCTGGGTCTTGGCTACTCAAACCTCGGCAGCCTGCTCATGGCCGACGGGCTGGCCTACGACAGCGACGCGGGCCGGGGTGTCTGCGGGGCAGTCACGGCCGTTCTCCACGGCACCGCCAACCGCACGAGCGCCGAGCTCGCCGGGGCCGTCGGGCCGTTCGATGGCTTCGCGGCCAACCGTGAGCCGATGCTCAAGGTCATGCAGATGCACCGAAGCGCGGTGGATAAGATCGACCCGTCTTGCCCGCAGTATCTGCACGAGGCCGCCGAAAAAATCTGGGACGACGTGCTGGCCACGGGTCGAACCCACGGCTTCCGCAACGCCCAGGCCACGGTCCTCGCGCCCACCGGCACGATCTCGTTCCTTATGGACTGCGACACGACCGGCATCGAGCCCGACATAGCGCTGGTGAAATACAAGCAGCTTGCCGGTGGCGGGATGCTCAAGATCGTGAACCAAACCGTGCCCCTGTCCCTTCGGACGCTCGGCTACGACGAGCCGTCGGTCGAGGCAATCCTCGCGTTTGTCAACGAGAAGGACACGATTGAGGGAGCCCCTGGACTGAAGGCCGAACACATGTCGGTCTTCGACTGTGCCTTCAAGCCGCGGCTCGGCGAGCGAAGCATCGCCTGGCAGGCCCATGTGAAGATGATGGCAGCGGCCCAGCCGTTCCTCTCGGGGGCCATCTCGAAGACGGTCAACATGCCGCGTGAGAGCACGCCAAGCGACATCGCTCGGGCGTATCAAGAGGGCTGGCGGATGGGCCTTAAGGCCCTGGCGATCTACCGCGACGGCTCCAAGGAGAGCCAGCCTCTCAGCACGAGCACCGAAGCCGACAAGGCGGCGGCCAAGATCACCGCGGCCCCGCGTCGGGAGCGACTGCCCGACACCCGGAGGAGCGTCACGCACAAGTTCAACGTGGGTGGCCACGAGGGCTATATCACGGTGGGCCTCTACGACGACGGCCGGCCGGGAGAGCTCTTCATCACGATGGCCAAGGAGGGCAGCACGATCGGCGGACTCATGGACGCCTTCGGTACGGCGGTGTCGATGAGCCTCCAGTACGGCGTGCCGCTCGAGGTGTACGTCAAGAAGTTTTCCCACACCCGGTTCGAGCCGTGGGGCTACACGAAGAACTCCGACATCCCCGTGGCCAAGAGCCTCGTGGATTATCTCTTCCGCTGGATGGGCATGCAGTTCATCGCGGGCTACCGTGAGGCGACGAGGCCTTCGACAGACAGCGGCGGCGGGGAGGCCGCCGCGGGGAGTAGCGACCCGGAAAGTGAGCCCAAGCCCGCCGCCACGAGGGCGAGCGGGCTGGCCGATGGGCAGGGAAAGCCCAACGGGAAGGCGGAGACGACGGCTGCCCGTGGCCGGCACCCTGCCGGGAACGGTGCCGCCACCAAGACTCAGGCTGCCCAGACGGCGGCTGTGCTCGAACGGGCCGGCCTGCGGATGGCAGTGAACCCCGACGCCTCTCCGGTTGACCGCCAGAGCCAGTTTGCGAATTTCCAGATCGACGCACCGGCCTGCGACAACTGCGGGTCGATCACGGTCCGAAATGGCAACTGCTATCTCTGCCACAACTGCGGCAATAGCATGGGCTGTAGCTGACTTCACGGCGGCGGGGGCATCCATGCCCCGCCGCCTTGCCGGCCCTCCGGCCGGCGGTCGCACTGGCTTCACGCTCGGCGGGCCATCCCTGGCCCCGGCGAGCTTGCCGTCCCTCCGGCCGGCGGTCGCACATCCGGGCTCCCGTGTTCCGGACGCTTTTTTGGGTTTGGCGCCCGAGCAGACGGGGCGCGGGCGTTCCTCGAATCCTTTGATCCCCGACCGGATTGGTCGGGCAGCCCTGGCCGGGCAATTGACTCGGCACCAGACGTAAACCATGCTTCGGGGGCGGGCGCTTGCTCGCTTCGGGAACCCATCTCCACTCGTTCGCCAGGTGCTCTGTGCGTCGCTGCCTCCATGCGTTTTTGATCGCCGTCCTCTTGCTCGCGCCAACAATGAATGCCGCACGGGCGTGTTGGCATCTCCGGTCGCGACGTCAGTGCCAGCCCGCGTATGCGGTCTCCGAATGCCCGCCCTCCGGATGGACCGGGTGCGGTGATGCGGTCGTGGTACGCGAAGTCGTGGTGCGCGACGGCTGCTGCGAACCGATCACCCGCCCGCCGGCATGCTGTGGGGAAGCTACCGTCACTACCACCCAGCCCACCGTCGCCGCGGAACCGGTCGCGCCTCCAGACACGACCTCAGTTGTTGCCGAACCGCCGACGGACACCGCCGCCCCAGTGGCGACTACGGCGCCACTCGAGCCAGTGCCCGCGCCGCTGCCCGCCCTTCAGCCCACGGTCGCCCCCGCAGGCG
>CAYZHH010000088.1:0-11984 GCA_964478275.1 uncultured Candidatus Kuenenia sp.
CGCCGGGAAGTGAGCGACGCCTCCAGCGTCGCAGTGGATCGGTGGGCGACGATGCCGAGCGCATTGGTTCGCCGGCGGGGGCATGATCGGAAGTCGCTGACGGTCGATATACTGCGGTTTCTTGTGCTCGCGAGAGTGGGTTTCGACTGGAAGAAGAGAACACATGACACGACTCGTTCGGGCGATGGTTTCACGTCGGCGGTACGGTATCGCGGGGGCCACAGCGATCCTCGCGATCGGCAGCGCGGCTTTCATGCTCGGCACGCTCGGCGAAACGGAGGCGGCTTGGGATTCGACGGATCGTGCGGCGATGCAGTCGCAGAAATGTGTTCTTTGCGGCCGCGCATTTGCCGAGAAGCTCGCGCAGTTGTGCTCGCAATGCGACAAAGGCAAGTGCTTCAAGTGCGGCGCCGCGTTCCCTGAGAAGGTGGCCCGCGTCTGCTCGACGTGCGACAAGGGCAAGTGCATCAGTTGCAGCCGTGCGTTTCCCGACAAAGCCGCCAAGCTCTGTAACCGCTGCGCGATGTAAATCGCATCCGCCGCACCGATGGCGTGCTGAAATTCATGGAAGCCCCTCGCGGCAGCGCGGGGACGGCGGGCCGTTTGGCGAGCGCGGTCCCAATTGAAAACGGGGCGGCCTTCCACCCGCCGCCCCCCGGCTATCGCCAGGGGCTTTTGTGCGGGCGAGGCCCGGAGGACCGAGCTTCTTTCGGGCGGAGGCCCAAGCAAGCGAAGCGGGGCCATCAATGGCCTGCGCCGCGTGACCGCTGCTCGCGTGGCAGCGGCAGCGATTCAAACTCCTCGTCGATGTCCATCGGATCAGCCCGCGGGCTTGAACGCGCGGGAGAGGCGTCTGAGGATCTCGGTGAGGCGGTCGGTCGGGCAGGCGGTGTTCAACCGAATGAACCCAGGGCTCCCGAAATCACGGCCGTCCGAGGGGCCAATGCCGGCGGCCTCGCAGGCTGCCTGTGGGTCGGCGACGCCCGTGCCGCGGCAGTCGATCCAGGCGAGATACGTGGCCTCCGCGGGCACGCATGTCATCCCGGGAATCGTGGCCACCGTCTCGGCCACCATCATGCGGTGTTGGCGAAGCACAGCGATCAGCCGTCGTCGCCACTCGTCACCGTGTAGCCAGGCCGCCTCGGCTGCGGCGTAACCCAGCGGATTGAGCATCGGCACAAGACCGCCGCCGGCCGCCCGCCACTTCTTGAGGATGGCACGGTCTCGGCAGATTGCCGCTGCACAACCAAGCCCCGCGAGGTTCCATGTCTTGGAAGGGGCGACGAGCGTGACAGAATCGCGAGCTTTTGGGTGGTCGAGGCTCGCAAAGGGCACATGCTTCGGTCCGCCCGTGTCTTCGTCAAGAAGGAGATCCGACCAGATCTCATCGCTCACGACGACAAGATCATGCCGCGCGGCACACTCGGCGATCTGAAGCAACACGTCGTCACGAAAGACGGTGCCGGTCGGGTTGTGCGGATGGCAGAGCCAGAAGAGTCTTGTCGTGGGCGTAACCGAGGCTTCGAGACGGTCCCAGTCGATCGTCCACGCACGCTCGCCTTGAGCGAGCGGCACGCGGATGCACTCTCGCCCCGCAAGGCCAGGCAGCGACAGAAACGGCGGGTAGACCGGTGTGAACGTGATGATGCCATCGCCCGGCCTTGAGAAAAGCCGCGCCGTGATGGCCAGGCCGTTGACCACCCCGGGCGTGCTCGTAATCCAGTCGGGCTCAATCACAAGACCGTGGCGACGTGCGAGATGCTCGGCAAGCGCCGCGGCAAACCCCGGTGGCTGATCGGTGTACCCAAAGACGCCGTGGGTGACCCGCTCGCGTATCGCGTCCAGAACGACCGCAGGCGCGGGAAAATCCATGTCGGCGACCCACGTGGGGATCACGTCGCGGCCTGGCCAGCGGTCCCATTTCTCGCTGCCGGTGCCGTGGCGGTCGGGGGCGGTCGCGAAAAGTGGATCGATTGATTCGGGAGGCATGAGCAACACATCCTGGGCGGTCGAGCTTACGATTGTGACTTCTCAAAAGCGTAAACAGTAGCGGCGGAGAATTTCCCGGCAGCATGCGGTTATCCACCATAGAAGCCCCTCGCGGCAGCGAGGGGACGGCGGGTCATTGGGCAAGCCCAGCCCTGACGGAATACGGGAAGTCGCGCAAACCACAGTCCCACCTGCAAGCAGGTGGGCTTCTATGACACCGACCATGCCGCAAAACGTGATCGCAATCGTGCTGGCAGGTGGCCGCTCGCGGCGCATGGGGGCGGCGGCACCTACCGGCGGCAAGGCAGCGATCCCGCTTGGCGGCGAGAGCATGCTCGGGCGAGTCTGCCAGGCGGTTTCCGGTGAAGTCGGCAGGGTCATCGTCGTGGCCGCCGAGGGTCAGCCGCTGCCGTCACTCCCGGAATCCGTCGAGGTCACGCGTGATTCCGCATCCGACTCCGGCCCGCTCGCGGCCATCCGTGACGGCCTTGCCTACGCCCTGGCCACGGGGCCGTTGCCCGAGGTGGCCGTGCTCGTCTCCTGCGATGTGCCCGACCTGGCGCCAGGCGTCGTTCGACTGCTTGTTGAGAATGCCCGCGAGAAGGCAGCATGGGTCGTACCGGTCGTCGGCGGGCACCCACAAGTTCTGGTGTCGGCCATGTCCGCGCAGGTTTTCGACTGGCTTGCGGCAGAGGCAATGTCGAGCCTCAAGAGCCCGCGAGCGCTCCTCGACGCGATCACGTCGGCGGATTCAGCGCATGTGAAGTTGATTGCCGAGTCGGACCTTGTCGCCGTCGATCCCGCGCTCGCGTCATTTGCCGACATCGATTCGCCGGATGACTTGGCCCTTCGTGATCGAACCCGCGTGCGATAACCGCCTCCTCTTCTCCCTCCAACGCAGTATCCGCGAGGGGTTGCCCGAGCCGTGGAGGCGGCGTTGTTCGCAAGCGAAGCCAGGATGGCGAAAGCGCAGCGTCCTTCATAGGCGTGCCACATCGCAAGACAATTGGAGACGGAAGCCCGGAGGTGCGACCGGCCGTGCGGAGGCATGGCGAGGCCGCCGGGGGCATGGATTCCTCGCCGGCCGTAAAGCAGACGGCGACATGGCACGGGCAACTCCTCGCCGTGGCGACGCCTCCTTGCCCCACCAACGACCTCCTACTGCTTTGGCGGCGGGGCTTCGCGGACGACGGCACCGTGGTCGTCGCTCAGAATCAACAGCGAAAACCTGTCAACGTGGTCGAGCTCGTCAGTGCTCAGCGAGGTGTAGTCGAACCGCCCGCGGAGATCGGTGTAGCCGTCCTTATAGAACTTTACTGTGCCGTCTTTCATTCGAGCGTAGACCTTCACGTAGACCTTCGGGAGCGCGGCGGCATCACTGTCTCGCGTGACCCGGAGTTGGCCCTCGTTCTCAAAAAGTTGGGCCCGCATGGCGCCTGAGTACGAGGCCTGCGAACGGGTGATACCACCCCCGACAACCTCGACCAAGATGTTTTTGGTCGCCAGGGCGTCGGGCAGCGGGAACTCGGTGACCGGGGTTTTCTCAGCCAGCGGAACGACCTGCGTGAGGTTTGGCACAACCAGCGAGAACTGTTTGGAGTCGTGCTGGGCGAACGGGTTGCGGCTCAAGAGCACCTCGATATCCATGAGGTAGTAGTTCACCCGCACCTCTGAGAGATTCTGGGCATTCACCCGCACCACTTTCGAGTTCACCGTAAACTCGAAAGCCGGGGCACTCGCAGCCCGAGCCGTCTGAATCTGGTTGCGATTCGTTGGATCGACCACGCGGGTAGCCTGGGCCTCGATCTCATCGGCCTGGCTTACGACGCTTGCAAAAGCCAGCCGCCAGCGTTCGATCGGATACGCAGCATACTTTTCAGCCGTCGCTTTTGCCGCCTTTGGCTCACCCTTCGAGAAGGCGAGATAACTTGAAAAGTAGTCGTATTGAAGGCGTGTCTCGAGCTCCTCGGAAGTGACTCGGTCGAAGAATTCTATTGATTCCTCGACGCGATCTTGCAAGAGGAGATAGGCGGTCACCGACATCAGCTCGTCCGATGAAAACTGCCGGCGGTAGGTGAGGATCTTCATGAGCCGCTCGTACTGGGCGTGGAAGCGGTCATTCAAAATCTCGCGCTGGCGACCAAGCTGGCCGACGCGGGCGTTGACCAGCGGCCGGTAGTCCATCTGCTCGTAGGTTTTTCGGATGACGGGATCGATATTCAAAAGTGGGCTGTCGAGGAAGGCACCGCACTGGGCCACAAACGGCAAGGAGAATTGGAGATACTCCCGGATGACGGCCGGCTCGTCATGGAGCACGCCGTACGACCAGAGGACGTCGTTGTACATATGACGGGCCGAGAGGAGCCCGATCACCGTCTGAAACAATGGCTTGTCTTTCATCCGCCACGCGATACGGCCAAGGTCAACCCCAAGAACGTTGTTGGCCTTGAGGAAGGCGAGCACGTCGTCGCTCGTGCCGAACTGAGAGATATAGTCCCACGAATCCTTGTCGATGGCCGTGAGCTGCGGCACGACGTTGAACACGAAGGGGGCGGCAAACGCCAGAATCTCGCCGTCGGCCGCTACCTGCACGGGATAGTGCGGAAATGTTCCACGCGATGGAAAATAGAAGAAATACTCCACGACTTGGGTGTGGTATGGCTCGAGGTTGATATGCACGCTCTTGGTGTTCTGCCCGTCGAGCACGGGCATCGCACCCTTCGGAATCTGGAGGAGCACATCGACCCGCTTGCGGCTCGACGTGGGGTTGGTCACCACAACGTGACCTCCGTACACCGTGTGCGTTAAAAACTCGTCGGTCACGAACTTGTCGAGCTGTTCGCTCCCTTCCTGTCGGTACCGCTCGCCGAGGCGGTAAAAGTTTTGGCTCACGAGGATCGGCGCCGTCTCGGCCACTTGGGTCGCCTTTTGGATCTCCTCGTGGAACACGACGGCGGGGCTCTTGGCCGTGAAGGTCATCTGCGGCCCCTCGAAGACGGTCGTGTGCTTGCCGGCCCCGAACGGGAGATCAAGGAAGGCCAGGGCCGCCATCATCTCCGGAAGGTTTCGGCTCGCTTCGGCGAAGTGCGTGGAGGTGAAGGGCGTGGCCGGGTCATGCTCCGCAACGTCCCGCCAGAATTTTCCAGGGCCAACGAGGGCAGGCCCCTGCTGGTCGATTGGCACCTGAAAATAGCTGCTCTCGACGAGCTCCATCGTCTTGTCGAGCGGCCGGTAGTACTGCGCGGCACGGCCGCGAAGCTGGCGGTCGTCGGCGAGGTCACCGTCTTTGAGCGACGACTCGCCGGGCATCGCCTCGTCGGCGGCCATGGGCTTCTTGGCCTTGCCGGCGGCGAGCTGTTGTCTGGACTCATTGCGACCATTGTTATCCCGTCGCATTGTGGACTTGGCTGCATTCTCCGCAACCGCTGCTGGCGGAGCACTCGGGGCGGGAGAGGTGCCATTGGAAGTACGTTGGGCTTCAAAAAACGCCGTGTCAGGGATTTCCTCGCCGGCGCGTCGATAACGTTCCTCTCCCTCCTTCTCGAGCTCCCTCTGGATCCCGAGATCATCACTCGTGTCGAGGGCCGTCCCCTTGAGCGCGGTATGAAAGAGAAACTCAAACCGCTCGCGGTCTGGCGGCAGGAGGTCTACCTGCTCGCGGACGAGCCGGGCCACTGCGGGCTTCTCATTCGGAAGCCGCATCCCCAAGAGCACCCGCTCCAAGGTATTGAGCTGGGCGAACTTCCAGGGCGCGACGTACTCCGCGAGGTTTTCTTCGAGGAGCCAGTGGTCGATGAACTGCTTGTCCCGCTTGTTGGCCAAGTATGGTTGTACCGTGGCCTGGAAGAAGTCAGGGTCCTTCTTGGATAAGAACACATGCAGCTCGTGGCTCGCACATTTCTTGTAGGCCTCGGCCTTGGCTTCGGGTGAGAGCGTTGGCCATTTTGAGAGTGCGGCAAACTCCGCGAGTTTTTTCGAGTCGCTGCCAAGCGTGGCATACAGGGAAAAAATCCGGGGGAGGTTGTCGTAGACCTCGAAGCGCGTGCTCGTGATATCGGGCACCACGAGCGTTCCATCAGCCGGCACGAACGTGATCCGCTTCCGCTGCGTGAAGTGAACCTGGGGGTCGAGAGCTTTGGCCAGCCGAAGGTCGAGATACTCAGCCTCAGGCTCCGGGAGATCGACGTAACGGCTCGCCGTGTTGTGGCTGTCGACTGCAAGAATCGTGATTCGATGCCGGGGCCCGAGCTCTTCCCGTTTGATTTCGATGATGCCGTTTTCATCCGGGGCGATGTTGACGAGCACCGCTGATGAGTGGGCGAGGAAATCGAGGTCGGAAAATTCACGACGGCCGACCGCCCTCCCGGCGCGGCCGCCCAAACCGCCCGCCGCCATGCCAGCGGCGCTCATGCCTTCCCCGCCAAATGGCTCGCCTTCAAGCGCCACGTGGGCTCCTGTCTCGGTCTTCCGAATCGCCCACGGATTCAGCAGCAGGCTCGGCCGCTCGAGCATGTTCCCCGGAAACTTGTGGGCGAACTTCCGATCGATGATGTAGCGAAGCTCGTCGCCGATATCCCGGCCGGCCTCGTACTGGGACGATGGCCGAGGGTTGACAATGGCGTACGGATTCGGCGACTGGATTCCAGCGAGATCTCCATAGGCTGAATACGCTGGCTCGAACCGCGTCACGAAGACGTGCACTCGGGCGGCCGGCGTCGCGTTCTGAAGCTCAAGACGAACAGTCTTCTTGTTCACGGTCACCGGCTTGATCGCCAGTGGCTTGGGGTTGACCACCTGGAGCCGCCGGTATTTTCCGAGGACGAAGCCGGGCTTCGCGAGGCCATCCGTAAGCCGAATCGTGACAAACCGGTTCTCGGGCTTGAGCCAGAGCCGGTAGTCACCGGCCGGAAGTTTGTTGGCGACGTAGAGGCCGCCATTGATCGACAGTTTTTCAAAGCGATCAGCCACAAAGTGTTCGCCCCGCATTTCCAGGAGGGCCACATCGCTGCGGCGTACCTTCGTGCCGATGCCGGCATACGGAATCTCCACAGGCTCGCCTGCCATGCCATGGATCGACGCGGAAACCGTGTGGGCGGCCGCAGCGAGATGCCACTGATGGCTCACGCCCTGCGGGCTCGTTGTCGCAATGTGGTCGACATCGGGAAGCGACCCCAAAACGATCCGGCCGCGGGCGTCGGTCTGGAGCGAGGCATGGACGATGTCTGTAAAGCCGCGGACTTTGATCGCGAGCTGCACCGGCCGATCCGCCTTGGCCTCGCCCGACTTCCCAAGGAGATCGACGACGTAGTCATCGCCATTCTTCGTGAAATGAAGATCTTCGGTCTTGTCCTCCTCGTCGATCTGGTTGAGCGAGAACCCCTCACTCGTGGCCAGATCCTGCGTTTCGTTCTGGCTCAGGTTCTTGACCCGGGCCTTCAGCGTGAAGCTGATCGACCGAAGTCGCTTGGGCGTCTGAAACTCGTACGTCGACTCTCGATCTTCAAAAAGCTTGAAGTCTGGGACTTCCTTGACGGTCGTCACGTCGTCGCCATCGATCGAGGTGATGACCAGTTTGATGTCCTCGAGCACCTTGAGCGTGACCGGCGTGCCCGCAAGCGTGAGCTGCGGGCGCACGAGCACCGTGGCCGGCCGCAGCGACAGAAGCTGCTCGCGATCGACATGAAAAGCCGCTGATAGCGAGTAGTTTTCCTCAGCTTGAGAAAATCGCTCGAGCGTCGAAAACGAGCCCGACGACAGCACGATCGGCTGCGATCCAGGCTGGTTCGAATACGGCGTGATGATCTGGCCGTCTTTGTCGGCGGTGTAGAGGTTGCCCGCGAGCCAGAGGCTGGCGGCCGTCACGGGTCGATTCGATTCATCGTACACATGAAAAATCTGGCCGGCCACTGAGGAGCGGACGAGGTATCGCAGCCGCCCCTTCTTGATGACTGCCCGGCTGCTCTTGCCGTTGCCGATAAAGTCGATGACATACACGCCGCGGGCGTCGAGCTTCGGAAACTCGAAGTGACGGCGGACGCGACGAACTGGCGGCTCGCGGTAGGTGGAGGTCGCTTCGTCCTTCGCCACGAGGCCGTCGAGATCGATGTGTGGGCCGATCTCGGTGAGCTTTTCGCGGTAGTAGTTCTGAGTGTTCACCTCAAAAACCTTCACGATGAGCGTGTCGACGTTCTTGATGTCGAGGTCGAGGCTCACGAGCTCATCCGCGGCGAACTCGGTCGAATTCGTGAATGCAAAGTCGAGATCGACTCGGTCCTTGATGGCTTGATACGAGGCCGGCGGGAGAAGCGAAGACCACGTCTCGGTGTCACCCAGGCCGCGGACAACTTTTGCCTCGGCAAAGGCGTGCTTGAGGTAGTCCGACAGGATGTACGGCTGGTAGGCCGAGAAGTCGGCCGCATCAGCAAAAAAATGATCGAGATAGCTCCGCACGAGCGGCTCGTCGTCGCCCACGGTGGGCAGCATGGTGAGACTCGAAAAATCCTGCTGGAGGTTGGCCTGGTGAATGCGGTTGGCCTCGACCTCGAAATATTGTGGTTCCGCATACCGAGTCGGCCGCGGCAGTTTCAGGTATGTGAGGAAGCGGTCGGCGACGTAGATCCCTTGGGACCGGTCGAGGACGAGCCGGTGGTAGAGGACATGGGCCTTGAGCGAGTTGTGGACTGGCTCGAGCGTCGAGACGAATTTCCAGAGGCGATCGAGATAGGCCTCCTTGGAGCCATGATCCTGCTGCCAGTTCGTATCGTTTGAGGGCCAGAGCCGCTGGAGGTAGGCCGCGACAAAATGCTGGTTGTTGCGCAGCTCGGGTGCCAGCTTCACGCATTCGTCAAGCTGCGAAAGCAAAAGCTTGCCGTGGATCGGAAGTGATCCAAAGCCACCGCTGTGCTGGAATTTCAGGTCGGCGACGATGAGCGTGGCGAGGCCAAGATGATCGGGCACCTGCACCCGCCCCAGGAGGTCGCGCCGCTGCTCGCCTGTGAGCTGGCCCGACAGGAGCTCGTCGATCGATGCGTCTTCAAAACCACTGACCGTGTTCGAATGCCGCCGAAGTGCTTCCTGCACGAGCCGGTTGTGATCCAGGAGTGTGGGATTGAGCGCTGTCGGCAGGTTTGGTTTTTTGTTGAGCTCTTCCCGCTGGTGTGCGAAGTGGAGATTGAGGCGATCGCGAATCAGGTCGAGCGCCTTCTTCGGGTCTTTGGCGTATCGAAGAAGTGCCTGGCGGTTCTCGATCTCGATGACCCGTGGCGTGTGGTGGTAGCGGGCGATCCACGCCTTCAGGAGCGGCGGGACTTTCTCCCACTGCTCGGTGTTCTGGGCGTGGAGGCAGTGGTAGTAATAAAAATCCTCGGAACCGGGGATGAGCTGTTCGAGGGCCTTCTCGCGATCACTCGCCAGGGCAAAAGTCTCGGCGAAGCTGATGTCTGCGGCATGGGCAGCAGCGTCGCCCTGCGCGAGCGGCGCGGCCAGGGCCAGGGCCAAAACGGTGAGACGGAGCGTCATGGAAGCGTCCTCGAAACGTGAAAATGTGGAGTCGTGAGACCGGCGCAGACCATGACCCAAGACCGTGGTGGAGTGTAGATGCCGCACATGCCGAAAAAGTTCCGTGAGCCGTAGATCGGTTGATTTCGCGGATTCGGCACGCCAGCAACAGTAGTTCGGGCGGCGTCGGTGTGCTTGCGGCGGCTCGGAGGTTGGCGGCGGCTCGGCGGGGTTGCCCGTGCCACTCGCCGGACGTTCGCTACGGGCATCCTGCCCTTTGCTCTCTGCATGTTTGCCGCGCTTCGCCATCCATGGCTCCACTTGCAAACAAGCCCGGCTCGTTGGCACGGGCAACCCCGAGCCTCCCGGTTCCCGGTAGAGGCTGCGTTCCACCTATACTCTCGCTCCATGGCGAAGCGACGCAGGCGAGAGTACGAGGACGAGTACGACGACGATGATGACATCGCGCCGAAGCGCCGAAAACCGCGGCGGCGGTGGGGGGTTTTTTCGCTCGCGGGCCTTGCAGTGCTCGGCGCCTGTGTGTGGATGGCTCCTGCGGTCCTCGTCCACACGGAGCTCCGTGATAGGCCGCTCGAAGGCGGCTTTGCGGGGATCGACGGCAGTATCACCAGCGACTCGGCCACATGGAGTTGGATGGGGCCGATCGAGTATCGCAACGTTGTTCTCCGAGATGCCGCCGGCCTTCCGGCAGTGATTGTGCGGTCGGTCGTCGTCGAGAAGGGCATCGTGGGCCTTGTGGTTGACCCCAAAAACGTCGGGACGGTTCGGCTCGCGGGAGTCGAGGCGGTCGTGATGGTGCGTCGGGATGGCAGCTCCCTCGAAGACATCCTCGCCCCGTGGCTCGCCGCTCCGCGGGCAGGCTCCGGCATCGCATGCGACCTCGAGGTGGTGGGGGGCACGGTCGACCTTGTCGACACCGCGCGGAACGACACCTGGCGAGTGAATGAATTGTTTGGTGTAGGCACGCTCCGCGCGGATGGCACCTGTGCCGAGTGGACCGTCGCGGGACGACTGCGGCACGGCGGCACTCCCGCCGCGGCGACCACGCTCCCCGTCGCCGCTCGGGATGCGCCCACGCGGCTCGACCGTGCCACGATCCCTGCTGCCACCGCGGCGGTGCTCGCCCGCGACGGCGGCTGGTCGGTGTCGTCATCAGGCGGCAGCGAACGCGCGATCGCGGTCACGGCCAATCGACTGCCCCTCGGCGGTTCGAGCGTCCTCGCCACGCGGATCGGATCGGAGCGGCTCCTCGATGGCCTGGCCGACCTCCGGCTCGACGTGTCGCCAGGTGCTACGGGAACCGAGATCCGCGGAAGGATCGTTGTCGAGCAGTTGGCTGTCTGTCGCGCCGACACGCTGGCCGAAGAGCTCACCGTGTCGCGGGGCGAGCTGCCGCTGCATGTCTCGACAGCCGGCAACGACATCATCGTTCACGAGCTTTCGTTCACGTCGCCTGCTGCCCGTGGCGAGATCACCGGCCGGCTGCCGTGGCCAGGAGGCGATAGCTGGTCGTGGCTCGAACAGGCGACGGAGCGCGACTGGACGCTCGTCGCGGAGCTCGACCTCGCCGCCGCCTCACAGTCGCTGCCAGGCGGGCTCGCCGTGAGGCCCGATGTAAAGGTGACCGGAGGAAGCATGCGGTTCTCGGCCGCCACCCGCCGTGACGGGACGGACCGGCTCCTCGAGGCAAAGCTCGAGGCACGCGACCTTGCCGCTGTGCGAAGTGTCACCGGCACGGGGCCTGATCACGATGCGACAAGCGGGAGCAGGCCGCTTCGCTGGAACGATCCGCTCTCGGGATGGCTGCGGGCTCGGCGTGGGCCGGGCCGCGAGTCGATGGTGTTCATCGAAGAGTGTCGGCTGAATTCACCATCCTTCGAGGCAGTCGCAAGCGGCACGCCGGCGGCGCTCGAACTGACGTGGACGGTCGATCTCGGTGGCCTCATGAAGGAGGTGGCTGAGATCGTCGATGTCGGGGGCACGCTCGTGGCAGGCACCTGCCGCGGCCGGCTTGGCGTTGACCGTGCCGCCGGCCTGACGAGCATCCAGGCAAACGCCAGCTTCAACGATTTTCAGTGGGCGGCACCGGGCCGCGAGGCATGGGAGGACGAGGCGATTGCGGTGGACGTCGAAGCGTCGGGATCATTCTTGGCCGATGTCGCGATGATCGAAAAGGCGCGGGGCATGGTCACGGCCCGTGGAGACTCACTCGAGGCGACACTCGCCGGCGGAGCGGTCGTCGATATTGGTGCGCTGCTTGGCGGCAACGTGGCTGCCGCGATCCGTCCTGCCGGCCGCGGCGATGTGGCCGCGGATTGCTCGATCGTGGGTGATGTAGCCCGGTGGCAGCGCCGGCTCGCGGTCGCTCTGCCGGCCCTCGGCACCCGGGGGCTCGAGCTGACAGGCACGCTCCAGGCAGCGGCAGCGGTCGCCGCGGCTGGCGACGCCTGGCGGATCACGAAGGCTGGGGGCGAGAT
>CAYZHH010000089.1:0-3700 GCA_964478275.1 uncultured Candidatus Kuenenia sp.
GTCATGGGTCGGGCCGCGCGGGCGGGGGATCGAGAATGGCCGGCGGCATGGGCCCGCCTGGTGCCGGGGCATTCGGGGCCTGTGGCCCGGCAGGCGGGCCAGCGATCGGCGCGGGGGCTGCTGGTGCAAGGGGCGGTGGCGGAGGTACGCCGGCAGCGGGCTCCTGCGAATACACACCTCGGCCACAGTCCACGAGCATGAAGCCCGCCCAGAAGAAAGGATGCCGTGCGTCTGGCATGTGATCGCCTGTGGCCGTCGGCTTGATCCGCTGCTCGGCTTCGAGGTCGGGCCGTTCGGGTGTCACAACCTCCACGGCCCGTTGCCAGGCGTCGATGGCCTCCATGCCCCCCGGCCCCGCTGCCTCCTGGAGAAACTCCCGCACCAGCTCGTTGGTCACGCCGCCCCCATTTCGCCAGCGGGTCACGAGCGCGGTGGTCGAGCCCGCGGCAATCACGTCGGTAACCGTCAAGAAGATGTCTTGCCCGGCGCGGTCGGGCAGCGACTGAAGGCCACTATTCATCGCAGACTGCATGCCTGGCAGGATGACCCGCTCGGGTCGCTTGGGGGGCGGAACGAGCCAGTCGCCAAGCGTCATGCCGCTGCGGCCCTGGGTCGCAGCGAGCAGATTCACACGCCCTGGCGCCTGGCCGGCAATCGGCTCGTCGTAGATGACGAGCGAATCGAAGAGTGAGCCAACAAGCGCCGGCGATGGTCCAGCAACAGGCAGCTCGAGCGTGATGGCTGTATCAATGCCAGCCGTCATCATCGCGGCCGCGGCCGCCGCATCGGCCTGCTTCTCGCCGCGGTGCATACGGCCGAGCAGCAGGCCGGTCGTTCCTCCTGCGCGGGGTTCGTAACGCATGACAGCGAGGCTGCGTGTCGGCGCGTAGCGAATCGGGCAGACCTCGCGAAGCAGGCGAGTGTCACCTCCAGCTTGATTGGTCGCCACCGGGAGAATCTCAAACGGAAAATACCAGAGCCCTCCGTCGGGAACGATGATGAGCTCGTGGATTCCGTCGGTGAGCGACACGCCGCGCGAGTTTTCAAAGAGCATCCGTTCGATGCGGGACGCCGAGCCCCGCCAGTCGCTCGCAGCGATGCGGTCGGCAGGCACCGCAGCCTTGTCTCCGAGATGCATCGCCTTCGCGAACACCTTGAGCTCGCCGAGAATCGCGGCAGCCTGGCGCACCTGCCATGCGACGAAGCGATCGCGCGACTCGAGCGCACCAAAGAGGCCCGACGCAGTCCAGTGGAACGACAGAATCGCCTGGCCCGGCGCGAGGCGGCGGCGAATCTCGGAAGAGGGGGTGAGCGGAGGGAACATGGGGGCGACCGCGTCACGGCTCGCGGAGAGCGCGGCGATGGCCATCGACATTCGAGAGGCGAGCGTCGCGTATTCCTGCCATTCGGCGGGCGTGCCGGGCAGCGTGCCGTCGCGTGGTCCCGCCGCAGCGGTCGCTTCGAGTCCGCCACGAACCTGAGCGGTGCGGGTGAGGATATCGCCGAGCCCCGGCTGGGCCGCGATGATCGCGGCGCGGCGGGCTGCCTCCGCAGGCTCGAGCGTGCGCGGATCGGCCGTCAAAAATCGCTCCAGCGCCACCCGTCTGCCACCGAGCGGTCGCGTCGCCATCCAGCGATGACGCATCGTCGCTTCAGCGGCTTCGAGAACCTGCTCGTTGCCTCGTCGGCCAGCGACGATCACCCAGGCATCGAAGGCCACGTCGCGCGGGGCCGATATCACGGCGAGCGTGCCAAGGGGATCGATGGCGTAGTCGCGGGCCGCTGGATCGGCCAGCCACGCACCAAACCAGAGATCGGCCTGCCGATCCGAGATGGCACTGGAGCCCGCCCGCAGGAACCCCACGAGCACTTCGGTCCGAAACAGCTTCACCGACCGGGTGCGGGCGATGGCGATCGCACGGTCGAGATCGCGGTCGCCGCTGACGAGGTCGCCGCCCGAGTAGGCGAGGATTGCCTGGGTGTACGACGTCTGGGCGCCCAGGATGCCGCGGCCGGCCTCGGCCTTGAGCAGCCGGGCATCGATTGCCTTGAGTGAGCTTACGGCCCCGCGGATGTCGCCGCTGACGGCAAGCGATTCCGCCTGCATCGCCAACAGCCGCGACCGAATTGCTCCCGGGCCGCCCCTCGTCCAGTCGGCGGCCAGGCCCACGCTCGGAGGCACACCCCGCTTGCCAGTCATGCGGTGCGCCGTCCAGGCATACCAAAACGCTTCCTCGAGCGCCCGAAAATCTCCTTGATCGGCGGCGGCGTATGTCGCTTCTTCAAAGAGCTTGGCCGCGCGGTCAGCCTGGTCGGCGTCGAGCGCGATGCGACCGAGCACGATGAGCCCCCATGCGGTGAGCTGATGGTCGAAGTTGTTGCCCATCACAAGCCCGCGGGTGATGAGCGGCTGGGCCTGGTCGGATTTGCCCTGCGCCCAGAGCGCCGTGCCCAGCGCGATGTCGATCCATGCCTGCGAGTAATGCTGGGGCGGCGCGGGGCGACGGCTCAGGGCCCGCGCCGCCGCATCGAGCGACGGGTTTTCGTGGCCGAGGGCACCGAGGAGCGAGCCCGTACGATAGGCCGCGACCGTGAGCATCCGCATGATCTCTGGCGGTCGGAGCGTTCGATTGAAGGGCGATGTGAGCACGCCTCCTTGCTGGAGCACGGCCTCTGGGTTGGCCCCCTGGATGCGGATCATCATCGTGTCGGGGAGGGAGGCGGGCTGTGTGTTGCGCTCGCTGCGACCCCAGGTGGCCACCCTGCCACGGCGCATCGCGAGTGGTCCTTGCGGTGGGAACTGCACGGAGAGGAGCCAGTTGGCATGCGCCGCTGAGATCGCGAGGGCCTCCTCGTATCGCACCACCGCGTCGCGGTATTGGCCAAGCTCAAAGAGACTCTCGCCGAGGACGGTGGCCGTAGCGATGGAATCGATCCAGCGGTCGGCCCCGATCTTCACGCTCCCGCGATACTCGGCCTCGGCCATGCCGACCGCCGGGCCGTAGTCGCCTTCGGCGAGGGCGGTAAGCGTTGCGTCGTAGCCCTGGCCAGGCACGGTTGGGGCGGCAGCGGGCACGCCAATGTTGGGCGGGATCACCACCTGAGCGGTTGCCAGGCTGACCGGAAGGGCAGCCACCGTCGCGGCAAAGAAGAAGGCCAGACGCATGCCTTGGTTGTACATCGTTCGCGGTCATTCCCGCACGACGAACCGCCTCGTGGCAATCTGGGAAGACCGGGCGGCGGGGTGGGGGAGCTTTGAGGGGTTCCGGGAGCGGGTCGTGACGGTTGTTCAAGGTGTGTGGGTCGTACGGCCGATAACGAAAGTGATGTTTGATCGTGCGGCCGGTACCCGAGGCGGACCTCGGCGCCGGCCTCGCGAAGCCTCCGAGCACGAGCCCGACCATGAACAAGCCCGTCACGAACACGACCGCCCGCCGGAAGAGCGTCAGTGATCTCCCGACGCGAGTTCTCGCCGTCGTGGCCGCTGTCCTTGGGATTGGGATCACGGGCTGCCAGATCGACGTCGGCGGCCAGACGCTCCCGAGCGCCTACTACCTGCAGGACGACATCCAGTACTTCCCAGCCGGCCCCGAGTTCAAGCTCTCGAAGGAAGCCGCGGCCCAGAAGGCCTACCGCAAGGAAATGGCCGAGCAAAACACCGGCGGCTACCGGCCATAAGCCGCGGCACGGGCAACCCCTC
>CAYZHH010000089.1:3800-11876 GCA_964478275.1 uncultured Candidatus Kuenenia sp.
GTGGCCGGCATAGAAGCCCACGGCGATAGCCGTGGGACTGCGGGTAACCAGCCACCCCGTTGGCCATTGCAGGCGGCCACCCCCTTGCAGTTCACGGGCAGGACGCTACACTGCTGCCCGTGGGTTTGCATCCCGTATTGATCTCTAAATGTGATGAATACGTGGGTTTCTAACCCTAAACACGGCCCAAATGGAATGGCCGTGGCCCTTTCCCGCGGAGGCGGGTGGCAATGGATCAGGTGATCGCTGATGGCTGCTGCGGCAGGACTGCTCATCGGCGAGTACGTGCGGGCGCTCGACGAGCGGTTCCGGCTGGCGGTGCCGCCGGAGCTTCTCGATCAGCTCACAGCCGCCGGTCCGAAGCTCGTCATCGCGAAGGAGCGAACCGGCTGTCTCTCGCTCTGGTCGGCGGCCACCTGGAAGCCACGTCTCGATGCGGCTGTCGAGGTCATCACGAGCAAGCTCCATGCGGGCCTGCTCACGCAGCGGGTGGGGCAGCTTCAGGATCTTGGCCGCCTGCTCTCCACACGGCACCAAACGATTTCACTTGCGGGCCGAGGCCGCCTCGTCGTTCCAGAGGGTTTCCGGAGCTTTCTTGGCGTGGATCCGGGGGGCGACGTGATGGTGGTGGGTGCCGCCGTCTGCGTCGAGATCTGGGAGCCGTCAGCCTTCGCCGCACACATCTCGACCGAAATGCCGTCATTCCGCCAACGGATCGACGACCTAACCGCCTAACTACGAGCCGCGAGAGCGGCTCGCTTCATTTCGTATACGCCATGCCCGGGTGAGAGGACACCGAACTTTTCCCGGCGGCTCAGCCGCCGCGGAAACGCGACAACCACGGAACGGGGCCCCACAAAGCACGGATGCTGCTGCGGGACCTCCCCCGGGCATGGCTATTTCATACTTTACGGCCGGCGAGCCATCCCTGGCCTCGGCGGCCTTGCCGGGCCTCCGCCCGGCGACCGCACATCCTGGCGGTCGTTTGCGTGCGCCGAGCAGTGTGGTTCGTCATGAATGACGAGTGTCTCGCGCTGTGGCGCGGAATGCGGGCATCTCGGAGAGCGTAAAGAGCACCAACTCTTCGCCGGTGATCGTGCTGATGTCGTGGTGCAGGCTGCGAACTGAAATGCCGGTGATTTCCGTGATCATCGTCTCGAGCACCGAGCGAGCGGCCTCGATGAGCTGCGTCCGCACCTGCTTCAGTAAGTCGCGGCCCTTCTCCGACGGCAGGCTCGCTACCAGGTTTTGCTCGGCGGTGGTGAGAACCCCCTGAAGTCGCACGACGACCAGGTCTCCGATCAGGTGCGCGCGAATGTCCTTTGGCCCACGGCCCATGAAACTCAGTGAAAACCGCGAGATTCCATCTTTGATGGCGGCTTCGACCTCTCCCTGCGTTTTCACGGCCATGTCTGCGCTGTTCTCGTTGCGGAATATTTTCAGGCTGCACCGCTATTTGACACCAAAAGCCGCGAAGAGCCAGCACTTCCTTGCCTTCTCGGCAGAGAGGCGTACGATGCGCACGGTGGTGGAGAAGGTGTTGGCTCTGAACCAATGCTTTTTTCGCCGCCACGGACTAGTTCGCCGCCACGGACTAGGTTGATCGGCAGACTTGAGTAATGGCAGCCTGGCTGGGTCCAGGAGGCTCGTTCAAAAGTAAACCGATGCGGAGCGACGCTACCGAGCGCTGCTCCGCATCGGTTTTTTTTATGCGCTCGCAGGATGGAAACCATGGATAAAGCCCCTTTGACGACTCTGGAGCAGCTCGCCCAAGCGGCCAGCGCCCTGCAGCAGCAGCGAACAGGCCACGCGCCACACGCCGTCACCGTCATCCTCGGCGACGACATGCTGGTCGTGACGCTGCATGACGCCTTAACGCCGGCCGAGATGGCCCTCGCGGAAAGCCCGGCCGGTGCCGCCCAGGTGCAGGAGTTTCATCGCCAGCTCTTCGCTAGCTCCTCCGATTCGTTGCGGCAAGAGATCAAGCGAATCACGGGCCGCGACGTGCGGGAAGCGGCGGCCGAGGTCGAGCCGTCCACGAGAACCGTGGTGCATGCTTTTACCACCGGCGCGATGGTGCAGGTATTTCAGTTGACCACAGGGCCTGAGGCCGAGATGACGGGCGAATCGGCAGTCGCTCGCTGGGCAGACGATGGGGGCCCGAAGGTGCCCCGGCCGAGGGCCACAGCCGCAACCGGAGTCGCGTTATGAAACAAGGTCATCCGTCACGGAAGAAGGAGCTTGAGTCATGTTTGTCTTCTCGAGAAAGAACGGGGAATCGGTGGTTGTGGGCGGCGACGATGCCATGCATCGCCTGCTTAAAGTCACCGTGCTACAGATTGGTGCCGGAAAAGTAAAACTCGGCATTGAGGTCGATTCTGGCGTGAGCGATGGACCGCCCACGGGCACCATGGCTGAGGGCTATGGAACGGCGAATTCTCTGGCGTGGTGATCCGCGCCGCGGATCATCACGGAAGTACGACACGTTTCTCACATCGTCATCGGAGGACACCATGGGACTTCTTACCTGGGTCTTGTTTGGATTGATTGCTGGGATGCTCGCCAAGGCCATCATGCCGGGGCCCGACCCCGGGGGGGGCCTCGTCACGATTCTGCTTGGAATCGTCGGCGCCGTCGTCGGAGGATTGCTCGGCACGGCGATCGGTTTTGGCACGGCAGATGGCTTCGACTTTCGCAGTTTAACGATTGCGATCGGCGGCGGGATGGCTGTGCTGATGACCTATCGACTCGTCGCGCGAGAAGCGTTCGGGATGTGATCCTACAGGCCAGCGCTCGTATAGCACGTCGACCGTTCCCGACTTGACCACGGCCGCTATAGGCATCGCGTGCATGGATGGTGGTAGGCGTGCCGAACGCCTGGAGGCTGAAGTGTTCAGCTACCAGCGGCCGCCCTTGGACTGCATGCCTCAGCACAGTCCGGGAAGGATTCTTTGGATAAAGCAACTGGCTCGAGATAGGTCAATCCACGATCCCGAACACCACGGAGAGCGGGACATACACGCTCGCCGGCGGGAACAGGAAATCCATAACATGAGGCAAGTTCGAAAATTAACCTTGACACATCCAGTTAGTTCGCTATCATGGCCGTGTTATCGGAAAACTAGCTGAACAGCACACCATAATAACCGGTGGGCTGGTTGACGAGTGAGCCGACGAGATCGATTGCCGCGGGGCATTTGGTCGCGTCGGCTTTTTTCGTTTCATGACAGCTTTTTTCGAGAGGAAGAACTTGTGTCGGCGAATCGTTCGCTGGCATCTGGTGTGGTTGCTCATCAAGGAGACTGACAATGACGACGAAAGAAAAAATGCTGACCGCGATTTTCCGGGATCGGAACGAAATCGAAAAGGTTTTCAATTGGCTCTTGCACCAGGGATACGAGTCGAACGAAATCAGCGTGCTTATGTCGGAGCAGACTCGCGCTGGCTTCTGCGACACCGGCACGGAAGGGCAGATCAAGGCCAGTACCTATGCCAGCGAAGGGATCGCTACCGGCGGGGCCATTGGCACGGCAGTAGGGGCGACCGTGGGTGCCATTCTGGCGATCGGCACTTCCGTCGCTATTCCCGGCCTGGGGCTGATAGTGGCGGGCCCGATTGTCGCTGCCTTGGCGGGTGGTGGCGCCGGCGCAGTGACGGGGGCGACGGTTGGTGGCTTGGTCGGGCTGGGCATCCCCGAGTCCAACGCCAAGGCCTATGAAGAAGCGCTCAAGAAGGGTGGCGTGGTCATGGGCGTGGCCCCGCATTCGAGCGAGGACGCCAAAAAAATTCGGGACTACTTCGAGGCGGAGAAGGCCGACAACATCGTCTGCGCCTAAGATCTCACTTTACCCAAGAGGGATGTACTTTCCAGGACATTCATCAAGGCTATTTACTCGTCGCCTCCCCCCGGGAACAAGCATTGTCCCGGGGGGAGCTCGTTGCCCTCCCGACGGTTGAATCTCGCTCAACGCTGGAGTGTCCACTGTGTACGTGTTTTCGTTTACTCTCTATTGAAGGAAGAAATGACATGAAGAATCTACTATCGCTATTCGCCGTGTTGTCTGGGGTCATGCTGGCATCGGCGCATGCTGCGGACGATATCAAGAAACTGCCCGTCGATGACCAATTCCTCGTCAAGGCGATCAGTTCCGCGATCGCTGAGACCAAGCTCGCAGACACAGTCATCGACCGCAGCGAGAATCCTGACGTCAAGCAGTTCGCACAGACGCTGAAAGACGATCACACCCACTGCCTCAATCAGCTCATGGCGCAGGCTCACAAGGACAAGCTGTCTGTCGTCGAGGGCTTGGACAAGGACCAGAAAGAAACTGCCAAGCAGCTGGGCAAGCTTGAAGGTGACGCTTTCGATCAGGCGTATCTTCGGGGGGTGATTCAGCGACACGAGGAGGGAATCAGCTGCCTCGAAGCGCAGATCAAGGATGGTACGTCCGTGAACATCACGGCGATTTGCAATGAGTCCTTGCCCAAAGTGAAGAAACACTTGGCAGCTGCTCGCAAGCTGCAAGAGTCAAAGCAGAACTAGATAGCACGGCAACGGCTGGTTCCAAGCCATCGTGTCACCGATGCTTGGAACCAGCATATGTTGCCGGCGCATGTGGTCGTAGGCCACTTCGAGTGATGTCCGTTTTTGTCGTCGCCCGATTTGCGGAACGGTCTCAATGTATCTCTGTTTCGACGGGTAGTCCTGATTTAAGAAAGGGAGAACGGTTATGAAACTGATTGGTCTTTGGTTGCTCGGCGTGCCAGTGATCCTGATTGTCCTCCTGGCGCTCTTCTTCGGAATCCGATAGGCGCTATCCACCGGTATCCAAGGGCGGCGAAATGGTCGCCGCCCTTGGATACTGAGGATCGAGGATAGGACGGTCAACGGGGAAACTCCAGCTTATCCTGGCGTCCGAAGATCTGGGTCCACCACGCTTTCGCATCGCAATGCGTTCCCGATTCGAGGAATCGATTTGCTTTATCCAAACGTGCGTGTACGATGGGGGTGAGGAGCTGATTGCAGTTGCACTGATTGCAGTTGCACGGGGCTCCAACTATTGGTCGTCGGATGACTAGGTGAAGGGCACTCCAGCGAATTGTTCGCTGGAGGGCTCGTTAACGAGTAAGCCGACGTGGCCGAATACCCAAGGGTGTTCCGCCACGTCGGCTTTTTTATTGCACGGGCTTCTTTTTTAAGAGGAGATAGATATGGGCGCCACACGAAACGTCATGGACACGTACGACATGAATGACACGGCTTCTGCTGTCATGGGCAAAGCCAAGGAGGCAATGTCTTCCGTGGTTCATACGGTCGGCGACGCCGGTACCGCCGTTGTGGACAAGGCCAACGAGGCTACCACCGCGGTGGGCGTCGGTATGAAGACGCTGGCGGGTACGATCCGCGACCATATGCCGACCGAAGGCGTGCTCGGCGCGGCCCCCGCCTCGGTTGCCAGGTCGCTCGAAAGCGGCGGCCGTTATCTCGAATCGGAAGGCCTGGGCGGCATCACCAACGAGGTTGCCAACGTGGTCCGTCGCCATCCGATCCCATCGCTGCTCGTCGGCATCGGCCTTGGAGTCTTCCTGGCAAGGCTTGCCATGCGGAGCCATCGCGATGGCAAGTGATCTGCAACTTCCCGCGCAGCCCAAGGTCCAGGCGAGCGGCAATGTGGATAGCGTGCAGATCCTCGCGGAGCCGACCGCTTTGGGGCTCGTGGGAGGGATCATCAACGACGTCCAGTGTCTCATCCAACAACAGCTGGCCATGTTTCGGCAGGAACTTCGAAACGATGTTGTCAGAGGCAAGAAGGCCGCGCTGGTCTTGGGCGTGGGCGTTGGTTTGAGCATGGCTGGAGTCGGGTTTCTGCTGTTGATGGTGCCGTTGTTGTTGCAGTGGGCGCTGCCAGCGCTGCCATTGTGGGCTTGCTTTGGCATCGTCGGCGGCGTCGTGGCCGTGCTGGGCGGCGTCGTGGTCTATGCGGGAGTCAAAACATTCGAGTCCATCGACGTGCTGTCCAGTCAGGCCGTCGAGTCGTTCAAGGAGAACCTGCAATGGAAAATGAAGTCGATGTGACTCGCGAACAAATTGATGAAACGCGGGCATCGCTGGCGGAGAAGTTGGAAACACTCGAACAACAAGTCGTCGATACGGTGCATGGTGCCGCCGACGCGGTGACGCAGACGGTGTCGAATGTTACCGACACTTTCGACATTCGCCTGCACGTGAAGCGTCACCCCTGGGCCATGCTGGGGGGCGCGATGGCGCTTGGATGCCTGGGCGGCTACCTCATGTTCCGCCGCGCCTCGCCGCCGCTCCGTATGAACCCGCCGATGGAACCAGCACGTGAGTACATACCGCCGATCGTGAAGCAAAAGAATCTTGGCAGCCAGGACCATCTGCCCGCGCAGGAGGCGAACGCCTTGAATTCGGGCAGGAGCGTCGAGAGCCGGTTTGCGGCGGAGCTCACGGTGGTCAAGGAGATCGCGATCGGCGCGTTGTTGGGCGTCGCGAGGGACATTGTCACTCAGAAGGCCCCCGAAATGATGAAGGTTGGGCTGGCCAATGTGATCGACGGACTCACGGTCAAAATGGGCGGCGAGCCCATCCACGCTCCCGCGCCGAAAAGCGATTCCAACGCCACATGGGCCAGAGATGGCAGGATCAATGGCAAGGTCGTCCGAGCTTAACTCATCGTGGAGATTCTTTCGGACGTGACCCGCGAACGTGATCTCGCGGTGAATCGCGACCTCTCTGAATCGCAAGGCGTGCGTGGGTAACTCATCATCGACCGCGAGCAGGTACGCGGGAATGTCCATTACCCAAAATGCAGGCGAAAGAAAACACGCCCTTGCCTTCTCGTTAAATAGGCGTATAATGGCCGCGGTGGTAGAGAAGCTTTTGGTTCGCACCAGTGCTTTTCTCGCCACCATGGATCAGATTGTTCGGCAGACTTGAGTAAGGGCAGCCTGGCTGGGTCCAGGAGGCTCGTTCCAAAGTAAACCGATGCGGAGCGGCGCTACAGAGCGCTGCTCCGCATCGGTTTTTTTTATGCGCTCGCAGGATGAAAACCATGGATATGGCCCCATTTAACGGTACTGCAGCAGCAGCGGTCGGGCCACGCTCTGCAGGCGGGCACCGTCATTGTGGGCAGCAACACCCGCGTCAGAAAACAGAACGATCCGTCACGGAAGAAGGAGCTTTAGACATGTATGTATTCTCGAGAAAGAACGGTGAATCGGTGGTTGTGGGCAGCGACGATGCCATACATCGCCTGCTCAAGGTCACCGTGCTGGAGATTGGTGCCGGAAAAGTAAAACTCGGCATTGAGGTCGATTCTGGCGTGAGCGATGGATCGCCCGCCAGCACTATGGCAGAGAGTAATGGAACGATGAACGCTTCCGCGTGGTGATCCGCGCCGCGGATCTCGACGGGAGCACAACATGTTTCTCACATTCTATCGGAGGTCATCATGGGAATTCTTTCTTGGGTCTTGTTTGGATTGATTGCTGGGATGCTCGCTAAGGCCATCATGCCAGGGCCGGACTACGGCGGGATCATCGTCACAATCCTGCTGGGAATCGTTGGCGCCGTCGTCGGCGGCTTTCTCGGCACGTCGCTCGGTTTCGGCACGGCAGAGGGCTTCGACCTTCGTAGTCTGGCGGTTGCTGTTGTCGGCGGCTTGGTTGTGCTGGCGGTGTATCGACTCGTGGCGCGTCAACCGGTTCAGTTATAATCCTGCCGAAAAAACGAAGCGATTGCGGACCATGGTCGCTCCTCGCTGCAAGGTCTGATGACACATTCCTGGTCGGTCCACTTATCAAAGGAGAGCGATCATGCTCGGAACAATTCTGACGGTGCTGTTGATTCTCATGCTTATCAGTGCGATCGGCTCTCTCCCCACATGGGGCCACAGCCGAAACTGGGGCTATTTTCCAAGCGGCGGGATGGGATTGGTTGTCATCATTCTCATCATCCTGCTTCTTAGGGGGCAGGTGTAGCAGGCGGTGGAAATAGTCCGCCGCCGCAGGACAATGACGATAGGGACGGGTGCGCGGGTGCAGGAAGCAACCGTC
>CAYZHH010000090.1:0-11832 GCA_964478275.1 uncultured Candidatus Kuenenia sp.
GTCCTTGACCACCTGCGCCGCATAGAGCGAGTGCGTCAGGAACGTGTCGTGAATCGCAGCATCAACACGAAGCGTTTCCGACACCTTGAGCTGCTCGGTCCAATCCACCTCCTGGAGCGCCGCATGGAGCGACGTCGGCGAGTCGACCTGAAACCGCCCCAAGGGCTCGAGGCCGCGTATCGCCGTCCGACACTCGAGAACGGCTCGGTAAAGCGTTTCCCGCTCGTGGCCCTCGGCCGGCGAAAACTCGATCGTCCGCCGTCCCACGCGGAGGTTCACCGCGCCAAGACTCTCGAGCTCCTTCGCCAATACCCACTCCAGGCCACCGAGCGTGCGGGCGGTCAGCCGCGGAGGCTCATCGACGATCGGAGCTGGCAGCGGTCTCGGCTCGGGGGGAACATCGGGAAACGATCGCGGGTGCATGGGAGGCGACTCTAACGCGACCCTCCACGCCCGACCACACGGGGAGCCCCGGCGGCCGTGAAGCCAGAACTTCCGGTGATGGAGCACAGGGCTGCCCCGAGCCGCCGCAAACGCGTCAATCGGCGATCCGGCTTGCAGTTCCGATGCCCGCGACGCTATCACGCCCGTTCCGCCAACACGCCGAAGCCTAGCCCACTCGGGCCACCACACCACACCACACCGCACCGCAAACCCGTGGCACGTCTCGCTCGACTCTTCCGACCCTGGGCTCCTGGGCTGATCCCCAGGCAGTTCCGACGCGACGGCGCGATCTTCATTCACGTGCCCAAGTGCGCTGGATCTGCGCTTCTCGACGCGTGGCTCGGCTACCAGACAGGCCATGTCACCGCGGAGCAATTCCGGAAGGAAGACGCGGCCTTCTTTGCAATGGCCTACGTCTTCACGTTCGTTCGCAACCCATTTGCCCGTTTCGTTTCAGCCTACGACCACATCCAGACGGATGACCTCTGGGATTACCTGCCCGACGTGAAGCGACTCGTGGATCGCCACGGCGGTTCGGTGGCTGAGGTCGCCGAGCGGCTCACCCCAGATTCGGATCTCCTCACCCTGCCGTGGTTCGCGCCGCAGCACACATTTCTCGAGATCCACGGGCGGCTTGCGGTCAACCGAGTCTTCAAGGCCGAAACGTTCGTGAGCGATCTCGAAGTGATCCGCGCCGAGACCCCAATTCGCTTTCGCAATCTCGCGCCCGTCAATCGTCGCGGCGATGCCACCATTTCCGCGGCCGAACGCCTTGGCGCGACTGCCGTCGCCAACCTCCGTCGCATCTACGCCCGCGACCTCACGCTCTTCGGCTATTTCTAGTTTTACGACCGGCGGGCCATCCATGGCCCCGGCGGTCTTCGCGGCCCTCCGGCCGCCGCTCGCACCTCCGGGCTCGCGTTGCTCGTAGCCGCTGCGGTGTGGTGCGCCGTGGCAGCCGGGGCGCTGTCGAGCGTGTGAAGGCGTCGCTTCGCTCGCCTGTCCGGGCACGCAGTGGGCGAAGCCCGCACGGCGTGCGTCTGCCGACAATGCGGGTTCGGGCCCTGGGGTTGCCCGTGTCATGGAGCCGGCGTTGTAGGCCGAGCGCAGCCAGGATGGCGAAGCGAGGGCTACACCGAGTGAGCGGTGGCCACGATGGCCACCGCGAACGTCCGGCGACATGACACGGGCAACCCCAGGGCCATGTAGGGCGTCACAAGCTACGCCACAGGGGCCGGGAACCGATCCTGGATCGTCTGGACACCGAGCGGCTCGGTCCGCAGGCCTTCCATCGCCAGCACACACGCCGTGGCAGCCGGGGCGCTGTCGAGCGTGTGAAGGCGTCGCTTCGCTCGCCTGTCCGGGCACGCAGTGGGCGAAGCCCGCACGGCGTGCGTCTGCCGACAATGCGGGTTCGGGCCCTGGGGTTGCCCGTGTCATGGAGCCGGCGTTGTAGGCCGAGCGCAGCCAGGATGGCGAAGCGAGGGCTACACCGAGTGAGCGGTGGCCACGATGGCCACCGCGAACGTCCGGCGACATGACACGGGCAACCCCAGGGCCATGTAGGGCGTCACAAGCTACGCCACAGGGGCCGGGAACCGATCCTGGATCGTCTGGACACCGAGCGGCTCGGTCCGCAGGCCTTCCATCGCCAGCACACACGCCTCGGCAGCCGGGAGCGTCGTGATGCATGGCACGCCGTAGAGGACACTCGCCGCGCGAATCCTCCCCTCGTCGGTTCGGGCTCCTTTGCCGCGAGGCGTGTTGAAAATGAGCTGCACGCGGCCGTCGATGAGGTGGTCGATGAGGTTGGGGTGCCCCTCCTGGAGTTTTTTCACGGTCTCGACGGTGATCCCGGCGGCGACCAGTGCGCGAGCGGTGCCAGATGTGGCCAGAAGCTCAAACCCCAGGTCGATAAGCCTTCGCGCCAGGCCCACCATGTGCTCCTTGGCATGGACGCTCGCGACACTCAAGAAGATCCGGCCATGCTGGGGCAGGAGGATGCCGGCCGCGATCTGGCTCTTCGCGAAGGCCAAGGCAAAACTTTCGCTGACGCCCATCACCTCGCCAGTGCTCCGCATCTCAGGCCCGAGTGCGATATCCACGCCGGCAAACTTCACGAACGGGAAGACGCTCTCCTTGACGCTCACATGGGCCGGCTCGGGGTCGGCCGTGATCCCCTGTTCTGCCAGGCTCACGCCCACCATGACCTTTACGGCCACCTTCGCGACCGGTAGGCCTGTCGCCTTCGCAACGAACGGCACGGTACGGCTGGCCCGGGGGTTGACCTCGATGACGTAGAGCGTGGGCCTGGACGCCCCTTCCGCATCGGCCTCTTTCTTCACGGCGAACTGGACATTCATGAGCCCAACGACCCCGAGACTTCTGGCGAGTCCGGCTGCGGCGGTTTTGATTTCGTCAATGACCTCCTGGGAGAGGCTATGCGGCGGAATGCAGCAGGCCGAGTCGCCGGAATGCACCCCCGCCTCCTCGATGTGCTCCATCACGCCGGCCACGATCACGTCGTGGCCATCACAGATACAGTCGACGTCTACTTCGATGGCATCTTCAAGAAACCGGTCGATAAGGACAGGCTGTCCCTGGGCCACCACAAACGCCTCGGCCACGTATCGCTCAAACTGGGTGTGGTCATAGCAAATTTCCATCGCCCGACCGCCGAGCACGAAGCTCGGCCGCACGAGCGAAGGGAAGCCGATTCTCGCCACCTCGCGACGGGCCTGCTCGAGCGTCCTGGCAATGCCACTGGCCGGTTGCCTGAGGCCAAGCCGATCGAGAAGATCACGAAACTTTTCGCGGTCTTCGGCCATCTCGATCGTGTCGACGGAGGTGCCAATGATCGTCAGCCCCGCTCCCTGGAGGGCGCGCGCGAGATTGAGCGGCGTCTGGCCGCCAAGCTGCACGATCACACCGTCGGGCTTGATGCGATCGGCGATGTTGAGCACGTCCTCGCAGGTGAGCGGTTCGAAAAAGAGCATGTCGCTCGTGTCGTAGTCGGTGCTCACCGTCTCGGGATTCGAGTTGACCATGACGCTCTCGATCCCGAGCTCGCGGAGAGCGAAGCTCGCGTGGCAGCAGCAGTAGTCAAACTCGATCCCCTGTCCGATGCGGTTGGGCCCGCCGCCGAGAATCATCACCCGCTTGCGACCCGGCTCCTTGGGACGCGTCTCGTCCTCCTCCTCCCAAGTCGAGTAGTAGTAAGGCGTCTGCGCCTCAAACTCGGCGGCGCATGTGTCGACTGCCTTGTAGACCGCCACGATGCCCCGCCGCTTCCGCTCCGCCCGCACCTCCATTTCGGAGGAACCCAGAAGCGTCGCGAGCTGGCGATCGGAGTAGCCGGCCTGCTTGCTGGCCCGCAAGAGACCGTCGTCGATCGCCGTGAGCGAGCCCACGGTGCGCAAGAGGCTCTCCATTTCGACGAGCTGCCAGAGCTGGTCGAGGAACCAGCGGTCGATGGCGGTGACCTCAAAGATCTCGTCGATCGTCATGCCAGCCAGCATCGCGTACCGCAGGTACCACACGCGGTCGGGGTCGGGCGAAGCGATCTTCGCGCGGATGTCGTCGAGGCCGGGCTGCGCGGGCGTGCCCCACAGGTCACGGCCGTCACACCCAAAGCCAAAGGCCCCAACCTCGAGCCCACGCAGGGCCTTCTGAAAGGACTCCTTGAAGGTCCGGCCGATGGCCATGGTCTCGCCCACGCTCTTCATCTGCGTGGTGAGCCGTGGATCGGCCTCGGGGAACTTCTCGAAGGCAAACCGCGGCACCTTCACGACGACGTAGTCGATCGACGGCTCGAAGCAGGCCTTGGTGCGGCGGGTGATGTCGTTGGGAAGCTCGTGCAACCGCCAGCCAACGGCGAGCTTTGCCGCAATCTTCGCGATCGGAAACCCGGTCGCCTTGCTGGCCAGAGCCGACGACCGGCTCACCCGCGGATTCATCTCGATGACGATCATCCGACCCGTGCGAGGATCCACAGCGAACTGGATATTCGAGCCGCCGGTCGTGACACCTACCGCCCGGATGACCGCGAAGCTGGCGTCTCGCATCATCTGATACTGGCGGTCGGTGAGCGTCATCGCGGGGGCCACCGTGATCGAATCGCCGGTGTGCACACCGCAGGGATCAAAATTTTCGATGGAGCAGATGACGACGGCGTTGTCGTCGGCATCCCGCATCACCTCCATCTCGTATTCCTTCCAGCCCAGGATGGACTGCTCGACGAGCACCTCGCTCACCGGTGAGAGGTCGAGGCCTCGCTGCACCTTGGTGTCGAACTCCTCGCGGTTGTAGGCCACGCCCGAGCCCGACCCGCCGAGCGTAAAACTCGGGCGAATCACCGCGGGCAGGCCGATCTCAGCGAGTACTTCGCGGGCCTCGGCAAGGCTCCGCACAATCCGGCCTTCGCAGGTCTCGAGGCCGATCTTCTCCATGAGCAACTTGAAGCTCTCGCGGTCTTCGCCCCGTCGAATCGCGTCAGCCGTTGCCCCGATCATCTCGACGCCGTGCTTGGCGAGAATCCCGAGCCGGTCGAGCTCCATCGCGAGATTGAGGGCCGTCTGACCGCCGAGCGTGGGGAGCACGGCATCGGGCTTCTCGGCTTCGATGACCTTCTCGAGCACCTCGACGGTCAGCGGCTCGATGTATGTCCGGTCGGCCGTGCCCGGGTCGGTCATGATGGTGGCCGGGTTCGAATTGACGAGCACCACCCGGTAGCCATCCTCGCGGAGGGCTTTGCAGGCCTGGGTGCCAGAGTAGTCGAACTCGCAGGCTTGGCCGATGACGATGGGCCCCGAGCCAATCAGGAGAATCGTGTGGAGGTCGTCGCGACGTGGCATGGGTGGATCGTAGGGGCGGGAAAAACAAATTTCCCGAGGGTAGCATCATCCCTCGCCAGATTTCAACGAGCCGCTTCGATTCGCGGTGTTCGTGGGCCGTCGCCGCGAACGGTCTATAGTATTTTCTGTTGAAACCTTCCCCCGGAGCATGGAGATGCCGATCGCTTCCCCTGCCCTCGACGCGCTCCGTGAGACGCTGCCCGAGGAGTTCAAAGACACGAAGCTCAACCTGATGAGCGTGCTCGCGGGGGAGAACCTCGCCGACACACAGGCATGGGGCGTGGCGCTTGCGTCTGCCTGCTTCGAGCGCACGGCCATCCTCGCCGCGGCGCTCGAAAGCGACATCGTCGGCGGGCTCGGCGACGCCGCCCCCGCTGTGATCTCCGACGCCAAGGCCGCCGCCGGGCTCATGGCGATGAACACCGTCTACTACCGGTTTCGTCACATGATCGGCCACGCGACCGGCAAGGAGAGCTACGCGGCGAGGTCACCACAGCTCCGGATGCAGCGGATGGCCAAGCCAGCGACGTCGGCAGCAGATTTCGAGCTCATGAGCCTCGCCTGCGCGGCTCTCGCGGGCTGTGAATTCTGCCTCGGAAACCACGAGGCGAAGCTCGTGGCTGAAGGCGTAAGCGAAGAGGCATGCCACGACGCGGTGCGGATCGCCGCCGTCATCGCCGCCGCCGCCTGTGGCTTCGACCTCGTAGAAGCCACAGGCGATGGCCGGGGGGCTGCGGGTTGAAGGCCGTCCCGTTTGCCATCATGAGCGGGATCGCCCAGCCCAATGAACCGCCGCCCCCGGGCGGCCGCGAGGGGCTTCAATGGCACCGAGACGATCCTGCTTTCGTTCTGCGGTGGTTCAAGCCAGCTCGCGCAAGTATTCGAGGGTGTAGATGCCGCTCGAGTGGCCGTCGGAAAACTCGATGGAGTATGCGTATTGGCCAACAGGCGTCATGCCGACGACTCCCAGCGGCAGCGTCTCCTGGGGCGTGAGTACGGGGAGAAGCGTTGTGGGCACCGGCGCCGCCCGCTGATCGCGACACGTGGCACAGGGGCATGCATCGCGCAGAAGCCGTGGGGTGTAGATGGCCGAGCGGCCGTCGCTCCATAGGATCTCGATCGCAGGTGGACGACCGGGCTCGGTCTCACGGCGGGCAATGCTGGTCGGTAGCGGCGCGGTCACGGCGAGGTCTCGGGGGCTTATGGGTGGATGGCGGCTCGATTGCGACGGCGGTCAACGAGGCGGCGGCCTTTGCCCTCGAACCGTGGCAAGCTTCCGATCGGCACGCTGGTTACCGCCACTTTGAGACCGAGCCGGATCTCGAGCTCTTTGGCCACGCGGACCGGATCATCGAGCCGATCCTCGATTTCCAAACTGAGCATGTCGAGGCTCCCTCGGGTGGCCACGGTCAGGCGGTGCTCAATCACCTCCGGAAAGCTCCTCACGATGTCATCAATCGCGCCGGGAAAAATATTGACGCCGCGCACGACGAGCATGTCGTCGGCGCGGCCAAGGATGCCGCCCTCGAGTCGAACCCAGGGGGAGACCCCTGCGGCCACATCAGTGTCGGCTGTCCAGACTGGACAGACCACGTCACCGGTGCGGTAGCGAATCACCGGGGCGCCTGTGCGGCCGAGCGTGGTGAGCACGAGCTCGGCAAGCTCTCCGGGGCCAGCAGGCCGACCGGTGTCGATCGCCAGGAACTCTGGATGAAACGCGGTTTCGATCACGTCGAGCCCGCCGCCGATCAAATCACCAACGCCCCACGGGCCCACCTCGGTGGCCCCCGCATGGTCGAGAACGTCACTCCCCCACGCGTCGGCGATGCGGGCCCGCGTGGCCGGGATCGAGCCTCCGGGCTCACCGACCACGATCACCAGTCGCACTGATGCGGCGGCCAGGTCAATCTGGTTTTCCTCGGCCACATCGGCGAGGTGGAGGGCATAGCTCGGTGTGGCCACGAGGACCGTGGCGGCGAGGCTGCGGGCCAGTTGCAGGCGTCCGAGGCTTGGCATGCCTCCTGTTGGAATCGCGAGGGCCCCGCGGGCCACCACCGCGTCGAAGCAACTCCAGAAGCCGGCGTAGGGACCGAAGGAGGATGCCACGAGCACGCGATCGTCTGGTCGCACGCCGCCGCGATCCAGGATCACTCGCCAGCATTCCATCCACCACTCCCAGTCGTCGGGCGTGTCGAATACCGGGAGTGGGCGGCCGTGGGTGCCGCTCGTCTGATGGAACCGGGTGTACTTTTCAGCAGTCCAGGTGAGATTGCCCGGAACGCCGCCCTCGGCAGCAGCGACAAGCTCTTCTTTGAAAGTAAACGGCCACGTGGCGAGGTCATCGAGTGAGTCCAAGCCCTGCATGGCGACGCGGCCGAGCTTGGCCTCGTAGAAGCCGTTGTGCGGCAGCATCGCCCGCATGAGACTGCGAAAGCAGTCGAGCTTGAATGCGTCGAGCGCGGCCCGCGTGGCGGGGGCGGCGCGCTCGGATGGAGCGGATTCGGACATGGCCTCGATTATGGCAGGCCGAGACTCGGAATTCCTTGCTGAGGAGCGTTTTGTGGAGGCGGCTGGAGGCCTTGCCACGGAGCCGCGGGCTGCGGCGGGAGAATGAGCCCCTGGCCCGCAGGTGGCGCGAAGCCTTGCGGCGGAGGGAGCGGCTGGGGCGCAAACTGCTGGGCGGGCGGCATGGCCGGCGGCGGTGCGGGAACCGGCTGCGGCACCGACGGAATGGGCACAACTTGCGTGGCTGTAACCGGCGGCAGACTTCCGGAAGCGCGCCTTGCCTGCTCGGCACGGGCGACGACCGAATCTGGTGGGACCGACGCGGCTGGCACCATCGCCAGATCCACGACCCGCTCGTCACGAATCTCCCAGGGAAGGAGGTTCTCGGTCACGAAGTCGAGCGGAAAATACTGATACCACGGAACTGGGAAAGGCTGGCGGACCGTAAGTGTCTCGTAGCCATCTTTTACGAGCTTGACGTTGCGAGTGCCGTAGTAGACGAAGTCATGGGACACGGGAGCCGTGCCGAGCTCGTAATCGTCGACATACACCAGCGCCCCGGGGGGGCTGCTTCGGATCGTCATACGCCGCTGCACGCAGCCGGTGGCCACGACCGCGGCGACAACGAGGATGGTCAGGAACGACGCTCGCATGGGCCGGACCATAGGTCGTCGTCGAGCGTATCGCCAGAGCGATGGGGCGTCCTGGGGCCGGTTTGAAAACAGGCATGGAGAAATCGTCCGAGAAAACGGTAAGCTGCGAGTTTTCGGCAAACCCTCCTTTCCCTTGGGGCATTGACTTGTGGGATCCGGCAAGAGCCTCGAATACTGCGATCTCACGGACGTCGGTCGGCGTCGGTCCAACAATCAGGACTCCAAGGCTGTCCTCGACGCGTGGAGCCCTGAGCAATTCCGCGCGCGCGGCTGGCTCTTTCTCGTGGCCGATGGCATGGGAGCGCATGCGGCCGGCGAAATGGCCAGCGACATCGCGGCCAAAAGTGTGCCGCTGATCTATGAGAAGCTCGCTGTGCGGTCACCTCCCGTAGCCCTGCGGTCGAGCATCCAGCAGGCCAATGAGGAGATCTACGCCCGCGGCGAGAGTGCCTTCGACCTCCGCGGCATGGGGACGACATGCACCGCGATCGTCATCGGCCAGCGGGGCGTGCTGGTGGGCCATGTTGGCGACAGCCGCGCCTACCGCGTGCGGGGCGGCCGCATCGAACAGCTCACCTTCGACCACTCCCTTGCATGGGAGGTCGAGGCGCAGCGAGTGAAGAACGGGGATACCTCGTCGGAATCCGCACCGAGCGTTCCCAAGAACATCATCACTCGATCGTTGGGGCCTCACTCTCGAGTTGACGTTGATCTCGAAGGGCCGTTTCCGGTCGCCGAAGATGATGTCTACGTGGTGTGCAGCGACGGGCTCTCGGGCCAGGTCGCCGATGAGGAAATCGGTGCGTTGGCCACCGAGCTCTCGCCGGTTGATGCGGCCGCAGCGCTCGTGGGCCTCACGCTCGTCCGCGGCGCACCCGATAACGTGACGCTCGTCGTCGCCCGCGCGGGGCAGAAGGAGAAAACGCCGCCCCATGCCAACGCCACCCCATGGGCACTTTCGGAACCCAAGGCCACGGAGGTAAGTCCTACCGTTCCAGTCGGCACGCTGGCGGTTGCAGCAGGCGGCTTGCTCGGAGCGCTCATTTTCAATCCGTACGCGATGCTGGCTGAGGATGGTCCGTTGGGCGGCCTTCTGGGCGACTTTGCCTGGCCGCTCGGCATGGCCCTCGCGGGGATCAGCTTCCTCCTCTTTGTGGCCGGTACCGTGGCGTCGATCGTCGCCCTGATACCCCCGACGAGCGACGAGGCGATGGTCCTCCGGCCTGGTGCACGCCTCGGAAAGGGCCCGTACCGCTCGTACGACTGCACCCTCTCACAATCCCTCGTCGAAGGAATCGTGGCCAGCGTGGAATCTGCTGCCGATGGGCTTTCGGACACTGACCGCCAGCGGACGCTCGACCGCGCGACGGCGGCCCGCCGCGTGATGGCCGGTGGCAATCTTGCAGGGGCCCTGGCAGAGGCCGCCGCGGCGATCGCTATCTATAAGAAGGCCGTCGTCAGCGCCCGCAACGACGACACTCTTCGCAACGACGACGACTGAGCGTGCCCCGGCTCCCCCGATGGCGAAACTCGTGTCGGCATGAAAATCATCACTCGGTACGTGCTCTGGGAGTTGCTCCAGGTATTCCTGGTGGCGCTCTCTGCCCTCACGCTGTTCATGCTGGTGGTGGGCCTCGTCAAGGAAGCTCAGCAGCAGGGCCTTGGGTTCGTGCAGATCCTCCTCCTCGTGCCGTATGTGCTTCCCGAAGCGATGCGGTTTGCGGTCCCGGGGACCATGCTCTTCGCGGTGTCGAGCGTCTTTGGCCGCATGAGCGCGTCCAACGAGCTGACGGCCCTCAAGGCCGCAGGGATTTCCCCGATGGCCGTCATCTGGCCGGCCATCGGCCTCGCCCTGGTGGTGAGCTTCGTGTCGGTCTGGCTCAATGACGTAGCGGTGTCGTGGGGCCGCGATGGCATCCGCCGCGTGATCGTCAACAGCGTGGAAGAGATCATCTACGGCCGGCTGCGGCAACAACGCAGCTACAGCACACCGCAGGTGTCTATCAATGTGAAGGGCGTGGACGGCCGGCGGCTTCTGCGCCCCACGCTCACGTTCCTCTCCAGTGAATCGGGCATGCCCGCAACGGTGTCAGCGGCCGAAGCAGTGCTCGAGGCGAATCCCGAGGCTGGCACTCTCCTGGTGACGTTTCGGGATGGCACGCTCAATATGGGCCCCTACACCGCGTCGTTTCCAGACACGATCGTCCGGGAAGTGCCGCTCGATGCCGTGAGCCGCAAGGAAACGACCTCCACGAGCCCTTCGGAAATCCCCCTGGCTGCTTTCAAAAAGGCCAAGCAATCGCAGGAGCAGCTCATCGACAAGGTCGAGCAGGTGGTTGCCGGCAAGATCGGCCTCGGGCTTGTGACGGGCCGAATCGAACACTCGCAGCCAGGCTTCACCCGGTACGAGCGGGATCTTCTCGTGCATGAACGCAATCGGCTCACGCGGGTAATCATGGAGCCGTGGCGACGATGGGCCAACGGCTTCAGCTGCCTCTGCTTTGTGCTCGTGGGGGCTCCCATGGCCATCCGCCTTCGCAATGCAGACTTTCTGACGAGCTTCTTCCTCTGCTTTCTGCCCATCCTCGTCGTCTACTACCCCGTGTTTATCTTGGGCGTGGACCAGGCCAAACGCGGCGCTGTGCCACCGGCGGCCGTCTGGCTCGGCAACATCCTGATCGTGCTCTGGGGCTGGTGGCTCCTCCGGCGTGTCATTCGCCAGTAGATTCGCCGCTCTACCGACCCAACGATGGTGGCCCTGGCACGGTCCTTTCACGCAGTGATCCTTTGGAGCGATGACAATGACAACCATGAAGGCCCTCGTGAAGCGCCATGCGACGCCTGGGCTCTGGCTCGAGGACGTGCCGGTTCCCACGATCGGGATCAATGACGTCTTGATCCGCGTGGACCGCACCGGTATCTGCGGCACCGACCTGCATATCTACAACTGGGATTCCTGGGCTCAGAAGACAATCCCCGTGCCAATGGTCGTGGGCCATGAGTTTGTCGGCGAAATCGTGGCAGTCGGGGCGAACGTGAGCGACTTCTTTCCCGGAGAGATCGTGTCTGGCGAGGGGCATGTCGTCTGCGGCCGCTGCCGCAACTGCCTCGCGGGCCGAAGGCATCTGTGCAAGAGCACCTCCGGCGTGGGCGTGAACCGCCCAGGAGCCTTTGCCGAGTATCTGTCGCTCCCGCAAACCAATGTCTGGCACCAAGCCCCCGGCGTCGATCTCGACGTCGCGGCCATCTTTGACCCGCTCGGCAACGCCGTCCACACAGCTCTCTCGTTCGACCTGCTCGGCGAGGACGTCCTCGTCACGGGGGCCGGCCCGATCGGCATCATGGCCGTGGCCGTTGCGAAACACGCCGGGGCACGG
>CAYZHH010000091.1:0-11797 GCA_964478275.1 uncultured Candidatus Kuenenia sp.
ACCACGCAGCCTCCAGAAACGAAACCAACTTCCACCACACGGCCGACCTCTCACCCAGAAGCCCCCCGAGACCGGCCGCCGCCGCTGCCGCCCAGGTTCGAGAGCGGGCCGTTGCTCGACGAGATGACCAAGGCCACGGTCAAGTCAGTCCTGGAGAGCGAACCATCGGCCCAGCCGCGGTTCAGGGAGCTCTGGGAGACCCAGCTCCACACCCAGCTTGTGCAGGACACCAAACGAATGCGGGAAGAAGGAGAGATCCGCAGGGCCGTCAAATCCATCTGCGACGCATGGGTCGAGAAGACACGGGCGTTTCTCAATGCCCCTTCGGAGCCTGAGCGCGAACCGGAACTTGGGACCATGCCCGAGCCTCCCGATGGCGAGGCCGTAAAGCCCGCCGGCGGCGAGCCGATGCCGCCAGACAACGCCGAGCCTGTGGAGCCCGAATGACGGGCTGCCCCGTCGCTTCCGACGGTGCGATAACCATGCTTCCGGCCACCTACTCCCTTCGAACCGTTGTGGCCTCAGACTACGAGGCGATCATCGAGATCTGTCGGCTCGTCTATCCGACGGAGCGGCCCTACACGGTCGAGGAGCTCGAGGATCATCGGCGGGTGTTCCCGCAGGGGCAGTTCGCGGCGATTGAGACGGAGTCGGGCGTAGTCGCTGGCGTTCACTTCACGCTCAAGCTCCGGCTCGCGGATTTTCACCTCGATGACTCATGGGACGTGCTGACCGCGGGGGGCTCATTTCTCGACCATGACCCCGAGGGCCACACGCTCTATGGCGCCGACATCATGGTCCACCCCGGCCACTGGCATCATGGCATTGGCCATGCGCTCACCGACGCGGCCCGCGGCCTTGTCGAGATCGAGCAACTCTGGCGCATGGTGGGGGCCAGCCGGCTGCCCGGCTACAGCAAGCACGCCCAGTCGCAGGCCATCGAGGATTACGTCGCCGCGGTCCTGGCTGGAACGCTCTTCGATCCCGTGCTGAGCATTCACATGAAGGACGGCTGGACACCGGTCAAGCCGATCCACGGCTACCTCCAGCACGACGAAGAAAGCGCCGGCTGGGCCGAAGTGATCCAGTGGGTGAACCCGCAGTGCCCACCCCCATCCGACCTCGCCCTCACCCGCTGACGGCGGTGCTGTTCGCGCGGCCGTTCGCCAAGGGCCGCAGGTTGCCCCACCTCCCATGGCGGCTGGAAGTCTGGGCTGACTCTGCCGCCTTTTCTGGCTGCGGGAGGTCGCAGCCGCCGATACGAGCAAGGAATTGCTTCAGTGATTCTTCATCGATACGGCAACCTTCGAGCACCAAAGAGGTTTATTTCATGAGCAATCGTCGACGCGCGACACGTGAGGCAATGAGGCTCCGGGCTCCCGCGCGACGCATGCCGCTCCAGATGGAAACCCTGGAGTCGCGATGCATGCTCGCGGCCGATGCCGACGTCGCGATGGACGTGATCATTCCAGCCGACTGCTGCCTTCCGTGCCCCGAGGTCATGGTCGAGTGCATGCCGTACGAATGGATGAATCCGATGCCGATCGATGACATGAACGTGGTTCTGCCGATCGACGAGGCGGGCGTCATGGGCGAGCCAGATTTCACCGATCTCATGTTCTTCTCCATGGGCTCCGATGGGGGTGAAGGGATCCCCTTCGATGAAACCATGGCCATCGAGGACGTCATGGATTTCGTAAGCGACGGCTCCATCGACCCCATGATCTATTCGAGCTTCCCGCCGATGGGCGAAGGCGAAGGCGAAGGCGAAGGCGAAGGTCAGCAGCCGGTAGATGAGCCCGTCATTGAGGTGACGATCGGCTGGGTTTCCGTGACCGACGATCTCGCCGCCATTCCCGAGGCTGATGGGGGCTTCGAGATCCCGGCCGAAGCGTTCTTCAGCTCCGGCCCATCGGAGGACGACTCGTCACCGGAGCCTACGCCGGCAGCCGTCGAGGCAACGCCGCGGGCTCGCGCCTTTGCCGCCTTCGCCAAGAGCCAGGGTTCCTTTACGAACCTGTTCCTCAGCGCCCAAGGCAGCTTCGGAACTGGCAACGACGGCGTTGCCGATGGTGGGTTTGCCGGCGGCCGCCGCCGCGCCCGACGCTAAGGATCACGCCCGGCGGAGGTCGAGGGTGCAGGCGTAGTCGGGATTGTGTGATTCCGGTGGCGGCTCAAACGGGCCGGGGGTGTGGCCCGTCGCAAAAAACCGAGCGACGCGGCGGCTCTCGGCTTCGAGCGCGTTGACCGGTCGCGTCTCGAACGAGCGGCCGCCCGGGTGCACCACATGCCACGTGCAGCCGCCGAGGCTTCGCGCGCTCCACAGATCGACGATGTCGAAGACGAGCGGCGAGTGGACTGGAATCAACGGATGGAGACATTCGGGCGGCTGCCAGGCCCGAAACCGCACTCCCGCTACGAACTCGCCGGGCACACCTGTCGGCACCAGCGGCACGCGCCGGCCGTTGCAGGCAATCGCATGCCGCCCCGGCACAAGCCCCGCCGCCTTCACCTCCACCCGTTCGAGCGAGCTATCCACCGGCCGCGACGCGGCTCCGCCCACCGACTGCTCACCCAGCACATGCCAGGGCTCGAGCGCGGTGCGCAGCCCGAGTCGCACGCCGTCGTGCGTCACCTCGCCGAGCCGCGGAAACCGAAACTCCGCAAAACTCTCGAACCACTCCCGCTCGAAACCAAAGCCGGCCCGGCGGAGTTCATCGACGACGACGCCAAAATCCTGCATCAGAAAATGCGGCAGCATGAACTGGTCGTGGAGCGCGGTGCCCCACCGGACAAGGCCGCCTCGATATGGTTCTTTCCAAAACCACGCGACAAGTGCCCGCACCACAAGACAGGCCAGCAGACTCATCCGCACGTGCGGCGCCATCTCAAAGCCACGGAGCTCAACCAGGCCACGGCGGCCACCGGCAGAATCGGGCGACCATAGCTTGTCGATGCAGAACTCGGCGCGGTGCGTGTTGCCCGTGAGGTCGGTGAGAACGTTGCGAAACACCCGGTCGGTGAGCCACGGAAGCACCTGGCCCGTGCTGTCGGGTTTGCGCGATGACGTGGCGGTCGATGTCGGCCCTTGCTGGGCCGCGGCCATGCCAAGCTGTTCGAGCGCGATCTCCAGCTCATAGACGCTCTCATGCCGGGCCTCGTCGATCCGCGGAGCCTGGCTCGTTGGCCCGATGAACCGGCCGGCGAAGAGATACGAGAGCGACGGATGGTTATTGAAGTAGGTCACCATGCTGCCGAGGAGCCACGGCCGCCTGAGGAACGGGCTCTCATTCGCGATGCTGCCACCTAGCACCACATGGTCGCCGCCGCCGGTGCCTGTATGCAGGCCGTCGATCTCAAATTTTTCCGCGGCTAACCGGCTCGCGCGGGCTTCCTCGGCGAGCGTCTCGCGAATCGTCACGAGCTCTCGCCACGACGATGCCGGTGGCACATTGACCTCGATCACGCCCGGGTCGGGCGTGACATGGAGCCGCACGAGCCGCGGGTCATGCGACGGCGGATAGCCTTCAAACACGACGGGGCTCGCGGTCGCCGATGCCACGCCTTCGATCGCCCGCACAAGGTCGAGCCAGTCGTCCACGGCGGGGCTTACCACCTGCGGATCGCGGGCCTCATCGGGCACGACGTCGAGCGGTGGCATAAACACATGCAGCCGTCCCTTTCGTGATTCGACGACGAGCGACGTGCGAACGATTCCCGTCCCCCGGCTGATCTCGCTCTCCGTCGCCCAGGGCAAGCTTCCCATCGGTAGCCGCAGGCCGGCTGGCGAGTCGCCAGGAATGAGCGGCACGCGACCGGCCGGCATCGGCCACGCGCTCGATCGCCACCGAATCTCAGAGCCTCGTCGGAAGCGAAGCAGCGGCAAGACAAAGGCCGATGGGGTCTCGGTGTCGACTGGAGTGTCGTCGAGCGGGTTCACCGGGGCGACCTCGTGGGCCGGGATCACCAATTCTGGATCGACGCCCAGCCCGGAAGCGAGCTGGCGCAGAAACGCCCCGTCTCGTGTCGCAGCAGCCTTCTTCGCTGTGATCTCCGTGGACTCCGTGAGCGCTCCTGCCGAATCCTCATCCGGAGAATCGCTCGCGAGAAGATCCCGACGGCTCCATACCGGCGAACCATCACCTCGCCACACGATATCGAGTGTCCACCGTGGCAGCGGCTCGCCCGGATACCACTTGCCCTGCCCTTCGAGAAGGATGCCGCCCGGCGCGAGCCGATCGAGGAGACGACGAGCCAGGATGCCACCCTGCCGGCGCTTCCGGGGCCCGAGCGCCGCGGTGTTCCACTCGGCCGCATCGCAATCTTCGATCGACACGTACGTCGGCTCACCTCCCATCGTGAGGCGAACATCGCCTGCCGCGAGCGCCGCTTCAACGCGATCACCCACCTCCACGATCCGATTCCATTGGGGCTCAGTGAACGGTCGGGTCGTCCGCGGGGCTTCCGCCAGCCGCGTGACCCGCATCGAAAACTGAAAATCGGTGTGGCAGGGATCGACGGCACCGGTGACCGGCGCCGCGCTCGCCGGATCGGGCGTGGCCGCCAGGGGGATATGGCCCTCGGCCGCAAGGAGCCCGCTCGTCGGATCAAAACCAACCCATCCTGCGCCCGGCAAAAAAACCTCGGCCCACGCGTGGAGGTCGGTGAAATCAGCGACCGGCCCGGCGGGGCCATCGAGCGGTTTCTCATCGGGAGCAAGCTGAACGAGATAGCCCGAGCAGAATCGAGCGGCGAGCCCCATGCGGCGGGCCACGGCAACAAAAAGCCAGGCCGAGTCGCGGCAGCTTCCCGTGCCGATCCTGAGCGACTCCTCCGGCGACTGCACGCCGGGCTCCATGCGGATCACATAGCCCACGCGGTCGTGGACCACCCCGTTGAGCGCGACGAGGACATCGATCGTGCGATTGTTGGCCGGCGTGATGCCCCGCAGAAACTGTTCCACCAGCGCATCGATGAGCGGGCCACCGATTGCCGTCGGGGTCGCGCGGTAGGGCGCGAGCTCGGCGGCCAGCATGGGATCGTAGGCAAACGGAAACTGCTCGACCTCTGGCTCGAGGAAGAAATCAAACGCGTTGATCGCCACGAGCTCGGCGACCAGATCGACCTCAAGAACAAGTCGCGTGGTGGGCTCCGGAAAAACGAGCCGTGCGGCATAGTTGCCCTGCGGGTCTTGCTGCCAGTTGAGGAAATGCTCACCCGGCTCGACCTTGAAGGAATAGCCGGTCACGCGGGTACGGCAGTGGGGCGCAGGCCGAAGCCGCACGGTATGCGGGGCGAGCCGCACGGCACGGTCGAAGCGATATTCCGTGCGATGGTGCAGCGCGATGCGAATGGCCATTGATGAGCGTGCGTTCGAGGTTTCCGACGCAACGCGACGGGTTTTGTGGGTAAAAAAAACGGTCAGTTGGTCATGCCAGCGTCAAGAGCATCACGAGGCCCCCACTCCGGCCTCGGCAGCTCGGCCAACGGGGCGGACTGCAAAGAACGTGTCGTGGATGGCGTCGCTGGCTCGGTTGAGCCGCTGCTGAAACCCGTCGATGAAGCTGTGAAGCCCGCCGGGGCCAGTGAGCACTTCGTCGATGGAACCGTAGTCGAGCTTGGAGCGAAGGCGACCGAGCCGCTGCTCGGCAAGATTCGTGTAGGCCCCCTTCGATCCACCGGTGATCGCAAGGAGCGATTCCTCGGCCTTGATGAGGCAGAAGTGGGCCGCTCGCGGGAAGAAGCGATCGAAGACGAGGAACTCGACCACGTTCCGTCGCGAAACGGCTCCGTATTGCTTGCGGTACATCTCGAGCGCGCTGGCGCTTTCGAGGACAGCCGACCACTGGACGGCGTCACCGCCTAGCGGCTCGACGGCGTGGCTGTTGGACTCAGCGACGAGCGCGACGGACCTCGGAATCGTGACCGAGTCGCCATCGGTCCAGTCTGCCACCGCCGCGAAGCTCGAAGCGTCGGTGCTCGACCCGGCACCGCTCGCCGCTTCGGGCCGCGCGACGCTCGAAGCGTCGGTGCTCGACCCGGCACCGCTCGCCGCTTCGGGCCGCGCGACGCTCGAAGCGTCGGTGCTCGACCCGGCACCACTACTCCCTGCCGGCCGCGCGAAGCGTGAAGCGGCCGGCTTAAAATAGTGTTCGACGTCCAAGACCCGGCTGGTCTTGTCGGCCCGTTCGATGAGTCGCCCGAGCCGTCCGAAATGCCACGCCTCGCCGTGAGACATCGTCGCGTCACACACGCCGGTAATGAGCTGGCTGGCTCGCTTCACCTCGTCGAGAAACTCCCGTGGATGGAGCCAGCCGTTGTATCGCTGTGCTGCCGACTGCACCTCGAGGTGGCCCTTGTTGATCTCCTCCCACATGGCCGTGCTGATCATGTCGCGAACCGTGCGGGCGTTCTCTCGCGCGGCTCGGAAGCAGGTGGCGATCGAGTTGGGGTTTTCCAGATCAAACGCGAGGAACGAAATCACCCGGGCCTGGTCGGCCTGGCCGTGTCGCTCCTGAAAGTCGGCCTGGTCGCCGAAGGTGCAGACCAGCGCGTTCCAGAGCCGTCCGTGGCTGATCGTGCCTTCGAGCGCGAGGTCGAGCGTTGTCTCCATCGCGCGCGCGACGTTCTCGGCCCGCTCGATCTGGCGGTTCATCCAGTAGACACAGCTTGCCACCCGCGAGAGCATCGGCCGTCACCTTCCCGTGTGCACCACCCAGGTATCTTTGCTGCCACCACCCTGCGACGAATTCACGACGAGCGACCCCTTCACGAGCGCTACCCGCGTGAGCCCGCCGGGGAGCACATAAATCTCTTCGCCATAGAGGATGAAGGGCCGCAGATCGACATGCCGCCCCTCAAGCGTGTCGCCCACGACCGTCGGTACCCGGGAGAGCGCGAGCATCGGCTGGGCAATGAAGTTGCGTGGGTTGGCCTTAATCCGCTCACGGCAGGCCTCCAGTTCTTCCTTCGACGACCGAGGGCCCAGCACGATCCCGTAGCCCCCCGATTCGTTGGCCGGCTTCACCACCAGGTCGGCGATGTTCTCGAGCACATGCTGATACTGGGTCTGCTCGCCGCACACAAACGTTGGCACATTGGGAATGATCGGGTCTTCGCCGAGGTAGTACCGGATGATCTGCGGCACGTAGGCGTAGACGGCTTTGTCGTCGGCGATGCCGGTGCCGGGGGCGTTGACGAGCGCGACGTTGCCCTTGCGGTACGCCGCCATGAGCCCGGGCACGCCCACGAGCGAATCCTCTCGGAAGGCCAGCGGGTCGAGGAAATCGTCGTCGATGCGTCGGTAGATCACATCTACCCGTTCGAGCCCGTGGGTCGTCCGCATGGAGACGACGTCATCCACGACAACAAGGTCGGAGCCCTGCACGAGCTCCACCCCCATCTGCCGCGCCAGAAAGCTGTGCTCGAAGTAGGCCGAGTTGTAGATGCCCGGCGTGAGCACGACGACCGTCGGATCACGGACGTGCTTGGGCGCCACATACTCGAGCATCGCGAGGAGCTTCTCCGGATAGTCTTCGACCGGACTGATCCGCTGCCCCTCGAAGAGCTGCGGGAACGTCCGCTTCATGACCTCGCGGTTCTCGAGCACGTATGACACGCCCGACGGCGTGCGGAGGTTATCCTCGAGGACATACATCACACCATCGGCGCCGCGGACCAGATCGGTGCCGGTGATGTGGCACCAGATGCCCTTCGGCGGTGCGAGGCCCGCGCACGGCCCCCGAAAACATTTTCCGGAATCAACGAGCCACTCGGGCACGACTTTGTCGGCCACGATCTTTCGCGCGTTGTACACATCGTCGATAAAGAGATTGAGCGCCCTGATTCGCTGGACAAGACCCCGCTCGATCGTGGCCCATTCGGCGGCCTCGAGCACCCGCGGCACGATGTCGAACGGCCAGACCTTCTCCGTGCCGGCCTCGTGGCCGTAGACATTGAAGGTGATGCCCATCGTGAGAAGGGCCTTCTCGGCCGCCCGCTGCCGCTCGGCGAGATCCCCGCTGGAAAACCCGGCGAGCCGACGAGCGAGCAACTCGGCGCCTGCGCGTGGACAGAGCTGTTCATCGAACAACTCGTCGTGAAAGCCCTCGGTCTGGTAAGCCTCGAGGTCCATGGGCGGCACGCGATTCCTCAGCCGTGAGGCCGGGGCAAATCAGGGAACGGCAAGGCAGTGACCCCGCGGCATGAGTCCGCCATCCGTCTGCCGCCGGATGTCGCGAAGATACCCGACCGGGCATCGCGAGGGAATGCCCCGCGGCCTGACTGGTTCTGCGAAGCCCCATCTCGAAGCGAAAGCCGCCTGTTCCCCTCGATGCCACCGTTGGCGACGGCTTGGGGTTGCCCTCGCCGTGGAGTCGGCGTTGTTTGCAAGCGAAGCCAGGATGGCGAAGCGGAGGCGGGATAGCCCAGCGCAGGCGGGATAGCCAGCGCAGCAAACTCCGAGTGAGCGAAGGCCATGCATGGCTATCGTGTTCAGCACGGCGATTGCGTGGACGACACAAGCAAGCCGTATTGGTTCGCCGGCGGTGACATGCTCGCCGCCGGCGAACCAATGCGGTCGGATTCAACAGCCAATGCAACAGGGGTGCCGCAATCCATCCTTGAGCCGGGTTGGGCTATGCTCATCGACCGGATGATCCCGCGACAGGCCGCTGGGCATGTGCCGTGGACCATCCGCATCGGCGACCGGCTTTCCGGCCGGCAAGTCACGAGTCCATCCTCTTGGGTCAGCCATGAAAACGCTTTGCCTTGCCGTCGGTCTTTCTGCGTTCGTGCTCTCCACCGTTGCCCAGGCCGACAGTGAATGGAAGCATTCGGGCACCATCTGGATTCTGACGACGCCCGAGAGCGCGAACCTCCCGGCGCCAGCCTCCGTGGAAGGCTTTCCGATTCTCGTGCGGCTGCACAGAGACTTCTTTGATTTCTCCCAGGCCCGGCCCGACGGCGGGGACATCCGGTTCACCGCGGCCGACGGGAAAGCTCTCGCGTATCAGATCGAAGAATGGAACCCGGCGGAAGGCACGGCCAGCATGTGGGTCCGGATCCCGGTGATCAAAGGAAACGACCGCCAGCCAATCACGATTCGCTGGGGAAAGAGCGACGCGGCCAGCGAGTCGAATGGGGGCGAGGTCTTTAGCGCCTCCAACGGCTTCGCGACGGTGCTCCACATGGACGGCATCGCAAAGGATGTCGTGGGGACCATCGACGCGAAAGACACGGGGACGTCAGATACACCAGGCGTCATCGGACGGGCCAGGCGGTTCGACGGAAAGGGGGGCATCTTCGGCGGCAACAAAATCGTCGGGCTTCCCGAGGGCTCGTCCCCCCATTCGTCCGAGGCGTGGATCCGTGTGCGACGAGCGAACGGGAATATCGTTGCGTGGGGAAACGAGAAGGGCCAGGGCAAGGTGGTGATGCAGTTCCGCAGCCCGCCGCACCTTGGCACCGACTGCTACTTCTCGGAGGCATCCATCAAGGGCAACAGCACGCTGCCAATGGACGAGTGGCTGCACGTCGCTCACACCTACGCCGAGGGCGACGCCAAGCTCTACGTCAACGGCCAGCTCGACAGCAGCCCGATCCGCAAGGGCACGCCGATGGCGATCGCGTCTCCCGCACGCCTGTGGGTGGGCGGCTGGTACGACAACTACGGGTTTGTCGGCGACATCGACGAAGTCCGCATCTCCAAGGTCACCCGATCGGCCGAGTGGATCACACTCGCGTACGAAAACCAGAAGCCGGTGCAGACGCTCGTCGGCCCGGTCGTGCAGGCCGGCAATGAATTCTCGGTGACGCCGGATCGCGCGACGATTGACGAAGGAGCCGTCGCCACCTTCACGGCCCAGGCGGGTGGGGCGCAGAAGGTTTTCTGGCGGCTCAAGCGAAACGGTCAGGAAGAGACGATCGCGACGGATCGGTTCACCCTGCCCTGGAACGCCGGGCGGGTGTCCAGGGACGAAACGGCTTCGCTTGTCATCGAGGCGGTCTATCCGAATGAGACGAAGTCGATCCAGGTGCCGCTGACGATTCGAGAGACGATTCCCGATCCGGTCTTTACGATCAATGCCCCGGTCTCGTGGGACGGGCGGACGCCAATCGATGTCGTCGCCGAAGTGACAAACTCGGGCGCGATGGAAGCTGCCGGGGCAGGCGCGCTGCGCTACGACTTCGCATTCGACGGCGTGGGCGTGCGCTCGTCACAAAGCTCGGGCAGCGTCCATCTCTCCCGCGGCCACAAGAGCGGCAAGCTGGCAGTGACCGCAACGCTCGACAACGGCGGCGTGCCCGTCACCAAGACCGCGGTCATCGACGTCGCCCTGCCAGCCAAAGACCCGTGGGTGGCACGCACGCCAGTCAAAGACGAGCAGCCGCAGGACAACCAGTTTTATCCGCGCGGAGAAAACGATGAGGGCACGCTGTTCTATAGCGGCACGCTCGAGGCTCCAGCCGACTCCGTCTTCCTCTCGCTCTTCGCCGACGGCAAGGAATCGTCGAAGCAGGTGCAGAAAGTCGCTGCCGATCGCCGGTACGAATTTGCCGTGCCCCTGAAGGCCGGGCTCGTCCAATACAAGGTCGTCTTCGGCGCGATCATCGCCGGGAAGGAAACCGTCCTCCGCACGGTCAACAACATCGTCTGCGGTGACGCCTACCTGATCGACGGCCAGTCCAACGCCGAGGCCACCGCCTGGGGGAACGACGAATACTCGTTCACCAGCCCGTGGATTCGTAGCTACGGGAGCGTAGATGGCAATCCGCAGAATGCCAGGCTCGTGTTGTGGGGCGACGCTTCGGCGCGGGTCCCAGGCAGAAAACTCCAGATCGGTTACTGGGGCATGGAGCTCGGCCGCCGTCTGGTCGAGAGCCGGAAGATGCCGGTCTGCATCATCAACGGGGCGGTCGGCGGCACGCGGATCGATCAGCACCAGCGAAATCCTGCCGACCCGGAAGACGTCGCGACGATTTACGGCCGACTCCTGTGGCGTGTGCGAGAAGCCGGGCTCACGCACGGCATACGGGCCGTCTTCTGGCACCAGGGCGAAAGCGATCAGGGCGCCGACGGGCCCACGGGCAAGCTCGGCTGGGAAACCTACCGCCAGTTCTTCATCGATATGGCCGGCGGATGGAAAGAGGACTTCCCAAACATTCAACACATCTACGTGTTCCAGATCTGGCCGAAAGCCTGCGCCATGGGGATCGACGGTTCAGACAATCGTCTGCGCGAAGTCCAGCGGAATCTGCCGACGGCCTTCACCCATCTGAGCGTGATGTCCACCCTCGGCATCGATCCTCCCGGCGGCTGTCATTATCCACCGGCCGGCTACGCCGAGTTCGCGCGGCTCATCTATCCGCTTGTTGAGCGCGACATCGACGGCGTGTCACCGAAAGACTCGATCACTCCGCCGAACCTGAAGCGGGCCGTGTTCGCGGATGACCGGCGCGAGCAAGTCGTTCTCGAGTTCGATCAGCCCGTTGTGTGGACCGACACGCTCGTCAAGGAATTCTCATTCGACGGGCCGCCGGTCTCGGTCACGTCGGGGCATGTAGAAGGCAACACCTTGGTCCTTCGCTTGTCGTCGGGCACCACTGCGAAGACCGTGACCTACCTCGACAGCAAGTCCTGGAGCCAGAGCCGCCTCCTTCGCGGCGCAACCGGCATTGCCGCCCTGACGTTCTGCGAAGTGCCGATCGAGGGGAAGTAGGACCGCAACGGCGTCAATCGCCAAGGATAGGACGGTCAACGGCACCTCCGCAAGCGTTTGACCGGTGACGAGTGGTC
>CAYZHH010000092.1:0-210 GCA_964478275.1 uncultured Candidatus Kuenenia sp.
GTTCTGCCCCCCTTTCTGGCGGATGTCCCCCGTGGCCCATCCTAACTTCCATCTCGGCGTGTTTATTCATGGATCTCAGCAAGTTCCGCAACATGGGCATCTCGGCCCATATCGACTCCGGTAAGACCACCCTCTCCGAGCGCATCCTCTTCTACGCCGGACGCATCCACCGCATCCAGGAAGTCAAGGGCGGCGGCGACGGGGCAACCA
>CAYZHH010000092.1:220-6518 GCA_964478275.1 uncultured Candidatus Kuenenia sp.
ACCATGGACTACATGGACCTCGAGCGGGAGCGCGGCATCACGATCACCTCCGCTGCCACGAGCGTGAAGTGGGGCGATTGCGACATCAATCTCATCGATACCCCGGGCCACGTCGACTTCACCGTCGAGGTGGAACGCAGTCTTCGCGTGCTCGACGGGGCAATCCTCGTGCTCTGCAGCGTCGGTGGCGTGCAGAGCCAGTCGATGACGGTCGATCGTCAGATGCAGCGATACAAAGTGCCGCGGCTCGCGTTCGTCAACAAGATGGACCGCACCGGAGCGAATTTCGAACGGGTCGTGCAGCAGCTCAAAGACAAGCTCAACTGCCACGCGATCCCGTTGCAGATCCCTATCGGTAAGGAAGACATGCTCCAGGGCGTGATCGACCTCATCAGGATGAAGGCGTTTTACTTTGATGGCGACAACGGGGAGAGTGTCCGCGAGGAGGCGATTCCTTCCGAGCTTCAGGCCGAGGCCGCCGAGGCCCGTCACAAGATGCTCGAAGACCTGGCGATGTATTCCGATTCGCTGATGGAAACCCTCCTCTCGGAGGAGGTGCCCACCGAGGACGCGATCCACGCCGTCGTGAAGGCGGCTGTCCACGGGCACAGCATTACGCCTGTGTTCTGCGGCAGTGCGTACAAAAACAAGGGCGTTCAGCTCCTCCTCGATGCGGTCGTTCGCTACTTGCCCAGCCCGCTCGAGCGGAAGATCATCGCCAAGAAGTGGGACAAGCCCGACGAAACCTTCGAGCTTTCGCCCGATCCGGCCAAGCCGCTCGTGGGCATGGCCTTCAAGATCGTCGACGACCCCTTTGGCCAGCTCACTTTCGTGCGGCTCTACCAGGGCACGGTCACGAAGGGGGAGACCTATATCAACCAGCGAACCAGCCAGAAGCAGCGGTTCAGCCGGATCGTGCGGATGCATGCCGACAAGCGGGAGGAGATCGACTCCGCTGAGGCGGGCGACATCGTGGCCGTGATGGGTGTCGATGCGGCCAGCGGTGACACGTATTCCTCCGAGGCAAAATATTGCTCGCTCGAGAACATGTTCGTGCCCGAACCCGTCATCAAGATGGCCATCACGCCTACGAATCGGGAAGGGCTCGACAAGCTGAGCAAGGCTCTTCAGCGGTTCAGCCGTGAGGATCCCACGTTCCGCGTGGCCACCGACGACGAGACGGGTGAAACCGTAATCGCCGGCATGGGTGAGCTCCATCTCGACATCTATGTCGAGCGAATCCGCCGTGAGTTTAAGGTCGATGTGGAGGTGGGTGCCCCGAAGGTGAGCTACCGCGAGGCGCCAACCCGTGCCACGCCGTACGACTACAAGCACAAGAAGCAGACCGGCGGTTCGGGCCAATACGCCCATATCGTCGGCCATCTCGAGCCGCTGCCAGACGATGCCACCGAGACCTTCATCTTTGAAGACAACGTGGTGGGCGGCCGTGTGCCGCGTGAATACATCCCGTCGGTCGAGAAGGGTTTTCGGGCCGTGCTGGGCAAGGGTCCGATCGCGGGCTTCCCGATCGTGGGCGTGAAGGCCTCGCTCGAAGACGGCTCATACCACGATGTCGACTCCTCCGACATGGCCTTCCAGACCTGCGCCCGGGCGGGCTTCCGCGAGGCCTTCCTCGCCACGAAGCCGGTTCTGCTCGAGCCGATCATGAAGATGGAGGTCGAGGTGCCGGCCGACTTCCAGGGCCCGGTCACGGGCGAGCTCAACAAGCGGCGTGGTCTCATCATCTCAACCGAGACGGTGGGGAAAACCTCCACGATCGTTGCGGAGGTGCCGCTTGCGGAGACGTTTGGCTACTCGACCGACCTGCGAAGCATGACGCAAGGGCAGGGGGTCTTCACGATGGAGTTCGCGAGGTATAAGCCCACGCCTGTGAACATCCAGAAGGAGATCGTCGAGGAGCGGAAGAAGCAGGAGCTCGCGATGGCGAAGTAGGTGTGATGAACCGCCACTTTCCAATCGTGATCGAGCAGGACGCCGACGGTGTCTTTATCGTAGATTGTCCCACGATCCAGGGCTGTCGGACCTACGGTCTCACTGTCGAAGAGGCGATCGCGAACATCCGGGAGGCTATTTAAGCCTGCCTTCCGGACGGCGATCCTGGTGATCAGACGACATTTGTCGGCGTCCGCGACCTTGAGATCGTCGTCTCATGAACCGGCGGCAGACGCGGTCTCGTTCCGCGAATTCATTGCCCGGATTGAACGGCTGGGGTTCGCGGCCGTTCGGCAGAGGGTGTCCTTCCGGCAAGCGTGCGTGAGTTGCTGAGATCGACCTGCTAGCGTGACCGAATTCTTCGGAATGCGAGCGAGTTTGATTCATGCGTGGACGGAAGCGGCGAGCACCGGCGGTGGATTTGTCCCGGGCGGCGTTGCGATTCGAGCAGTGGCGACAGGGTCGCGTCGCGGGATCGCGCATTCCCGCAGGGCTGTGGAAGCTGGCACTGAACGTGGCTGGCCGACATGGGGTGGCCCGCACGGCGGCTGCCTTGAGGCTGGATTATTACTCGCTGAAGAAGCGGCTCGTGGCGCGGCCATCGCCGGCCGGTGACACGGAGTATCCGAGCCCGCCGCCCGCCTTTGTCGAGCTGCTTTCGCTGGTGGCCAAAGGTCGATGGCGAGCGCGCCGAGGTGCTGGCCGCGCATCAGCTCCAGGTGCTCTTGTCGGCCGGCGACCCGGCGGCCACCAACGCGGCGCCGGCTTGGCGTTCCATCGGCGCGTAGTCGTTGATCTCTTGGCGCTGGCCAAGTGATCTTGCCGCGAGTGGCCATGGCGGGGTACGTCGTTCTTCGATGACCACGCGCAGCGAACCTGAAATCGTCGAGTTGGACGCCGAGCAGTTGGAGGCTTTGCTGCGCCGAATGGAGGCGGGCCAACTGACCGAGGAGGATGTCGAGACGCTTCGCGCCGCGCTTCAGTCGTATCTCTGTATGTGACGCACCTGATCGATCAGAAGAGCACGACGATCGCTCGTCTGCGGAAGTTGCTGTTTGGAGCCGAGACGGAGAAGACGGCGGCGGTGACGGGCCGTCACACAGAGTCGCCCTTGACGGATAGCGATGGCCAGCCCGGCTCGCCCAACGGTGGCGAGTCGTCCGACTCCAAGGCACCCCCTGAAAAACCGAAGGGGCACGGCCGCAAAGGCGCGAACGATTATCCAGGCGCGCGGCGTGTCACCGTGCCACACGCGACTCTTGTTGTCGGCGATGATTGCCTGGCCTGTGAGCGGGGAACGCTGTATGGGCAGGCGCAAGGTGGCATCTTGCTTCGCTTTTCCGGACAGCCGCCGGTGCAGGTGACGATCTATGAGCTTGAAAAGCTTCGCTGTGGTCTGTGTGGCCAGGTGTTCACGGCGCAGCCGCCGGAAGCGACAACTCTCGACAAATACGATCCCACCGTGGCCAGCATGCCAGCATGATCGGCCTGCTCAAGTACGGTAACGGCCTGCCATTCCACCGTCTGGACGGGTTGCAAGAGAATCTGGGCATGCCACTGCCGTCCTCGACGCAGTGGGAGATCGTGGCCAAGGCGTATCCGCGGCTTCAGCCGGCGTATGAGGAGCTCGTTCGCCAGGCGGCCCAGGGCCATGTGCTGCACAACGACGACACAACAGTAAAAATCCTGGAACTGATGGGGGAGCGAGCGCGGGCGGCCGCCTTGCCGCCCCCGATCCAGATGTGCGACGCCTTGAGCCGCAATCAAAACGATCAACTGGCACGCGAGCAACACCAGACCGCCGAGGAGCGGCTGCGGTTCCACCAGCAGCACAGCGGCCCGACGATGGAACACCTACGAGATTGGCTCAAGCAGCAGATCGAGGAGAAGTTGGTGGAACCGAACTCCGGACTGGGGGCGGCGATCAACTACCTCCGCAAGCATTGGGAGAAGCTGCCGCTGTTCCTCCGCGTGGCTGGTGCGCCGCTGGACAACAACCTCTGTGAACGGGCCTTGAAGAAGGCGATCCTGCACCGCAAGAATGCCCTGTTCTTCAAGACGCGTCACGGCGCGGCCGTGGGCGATCTGTACATGAGCCTGATCCACACCTGCGAGTTGAACGGGGGCAATCCGTTCGACTACCTGACCGCGCTTCAGCGTCATGCAAGCGCAGTCGCTCTCGCTCCTGGAGAGTGGATGCCCTGGAACTATTCTGATCGACTCACGTGCCTGGCAGATGCTGGCTGAAGCAACGGCTGCGCGGTGGATCGGACTCGAGGGAAGTCAGCACGGAAGGACGGTCCAGCATGCCCCGCGACGCGATCGAGATGACGCTCACGGCCAAGGAGCGATCGCTGCTGCTTCGCTACGGCTATCCGTTCGAGCAGATTGAGAGCGCCTTGCAGGCGTGTTCCAAGAGCACGGACATTGAAATCGTACCGATGGACTTCTTCGAGCTCGAACAACTGATCGGCAACCTCTGCTACTCGATCAACCGCATGAAATCGGGCGGGCTACTGGATCAACTCCTCGATCTCTGCGACCGGCTCGAAGCCGCTGAGCGCGACGGCGACGGCAGGCTCGACCTCCTCTAAGCCGCCCCCAGCCGCCCGCTTCGCCCGTCGCGTCCTAGAAATTGCAGCCTTGCCGGAAGGACACGGCGTATCACACCGCCCTGGAGGTCCACGGCAAGGCTCACTCCGTGTTTGAGCGGTACTCCTTCCAGAGCGGCAGGCGGCTTCGCCCGTTCACGTTCGGGTCCTTCCGCTTCGAGTGCGTTCTCTTCCCGAAGGCCCTGCGCGACAAGAACCAGCAGCATTTCGGGACCAAGACCGTCGAACGGGCCGGCCTTGAGATCAGGGTCGCGAGTCTGGAGCGAACGCTGGTGGACCTGCTCGACCGGCCCGATCTGGGCGGCGGCTGGGAGGAGATATGGCGGTCGCTCGAATCGGTCGAGTACTTCGACCTGGACCTCGCGGTCCAATACGTCAAGCTCCTGGGCAACCGCACGACGGCGGCCAAAGTGGGCTATTACCTCCAGCAGCATGCCGAGGCGCTGATGGTCGAAGACCGGCATCTCGATCCACTGCGCCAACTGCGCCCCCAGCAGCCGCACTACATCGAGCGCGGCAAGAGCGGCAAACTGGTGAGCGACTGGAACCTGGTGGTTCCCAGGTCGCTGGCCGAAAAATCATGGGAGGAGGTCGCATGAAGATCTCCCGCGAGAAACTCACCAGCGAAGCGCAGGCGACGGGATTCCGCCCCGAGGTCCTGGAGAAGGTGATCCACCTGCTGAACCTGCTGGAGGGTTTCAACAGCCATCCATTCCTCAAGGGGCGATGGGCGCTCAAGGGCGGAACGGCCCTGAATCTTTTCCTGTTCGACGTGCCGCGCCTCTCCGTGGACATCGACCTCAACTATGTCGGCGCGGTGGACAGCGAGACGATGATGGCCGAGCGTCCCAAGATTGAGCAGGCGCTGCTGGCCCGGCAGGCCAGCCGGGACCTGTTCGACGCCCATCAACTGCTCACCAAGAGCAGCCTTGATCGGGAAAAGCTGCGGTTGGGCTTTGTGCTCTACGGCGGGATGAACCGCAAGGACTGGCGGACCGTGAAGGTCGAGGATGTCGGCTACGACCTGCGTGAGCTGGAGAACCAGCTCCTTCCAATTGTTCGCCCTGAGTTCCTGGCCGAGAAGAAATCCGGCGACTGGGCCGAGCGCATGATCGCGGAATGCCGCCGTGGGTTGGAGGTGGTCCTGCCTATGAATGCCAACGAGATCGCGTTCCTGGATTCGCTCCTGGATCACGGCCGAATCGAGCCGGAACGGTTGACCGCCGACCCAGCGATGACGGATCGGATCAAGTCACACCCCTTGCCACAGTTGCGGCATCGCTTCCGCCGCACGATGCCATCGCCACGCGGGCGGGTGTTAGACGGTCAGGAAATGCCGGCACCCGCACTAGCGGCAGACCAGGCCCTGCTGCTGGGGCGGAAGCGACGGGTTCGTCATAGCCTGCGTCATCAGTGCCTGCTCCCCTGGAGTTCCTCCGAAAGCCGCAGTCGCGGTCGGGGCCCGGATGCGCGGGCCTCCACGCCGCTCAGCGACAGGCAGCCGGGGTCGCCCATGGCCACGGCAGAGGGGCTCGCATACTCGCTTCGAGCATGCTGATGGTCGGAAAACAACCGTGCCGGATCATGGGAACAGGGACATGCCTGTCGGGCTGATGCGGAAGATCATTCGTCACGACCTGGATATGAACGTCGATACGTTCATCGAAAAACCATAGTCGGGGCGAAGGAGGCGTGCCGCCAGGCGATGGTGCGACATGGCGAGATCATGGCGA
>CAYZHH010000092.1:6618-11758 GCA_964478275.1 uncultured Candidatus Kuenenia sp.
CATGGCGAGATCATGGCGACGCTGACGAGCTCGGCCTTGAAGTGACCAGAGCTCCGCGAAGCGGCTCGCACTACCGCCGCTGCGGGTAGTAGTGCGAGTAGTTCTGGTAGGTCGATGCGTGGCCGGTGGGCCGGATCGAGGGATCGATCTGACGGGCGGATGTGTCTCGCTGGATCTGGGTCACCTGGTTTTGGAGGCGACCCACGGCCCGTCCCTGGCTGATTTGCTCGATCCGCTGCTGCTGCTGGTCCAACTGTGGCTTGACCAACTGCTGGTAGATGTTTTGCGATTGCTGCGGATTGTCCGAGAAGTTCGAGATCTGGTTATAGGCGCTAATGTTGGGCCGCCGGTAGATGTCCTCAAACGGCTTGGCCCCCGGCCCCTGAGCATGTGCCTCGCCTGCCGCGAAGCCGCACAAGACTAACCCACCGGCAATCATCAACCACTGTCCGAATCGAATTCCCATCGTTGATCCTCCTTGTATGGCTCTTGGCATTCTACCCTGGCCCAGCGAGGCAGTCCCGTACTGAGTCGGCCCGCCCGATCGCCTCACTCCGCGATGCGGGGCATCTCCGCCTCATACCGCTCGATCACCACGTCCATGGCAGCCTTCACAGCGGCCTTCATGACAGGCTTGTCGGCAATCCAGGCGGCAAACTCTTCGCCGTGGGCCAAGTAGGTCTCCCGCAGGCAATCCGGGGCTTCGGTGAGCAGCCAGGCCCGGAAGAGCATCCAACGGGGATCCTCGGTGCCATAGACCTCGCGAGCCACCCAGCAAGCCCCGCCGAAGTTGGGGTTGAAGCCGAAGGGGAACCGGTTGAACTGCTGCACCGTACTCGAGCCGAGCAGGGCAAACCCGAAGATCCGCTCGAAGGGTGCCGTGAGCTTGCCCACGACGCTATCGAAGGCGATCCACTGATCCTGGGCGATGAACACGCGATCGCCGGGCAGAATTTGGTAGTTCGTGGCCGTCGAGCCCCCCTTCATGATGGCGGAGATATCCACCGGGAGAACCTGGTCGCAGCCCACGCCCGAGGGAGCCGGCCGCGCGATCCAGATGTCTTTGCTCGAGAGCCGAGAGAGGCCGTTGATCTGTGACACGGCATCGAGCACCGTCTCGTTGCCGGTCACGGGGAGCCGCACCACGTTGTCGCCGTAGCCCGCGCCTTCGGTGATCACATAGTAGACCTTCGAGTTGTAGGAAAACACGTCCACGCTCACGAGCGGCGCGTCCAAGTATTCCGACAAGTGCTTCTCGATCGAGACCTTGGCCTGGTCGAGTGTCAGCCCCGTCACGTAGACACTTCCGTAGGTGCCCAAGTTGATCGTGCCGTCGGGGCCCACGAGATGCTCGCCAGCGATCTGCTGCTGGCCGGCGGCCTGGGCGAGCGTGAGCGACACCTGCGGTTCGCGGAGCACTCGCTTCAAGTGACGGAAGACTGAGTCTTGCGCCTCTTCGAGCGACTGCCCGCCCACCATCACCTTGCCGTATGAGGGCCCAAGGTCGAGCATGCCGCCCGGCTCCACCACGTAGAGGCCGTTGATGGGCTGCTCAAGCAGCGTGCCTTCCACGATCACCTGGAGCGTGTCGAACGACTGGATTCGGAACGGAGGCTTGGGCACCACGCGGAGCGCGTCCACAAGGAGGATGTCTGGCGGCTCGATCACATAGGCAGGCAGCGTGACCTTCGCGAGCTCCTTGGCCGGCATGCGGCTCGGATCGATCGGCGCCTTCTGGGCGTCGAGCATCACCTGGTCGGTCGTGGCCCGCTGGGGTCGGCCAAATGTCTGGCAGCCTGGAGCGGCCGCGAAGCAGCCGGCCAGGGCAAGGAGAACAGCCAGGCGGTGGCCATCGGCAACACAGGGGGCCGCCGCCATACCGTCGCGGGTTTGCCGTCCTGGTCCGCTGCTCATCATCTAACTCCTTGCAATCGGTAGAGTCGCTGCAATCGGTGTCATCGACAGGATCGGCCCGCAGACTTTGCCCTTCTTTCCGTGCGGAAGTTAAGGGGGGCGTGAGAATCTGGCGAGACTTGGACGGCCCGCGGGACGGCGCTGGAAATGCACCGTAAACTTGCGTTCTGAGCAGACTTTCGTTCGAGCGGGTGTACGGCGCGCTGTGCCACCCACGGGAACGGAGTCTGCGCAGCCCGCTCCATGAATCCCCGTCCATCCTGCCGCCCATGCCCATCCTTCCGAAGCAACGGGATCTTTTCCCGGATGACCTACTCGATGGAGGCGAGGTCGACCCGCTGGCGAAGGGTGTCGCGGCCGAGGGGGCCCGCTGGCTCGCCTTCTACACGCTCGCGCGTCGTGAAAAGGACCTCATGCGCAGGCTTGAAGCGGCAGCCGTGCCGTTCTACTCGCCCCTCGTCAAGCGGCGGATCCACACGGCCGGGGGCCGTGTGCGTCATTCCTTTGTCCCGCTCTTCGCAGGCTACGTATTCGCCCCGGTTGACGACGAGCAGAGACGGGACGTTCTTGCCACCAACACTGTCGCCCGCTGGATTTCCGTCGACGACGAGCGAATGCTTGTCGACGACCTGCGGGCGATCAAGCGGCTCATCGACAGCGAGCGGCCGCTCACACCCGAGGCCCGGATGGAGCCTGGACAAGCGGTGCGGGTCAAGAGTGGCCCGCTTCGAGGCGTGGAGGGAGTCGTGATCAAGCGGCGTGGCAGTGAGCGGCTGGTCGTCGCCGTGCGGCTCCTGAACCAAGGCGTCTCGATCGAATTGGAAGACGTGGATCTTGAACGGATGTGAGCCGGTGTCCCGTCACTCTCCCGAAACCTGCATGACCGCCCCCTCCCGAAACCAACCTGTCGCGACACTACTCACGTGGATCGAGGTTCGCCTGCCCACACGTGAAGCAGTCGTCGTCATGGCCCTCTTGGCGGTCATCTTCGAGTTCACGTATCTCGCGGCGTTCTATATCCGCGGCGAGTTGCTTTTTCGGCCATCCGATGCGGCGACGATCCTGCAGACGATTAGCGTGGTTCTTGGCATCAAGCTGGCCGTCTTCTATGGCCGCGGTCTCTGTCACCGGCCGTGGCGAGCAGCCCGGTTCAAGGATCTCAATAGCCTCCTCCGCACCGCGACCGTCGCGCTGCTTCTGCTGGTCGCTGTCAATTATTTCGGCTTCTACTTGCCGGGGTGGTCACCGATCCCGCGGTCCGTGCTCCTCCTCGATTGGGCCTTCACGATCCTGGCCGTCGGCGGTATGCAGGCGGTTGCCCGCAGCATCCATGAGGAGCTCATGCCCGCGACGACGATGGGCAACGAGCGAACGGTCCTCGTGATTGACGCGTCGGAGGCAGGCCGTCAGTTGGCCCTCGATCTTGGGCAGATGCGAAGCCGGCGCTATTTCGTGGCTGGCCTCCTCGACGACGATGTCAGTCACTATGGCGCGACCGTGGGTCGTGCCCGTGTGCTTGGTCCGGTGGCGATGGCGCCGGCGTGTGCTGAGCGGCTTCGGGTGGCCGAGGTCGTCATTCGTGAGGGCGCTCTTTTTGGCGCCCGACTGCGAGCCTTGTGCGATGCGTGCGGCGTGCTGGGGGTGCGAGTAAGTATTGCCGAGAATGTCGCCGCTCCACTCGCGTCGGGCGGGCCGGCCCCCCGCACAGTCAAGCCGATCCGTATCCGCGGCGTCGAGCTTCGCGACCTTCTTTCGCGGCCTCAGGCCAATCTGGCTGACCACGACGCCAATGTCTTTCCATTTCTCTGTGGGAAGACGGTGCTCATCACCGGTGCCGGTGGATCCATCGGCAGCGAGATCTGCAGGCAGGTGCTGCGGTTCGAGCCGGCCAAGATCATCCTTGTGGAGCGGTCGGAGTATCCGCTCTTCAGCATTCATCGGGATCTCGCGGGGCGTCGCGAGGCGACCGATGTCGAGATCCATGCCATCCTCTGTGATATCACCAACATCGATCGCGCCGACCGGCTTCTCGCCGAACACAAGCCGCACGTGATTATTCATGCGGCGGCCTTCAAGCATGTTCCGCTCATGGAGGCCCACCCGGTCGAGGCGATCGAAAACAACGCCCTCGCCACGGCCACGCTTGCGGAACTGGCCGATGCCCACTCGGTCGAGACATTCGTGGCGCTCTCTACCGACAAGGCAGTGCACCCCTCGAGCATCATGGGCGCCTCGAAGCTCGTGGCCGAGCGGTTCCTCCAGGCCTTCGGCGAAACCTCGAAGACGCGGTTCGTCTCTGTCCGCTTCGGGAACGTGCTCGGCTCCAGCGGCAGTGCCGTGCCGATCTTCGAGGAGCAGCTTGCCAAGCGGCTGCCCATCACGATCACGCACCCATCGGTCCGCCGCTTCTTCATGACGATCGACGAAGCTGCCCAGCTTGTGCTCTTGGCTGGTGCGTTGCCGGGTCGCGGCGGCACCTACGTGCTCGACATGGGCGAATCGATCCTCGTCACCGATCTCGTCCACAGTCTTGCCTTTGTGATGGACATTCCACACAGCAAAGTGGCCATCACGTTCTGCGGCCTACGTCCGGGTGAGAAGCTCGACGAAGAGCTGTTTTTCGAGGACGAGCACCGTGAGGTCACCCCGAACCCGCTCGTGATCCACGTGCAGCGTCCGATCCGGTCGCTCGATACGGTCCGCGGGTGGCTCGCCGAGCTCAAGAGTGTCGCGATCGGCGATCCTGAGACCGCCGCGCAGACACTCATGGATATTGTCTCGAGCGATTGCGGTGGCCTGGTCGCTCCGGCACCGCCAGTGGCCCCGGTCGAGCTGGCAAGGCACGAGTAGTGGCTCGTTCTCCGATACAAGCCCCTCGCGGCAGGCGGGGGCGGCGGGTTGTTGAGCGAGCCCGCTCCATGATGGTGAACGTGACGGCATGGAGCCCGCAGTCCCCCGGCTGGCGCCGGGGGCTTCAATGGTGGAATCCGGTTGTGCTACGCCAGTGCTTATGACACCCCCTTCCCACTCCTGGGCTGTGCCGTTCAATCGGCCCGATGTGCCGTCCTTCGATGCGATCTCGGCTGACATCCGGGAATGCATCACTACAGGTCAGCTCACAAAAGGGCCGCAGCTTGCTGCGTTCGAGCGGGAGGCCGCGGCGGCTGTCGGCACATCACATGTCGTCGGCGTGTCGAGTTGCACGTCCGGGCTCATGCTTGTGCTC
>CAYZHH010000093.1:0-6867 GCA_964478275.1 uncultured Candidatus Kuenenia sp.
ACGTGCGCCTGATGGGGGATGTCGCCGTGTTGGCCTACGTGCGCCTGAATCAGAAACTGAATGCGGCCGGGGAACCGGTCACCGCCGCGGTCGAAGAGACACGCGTGTGGCAAAAGCAGGGCGGCGCGTGGAAGCACGTGCACGTCCATCGCTCGCTGCCGAGTTGACTCGTGGTGGTGAGCCGCACGTACCGGCTGTTCGACGAGGCTACGGCGCTGTCGGTGCCGCCTGGTCGCGGGCCTCGTCGAGGGCTTCGCGCATGGCGTGCGGTCGCAGCGGATCCGGGATGTCTTCGATAAGGGCGATCGCTTCGGCAAATCGGCCGGCGTCGATGAGGGCGCTGGCGAGGTTGTGTCGGATCTCGATGCGGTCGGGATAGCGATTAGCCGCGATCGCGAAGGCGGCCACGGCCTCGTCGAGCCGGCCGCCTTGGGCATAGGCAGCGCCGAGGTTCTGGAGCACCGCGAGGCGATTCGGGTTCGCGGCATAGGCTCGTTCAAAGCAGGCCGTGGCCGCAGGAAGATTACCGAGCTGGACCTCGGCAAGGCCTTCGAGGAACGCGACCGGAACGGCCAGCGGATCGAGCGTCTTCCAGGGCGTCGTGGCCCGACGGGCTGCGTCTCGCATGGCCAGCCAGTCGCCATCGTGCTGGGCCCGGCGCGCCACCATCACCTCACGCTCTTGCCGCCAGGCCGCCGTCGCGTAGCTCATGCCAACGATGCACGCCGCCACCACCGGTGGCAGAACGAGCCAGGCGGCCAGCGGTCGGCTTGGCGACGGCGGCCGGCCCTCACGCTTGAGGAGCACGAGGACCGCGAGATGCACGGCGACGATAACCTGATGGCTCACGCGGTCGAGTGGAAAGTCAAAGAAGGAGACGACGAGATAGGCGATGAGCGTCGCGAGCGAAGCAAGCGCGAGCCGGGCGTCGGTGACGGAGCCGCTCCGCCTCAGAACGGACCACGCCGCCACGATCCCATAGATAAAAATCGCGACGAAGGCTGCGAACCCAAAGACTCCCTTCTCAGCCAGCACCCACAGGAAATCATTGTGGGGCTGGATCCAGTTGTCACTCGAGAGGCTCGTGAAGTCTGCCGCGATATCCGTGTGGTCCGCTCCAAAATATTCGTGGAGTCGCACTGTAAAATTGCCGGCACCGACGCCTGCGAGCGGTGCGTCTGCGATCATGCGACCGGTGATGCCCCACACCGTCGTGCGGCCACCGTCGACGGGGCCAGCAGCCTGATGCGGTCGTGTGAACACACGGTCACGAATGGCTTTTCCGAGAGAGAGTTCGGTGAAGGCAAGCCCGAGGAGAATGACGCCCGCGGCGATTCCGCCGGCGAGGAGAGCCGTCACGCTCCGGCAGAACCACGCAGGCGCAGCCAGTGTCTTGTGATACCGCAGAAGCACAAGTGAAGTGACCACCCCCGACACCAGAAAACCTGCCCAAGCAGCTCGTGACTGAAGCACGAGCACCAGCACCATTCCTGCGGCCGCCGCGGCGGCCGAGACACTGCGCCATCGGCCGGTGAGCACGGCGGTCCCGCAGAGAGACCACGGCAACAAGAGCAAGAGCCATGACGCAAAAAGATTGACGTTCGACATGAGCCCGTCGAGAAACGCCTCTTCCATCGCCCGGCGGCTTGGAAATCCTTCGAGCACGAGCGGCAGTGCGGCCGAACCTCCGACAACGACAGCCATGAGCATCCCTCCGGTCGCGGCTTCGAGAAGCCAACGCTTCCACCGTGGATCGAGCGGCAGGACGAGCGCCGTAAGGCACAGCACCAGAAATGCCGCGAGCGTGCGAAAGCAGTCGGTGAGTCCTGCCGAGACGTTGAGCGCGAACGCAAGCGACACCAGACACGTCACGAGGTAGGCGGCATACGCCACCACGATCGGGTCGGCAAAGAGACGTGCATCGAGCCGGCGAGCGCACCGAGGCACGAGAAACACGGCTGGCATGGCGACGGCCAGCCCTCCAAACACAGCGACGAGCCGTACGATTTGGGAGACGTCGTAGGCTGCGGGATCCACGAGGAGGTGGAGGCCGACGAGTGTTATCGCCAGCACCGCAATGACCAGGGCACTGCTGCTGGTGGGAGCTCCAGAATCGTCGTGCCCGTTACTCATGGCGAGTCACAACCCCCCGTTGAGCGTCGAGGCTACCGTGGGCTGCCAGGAAGGGACGCGGCCGAAATCCGAGGTCGGCCGCCGCATCGGCATGGTCAAAGACGAGATCCTCATTCATCCGCGCGGCGGTGCCGATGGTGGCCCTGCGGGAAAACCCCAGGCAGCTGCCCACCAGTGCCAGAAGCCGCCACAGGCCGCGTGGCATGGAGACGAGTCGCGGCGTGAGGCCGTGTGCATGACACGTGCGTGTCACCAGGTCACGGAAGGGCAGTGCTTCGCCGCCGGAGAGGGTGTAGAGAGGCTTTGGCGTGGGATGGTCGAGGGCCGCGAGACTGGCATCGGCGACATCGTCGGCATGAACCGGTTGACGGAGTCCCAGCGCTGGCCCGCACACGGGAAACCAACCCCAGCGCCGCACGAAGGTTGCAATCGTGGTGATGTTCCCGTCGGTGAGGCCGTCGTAGATCATCGTCGGTCGCAGGAGCACAAGAGTGACCCCTGTGCAGGCAGCACGTGACACAAGGGCCTTCTCGGCTTCGGCTAGCCGCTCGGCCAACCGCCGCTCGGCTGCATCGGGCGAGGCCTGCTTGGAGAGCACGCTCGTCGACGAGACTGCCACAAGCCGCTTGGCCCCGCAGGACACGAGCCATGCAAAGGCATCGACGGTCGCCCACGCGGGGCACAGCGCGATCCAGTGTGTGATTGGGCTTGCGACGGGCGCGGGATCTTCCGGCTGGCACCAAGTGATGCCCGCCGCCTGTTCCGTGGGTGGTTGTCGCGAGCAAGCAACGATTGTGTTCCCTGATGCCACGAGTCGCGCCAGGAGCGGTCGCCCCACGAGGCTCGTCGCGCCGAGGACACCGACAGAGTTCGTCATGGGCGAAGTGCCGACGGCGTGACGGGGCTTCCTGGCCGGTCAGCCACGGAGAGCGGCGACCCTAGGCCTGCTTGGGAAGTTGTCAGCCGTGCCAGCAGCATGCGAGGCGCCATCGCGATGGCCACGACGGCGAACCGCAGCCAGACGCCCGCGACGACGAGCCCAAAAAGCCCGGCCGGGTACGCCGCTCGAAAATGCTTGTGATAGAAGCGAACCATGCCGCGGTGCTTGTGCCACTCGACCGCGAGCGGCCGCGTGCGGCCACACATCCCGCGGTGGTGAATGGCGACCGCGCCCGGCTCGAAGCGCACTCGCCAACCCCTGCTGCGGAACCGCATGCACAGGTCGAGATCCTCGCAGTGCAGAAAGAACGCCTCGTCCCACGGGCCGGCGTCCTCGAAGGCAGCCCGCGACACCAGCGTGAGGGCCCCCGACACCGCCTCCACATCGACGGCAGTCTTTGGAAGCGGGTCGCGGTGAAGATAGAAATCGGAGAAGAGTCGCGGGGCGAGCCACGCGAGTCTGCTGAGGCCAAAACCGCGAACGAACGATCGCCACGGCGTGGGCACGCTCCGCCTCGCACCTCCTTGCTCTCGGCCGTGGACATCCGTGAGCAGGCCTCCGACCATTCCCACGCGGTCGGCCGAATGAAGCGCGTCAACGAGCGTGAGCAGTGAGCCCGGCGCCAGGATGCAGTCGGGGTTCAGAAAAAGCAGAACATCTGCGGTGGCGAGGGCCGCTCCGCGGTTGCAACCGGCAGCAAATCCGGTGTTGAACTTCGACCGCACGATCGTGAGACGGTCGTATGTCGCGAATCGGCTCGCCACCGCCTCGAAGGGGCCGGGCCGCGACGCATTATCGACCAGGATGACCTCACTGGCCTGGGCGAGGGCAGCGTCGAGGCATTCGCCGAGGAGCCGGCCCGCATCATGGTTGACGATCACCACGCTGACGCGTTCGACCGATGGCGGCGCCGCCGGCTCCATCCCTTGTCGATCATCCGCCAGATCGTCCACGCCGATACCTTCCTGCCGGCCTGCACCGACCGTCGTTTTCGCAGGGCCGTGGGAAGCCCTCGAACCGCGGCCCACTTCCCGTGAAGAAACGCGCGGCCTCTGCCCCGAACGCCGAGCACGATGCCTACCAGAATAGATTGGCACCCATGCGCGAGCAATGAAACGGTCAGGAGCGGCCGCGGCGTGTTCTTGACGAGGGTCCAGAGCGTGTTGCGGTGGCCGTAGAAGGTCGCGGTGTCCGTGGGAGTGCTCGCGCCACCGATGTGAGTGACCACAGCATCGGGCACATATCTCGCGCGGTACCCGCCAAGTCTCAGGCGATACCCAAGATCGACATCCTCGCCGAAACAAAAATAGTCTTCATCAAAGCCGCCCATTTCGAGCAGAGCGCTGCGGCGATAGAGTGCTGCCGCGGCGCACGGCGAAAAAATTTCACGGGCGATGAGATCGGCCGGCACGAGGTTGCGGCCGTGGCCCTCTCGCCAGGACAGGCCGCTCATGTGCCAGTGGTCGCCGAGCCCATCGACGACGCCGGGCGAGCCGTCGCGCATTTGCCGTGAGCCGAAGGCGGCGCACTCGGGGTGTGCCGCGGCCGCCGCGACCAGAGCCTCGAGCCACGCGGGCTCGGGAAACGCGTCGGGATTGAGCAGAGCAATAAGCGGAGTCTTGGCCGCGGCGACGCCACGGTTACAGGCTGCGGCGAAGCCAATATTGCGGCCGACCTCGTCGATGAGCGCGCGATCGGCGAGCAGCGGCCGTGCCGCAAGCATCTCCTGGCAGGCCGCAAGGGAGCCATCGCCGCTGGCATTGTCCACGATGATGATCCACTCGGGCAGGACCGTCTGCTCAGCGAGCCGCTCGAGACACCGCGACAGGTGGTCGCCCCCGTTGAAGTTCACGATCACGACGGTGAGAGGCGCCGTGGGGCGGGGCTCATCCATGCGATGCCACCCCGGGCGCTTGACGCTCCTGAAGCCCGGCCCTACGGTCGGATGCGTGGCATCGCAATCGGCCCCGGCGCCGAATATGACGGAACACCTCTTTTCGAGACCTCACACCGTGGCACCTCAGCCCGAGTCGTCCGCCACGCCAGAACCCCCGAAGGATGCCATCCCGTGGGCGAGCGGGGCATCGATGCCCATCGACGGCGCCTGGGCCGATTGGTGGGCCGGCACGCTGCGGTTCGATCTCTGGAGCACGCTGGCCTGGTACGACATCGTCCTCCGCTACCGACGGTCGCTGCTGGGCCCGTTGTGGATCACGCTGAGCATGGGGACGCTTCTGCTCGGCATGGGGCCGCTCTATGCAGGCCTCTTTGGTGTGCCGCTGGTGCGGTTCTACCCGCACCTCGCGCTCGGCATCATCTTCTGGAATTTCTTTTCCGGGACGCTCAACGACGGCTGTCAGGTTTTTGTGGGCGCGGCGGCGTATCTCAAGCAGGGGAGCGTGCCGCGCAGCGCGCTGGTGTGGCGGAGCCTCGCGCGGCAGCTCTTGTTTCTCGCGCACCACGTCGTGCTCTATGTGCCTGTGGCCATCTGGGCGGGGATAGCCTGGAATTCACGGATGCTGCTGGTCATTCCGGGCCTCATCGTCGTGATCATTAATCTCCACGCCCTGTCCATCACGCTCGGGTTTCTCTCCGCCCGGTTTCGCGACGTGCCCAACATCGTCGCAAGTTCGCTCCAGCTTCTCATGTTTTTGACGCCTGTGTTGTGGCTTCCGGAGAAGCTGCCGGGGCGATCGCGGTTCATCCTCTATAACCCCTTGGCCCAGCTCCTCGACATTCTCAGGCTGCCTCTCATGGGCGGCCTGCCGGCGCCGGGAACGATCTGGTTTCTCGTCTATTTTACGACGCTCAACCTCGCCGTGGCGGCCGTGCTGTACCGCACCTGCCGTCGCAAGGTCGTCTACTGGGTGTAATGGATCGATGGCCCTGATCGTGGTCGAAAACGTGTCGGTCGAGTACCCGATCTTCGGCGCCGATGCCGCGTCGCTCAAGAAGACGCTCACGAGCGCCGCCACCGGTGGCCGCTTCGGACGCGACACGGGCGTCACGGTCATCGAGGCCCTGCGAGATGTATCGTTTGAGCTGCGTGATGGCGACCGCCTAGGAATCATGGGCCACAACGGCGCCGGCAAGTCGACGCTTCTCCAGACCCTTGCAGGCGTCTACCCGCCGACCCGTGGCCACTTCCGTCGCGAGGGCACGCTCGCGAGCCTTGTGAACCCGATGCTGGGCATCGAGCACGAGGCCACCGGTTACGAGAACATCATGATCCGCGGGCTCGTGCTCGGCATGAGCCGCCGCATGATCCGACAACTCACCCCCGACATCGCCGAGTTTAGCGGCCTCGGCGATTACCTCCACATGCCGGTGCACACCTATTCCACCGGGATGATGATGCGGCTGGCCTTCGCCATCACGACGAGTGTCCGGCCCGACATTCTCTTGATGGACGAGTGGCTCTCGGTGGGCGACGCGGACTTCCGCGAGCGTGCGGAGGCGCGGATCCGCGACCTTGTGGCAGCGAGCGGCATCCTCGTGATCGCCTCGCACTCCGTCGACCTGATCACCCGGGAATGCAACCGGATGATCGTGCTGTCTCACGGCGAGGTTGTCCGCGACGGACCCGTTGGCCGTTAGCCCAGGATGTCGCGGCCCGTGCCGGCGACGGCGGCTTCGATGCGGCCGGTCATGTCCATGCGAAGTGATTCGTGGATCACTCGCTCGGCTTCGAGTTGGGCGACCAGGCCGTCGCGTTCCACTTCGAGCAGGGCGACGTGGTTTCTTTCCACTTCCAGCTCGGTGCGGAGGTCATCCCTTTGGGCCTCGAGTTCCCT
>CAYZHH010000093.1:6967-11673 GCA_964478275.1 uncultured Candidatus Kuenenia sp.
TGGGCCTCGAGCTCCACCTGGGCCTCGAGCTCCACGTGACGCTCGGCCTTCTGGGCCTCGAGCGCCCTGGCGAGGTTGTCTCGTTCGCTATCGGCCGATGCAGCCAGTGACCACGCTTCGTCGAGCGCTGCATGGAGGTCGGCTACGACCGCGTCTCGCTCGGTGCGAGCCGCTTCCATGCGCTGCATCCACTCGTGATCCGATTCCGCCTGCCGCCGTCCGGCGTTAGCAAGCTCCGCTTGCAGTCGGGCGTGCTCGGCACCGAGCCCCGATGACTGATGGTCGAGCGCCACGCGGGCGACCCGCTCTGCTTCGAGGTCGCTGCAAACCCGCTCGAGCGAGTGCCGAGCCTCGGATTCACGTGCGGCCAGGAGCGCAAGTTCGGCGCGGCTGCGGCAGGCTGTAGCCCACTCCGCAATTCCGGCCTCGGCCACGTCGATCATCCGGGTCGGCCTGCGGGTTGGAAGCATGGTCGTATCGCGACCAGCGAGACCAAGAAGTGTTTCATAGAGATCGTGGGCTTCCGGCCGTACCGCCCGTACGAAGGACGATCGATGGCTGGGCTGGCCGATCTGGAGAAGGCCTGGCTCGTAGGTGGGCTCGGGAGTTGCGAGCTCCATGCCAAGGAGGTCGGACGCGAGTCTCAGGATGCTCGCCGGATCGGCAACCACACGAGTGACATCGACAACGGCAGCTCGCTCCGGGTGCTGCTGAACAAACTCGAGGATACGACGAGCATAGGCCACCCACACATCGACCGCGTGTCGCGGATTGACGCTGAACGCCGTGTCTCCGCGTCGAAAGAGGGAATCGATCACCTCTTCCGGCGACCGCACCACGAAGAGCCACCGGGCCTCCGGGATGAGAGACGCCCAGAAGTTGAGAAAGAGGATCGTGCGAGGATCCTTCCAGCCCCAGGGACAATTCGTCGCGCGGCGGCGTTGCACGAGCTCAGTCGCTTCGACCCGCGCCGATGCGGGCAGGTCGATCGTCTCCTGGCAGGTGAAGCCGTCCATGCAAAGCCCGTTGGCTGCCAGGATCCGCTTATGCAGGTGATAGAACTCGAGGTCTTCAAAATGGCCGTTGGGGTTACTCGCCGCCGGTGCCATCAGCGAGTCGCCAAGCTGCACGCCAGCGGCCGCGAGGATCGATGCCGTCAGCGACGTGCCCGATCGGTGCATCCCACCGATCACCAAGGCTGGCGGGTATCCGTGTGTATGGTCGCGATCCATGCGAAGCGGCCTCCGTTCCGGTAAAGCGGCGGGATTCTTTCAGTGGTCAGCACACGCGTCAACGCCATTGCTGCCTCGGGAGCCGAGCCCTCAGACAGCCACATCCCCCTGTTTTTTCAGCCTCTCCCGGCTCGCGTGCGACCTTGACCCAGGTCAGCCTCGCGCGGTATTTCCCAGCCGAATCCGCCGGGAACGCCCTGCCTTCCCAAGCGTCTTGCCGCCGTGCCGCACGAGAGACACTTCGATGCCAGATCCGCTTCCGCCCAACCTGAGTCCCTATTTTGATGCCCGCTGGTATGCCAGCACGTATGGCAAGCGGAAGTGGCTCATTCGTCAGTTTCCATGGTCGTACTACCGCCGACGCGGCTGGCGGAAGGGGCACTCCCCGATGCGGCTTTTCGCTGCGCCCTGGTATCTCTCCTGTCATCCCGACGTGAAGGCCTCGGGCCTCGATCCGCTGGCGCACTACGCGCGGCATGGCTGGAAGGAGGGCCGCCTGCCCCATCCACTCTTTGACCCTTCGTGGTACATCTCGCGCTATCCCGACGTGGCTGCAACGGGCGTTGAGCCGCTCCTGCACTATGTCACCGAGGGCTGGCTGCAGGGTCGCTCGCCGCACCCAGCATTCGATTCGGTCGGCTATCTTGCTGCCCATCCAGACGTGGCGGCTGCCGGCGTCGAGCCCTTGGGCCACTACCTCGACCACGGCTGGCGACAGGGGCACAAGCCTCATCCCTTGTTCGATGTCGCATGGTATCTCGACCACAATCCCGACGTAGCGCTGGCGGGGATCGAGCCGCTCACGCATTTCATTGGCTCCGGCTGGCGGGAGCGGCGGGATCCTTCCCCTGAGTTTTCGTTGGGCGCGTTCGTAGCCTCGGTCGCGCGACCGCTCGATCCCGGCGTCAATCCATTCGTGCACTTCCTGATCACCGAGTACGACACGGCTCGCTCCCCCGACGAACGCACCGCCCGTGCCTCCCAATACGCACCGGTAGGCCAGTCGAACACCCCCGTTACGGTCACCGGCCCGGTGAACCGCGGCGATGTCCGCGCCATCGCCATATACCTTCCGCAGTTCCACCGCGTGCCCGAAAACGATGCCTGGTGGGGCGAGGGTTTTACTGAGTGGACGAATGTCCGTCGGGCCCGACCGATGTTTGCCGGCCACCAGCAGCCGCACGTGCCGCATCCCGATGTGGGCTACTACGACCTCGCCGACGATTCCGTGCTCGAGCGGCAGGCGGCGATGGCCCGCCGCCACGGCATCCACGGCTTCTGCTTCTATCACTATTGGTTCGACGGCCGCCGCATTCTCGAGAAGCCGGTGGAGCGGCTTCTGGCCAGTGGCAAGCCCGACGTCCCATTTTGCCTCTGCTGGGCGAACGAGAACTGGACGCGCACCTGGGACGGCCTCGACCGCGAGGTGCTTCTCGAGCAGCGGCATTCGCCCGAGAGCGACGAGCGGTTCATCCGCGATCTCCTACCGGCGCTGCGTGACCCGCGCTACATCACCGTCGAGGGACGGCCGCTGCTGGCGGTGTACCGTCCGGGTCTGCTGGCTGAACCGGCTGCCACCGCCGACCGCTGGCGGAGAATCGCGGATCAGGAAGGGCTGCCGGGGCTCCATTTGGTCGCCGTGCATTCCTTCGATCAGAACGATCCTCGGAGCTACGGTTTTGATGCGGCGATCCAGTTTCCACCGCTACAGATTCCGACATCCAACCTCCGCGATACCGGGCTCGCCGGCATGAACCGTCAGTTCCGCGGCGGCGTGCTCGACTACCGTGAAGCGATCTGCCACTCGCTGGCACGGCCTGGAGCTCCTTATCCACTCTACCGCGGCGTCATGCCCGGATGGGACAACACGGCCCGGCGCATGGAACGCGCCACCGCATGGATCAACTCATCACCGGAGCTCTATGGCCGCTGGCTGCGGGCCGTCATCGATCAGATGCAGCGGGAGCAGCCGCCCGAACATCAGATCCTCTTCATCAACGCCTGGAACGAGTGGGCTGAGGGAGCCCATCTCGAGCCCGACTGCCGAAACGGCTATCGCAATCTGGAAGAGACCGCCGCCGCGCTCATCCCGCGACCTGCCGCCACACGGGACGCCGTTCGATCGGCTCCGCCTCCGGCCCGGTATGCGTCGATCGTGCGCCAACGGAGGTCGCGTCTCCGCACGCTCCTTGGCGGCGATGTGCCCGAGGCCACTCATGCCTTTCTTCTCGATCATGTGGCTGCCGTCGCCACGCTCGTCAGGCGCGGCGCAGGGCTCTTGCTCGATGGGGGTAGGCCAGTGTGCCACTTGGGCGACACATCGATTCCGCTCGATGATCCGTCAGCGATCTCCCGGGCGCTCGGCTCAAGCGCGGGTGCCGCCGCTCGGCCGTTCTGCTTCGTCGTGCTCCAGTTCAATCAGCCCGAAGTGACGGACCGCTGTGTCGCATCGCTCGAAAAGTTTCATCGCCGCAATCGGCCGATTCATATCGTCGTCGTCGACAATGGCTCCGAGCCAGCGGCCGTGGCCCGCACGCGGGAGCTGTTTTCGGGTCGCGAACACATCACGCTGATTGTCGCCGAGAAGAACCTCGGGTTTGCCGCGGGGAACAATGTCGGCTACCGGCATGCCCGAGACGTGCTCGGCGCCGAGTTTGTTGCGGTCATCAACAATGATACGGTCATCGACGATCGCGACTTTGTGGAGAAGTGTCTCGCCTCATTCGCCGAGCGGCCCTGGTCAGTTCTCGGCCCTGATATTGTCACGCCCGATGGCCGGCATGAGAACCCATGGAACGACACCGTGTACGACGCCGGCGAATGGGCCGCGCTCGGCGACCTCTTCGAGCATCAGCGGGCGGCCTGGAATGCGGGGGGTTCGGCAGAGTTTCGCCGGGTGGGCCGACGCAGCCCAGAATCGAGTGACCTTCATGAGCCGATGCTCCAGGGGGCCGCGTACGTCTTCTCGCCGGTCTTCGTGGCCGACCATCCACACGTGTTCGACGAGCGAACATTTCTCTACGGTGAAGAGTTTCTGTTGGCGGTGGACTGCGTGCTCACAGGGCACGTGGCTGTGTACGACCCGCGGATCGTGATTGCCCACGAGGAGGGAATGAGCACGGCGCGGGTGCCTGAGCGGAAGAAGATTGCGATGGGATATGACGCCGTGATCGAGACGGCAGCGCGGTGCCGAATCCGGCTCGAACGACACGAGGCGGCGATGCGGGGCACATGGCTCGAGCCCGACGCTCCCGAGATCGCGAGTCTTACGGGCGACGGCCGCACACACGTGCTTGTGGACCTGCTCTTTTGTCAGCCCGGGTTTCATGGCGGTGGCGAGTATGGCAAGGCCGTCTTCAAGGCGCTTGTCGCCTCGGCAGCTGCCCGCGGGGACGTGCAGATATGGGCCGCGCTCGACCCAGCCCTCTTCATCGACGGCTGGGTATGGGAGACCTGCCGCGAGCACGCCGTGAA
>CAYZHH010000094.1:0-2503 GCA_964478275.1 uncultured Candidatus Kuenenia sp.
GGGAGAGGGAGAGGGAGAGGGAGAGGGAGAGAGCGAGGGAGAGAGCGAGGGAGAGAGCGAGAGCGAGAGCGAGAGCGGGGAAAATGTGTTCAGGCGGTCGCGGCCAAACGCCTCAGGGCATCAAGGCCCCGGTCGAGCGTGCGGTCGTCGGTGGTATACGCGATCCGAAAGTGTGTGTCGGCGGCCCCAAAAACCTTGCCGGGCACAACGATGAGTTTCTCCTCTGCCACCGCCCGTTCAGCGAAGGCGGTCCCCGAGCCGCCAGGCGCCCGCAGGTAGAGGTAGAACGCGCCGCCGGGAACCTGAAACTCGTAGTGGTTGCGCAGGCCCGCCACGAGCTTGTCCCGCTTGCGGCGGCACTCGGCGAGCGGGGCGTCCATCGGGCACTCGAGGGCCTCGACCGCCGCCCATTGGCCAACCTGCGGGGCGCAGACGAATGTGTATTGCTGGATCATCGCGCAGACATCGACCACGTCCGCAGGCCCATGCAGCCAGCCCACACGCCAGCCGGTCATGGCGTGCGACTTGGAAAATCCATCGAGCACGACCACCCGTTCGGAATGGACCGCGGGAGACGCGAAGGGGGCGTCGTAACAGAGCGTGCGATAGAGCTCGTCGCTGATGATCGTGATGCCATGCCGGTCGGCAAGGGCTGTAAGATCGCGGACCGTCTCGGCCGAGGCGACGACGCCCGTGGGATTGGCTGGCGTGTTGAGAAGGATCACCTTCGTGCGGGGGGTGATCGCGGCTGCCACGCGATCGACATCAACCGTGAAGGCGGGGGACGTGTCGATGGCGACCACCGTCCCTCCAAGAAACTCGACCAGCGGCCGGTACATCACGAACGCCGGCTCGAAAATGATCACCTCGTCACCGGGATCGACAAGCGCCATGAGCGCCAGCACAAGGCCGCCGCTGGTGCCGCTCGTGACGAGGAGCCGGCGGTCAGCTTGGCCTGTCGCGGCGCGGGCTCGGGCTTCGAGACTGTCGCGAAGCGCGGGAATACCCTGGGTGGGCGTGTAGCCATTCTTGCCCGCGTCGATCGCCGCCTTCGCCGCGGTCCGAGCCGCCTCGGGCATCGCGAAATCGGGCTGACCGATCGAAAGGTTGATCGGGTCCGACAGTCGGGCGGCGAGGTCAAACGCCTTCCGAATCCCGGAGGAATCAAACGCAGCCGCGCGGCGGGCGATCGCACCCCGCGGCCGCCCTGGAGAGGATTCGGTCATCGAGCCTGCATTCCCGCGACTCACTCGGGGTCTTTGAAAAGCTCAGCAAGATGCTCGCCGAGTTTTTCGCCGCGGACGTCGAGTGTGATCACGTTTCCATCGCGGCCGATGAGCGCGAGCTGGGGGATTCCAGAGATGCCGTAGAACTGGGCAACCGGGTCCTGCCAGCCCTTGCCGGCAAAGAGGATCGGCCAGGGAGTAGCGTTGTCGGCGACGAACTTCTCAACTTCGGCCCGGTCCTCGTCGAGGCTAATGCCCACGATCTCGAAGCCCTTGTCGTGGTACTTCTCGTAAGCAGCAGTCATGTTCGGAATCTCGGCAATGCAGGGGCCACACCAGGTGGCCCAGAAATCGACGAGCACGACCTTGCCAGCAATTTTTTTCTGGTCGAAGGCGGTTCCGTCGAGGAGCGTGCCGGTGATCTCCATCGGCTTGCCGGGAAGCTCGAGGAGCCGGAGCTTGCCAGCAAAACTCTCGGCGAGCTGGCGAACCCGCTCGTTTCCGCTCTTGGCGAAGAGTGGGCCAAAGGTCTTGATCGCCGCGACCGCCGCCTTGTCGCCTCCGGGCATTTGCTCGAACGCTCCGGCGAGCTGCATGGCAAGGCCGGCCGTCTTGGCATCGTCTGGATCAGCCGTGAGGAGGTCGGCTGTCTTCTGGATAAGCTCCTTCGAGGCCGCGAAGTCCCCCGTTGTAAACATCTTCTGGGCCTCGGCCACGATGAGCAGCCGCTTGGCCTCCATCGCCAACGGTTTGACAGGACTTGCAGCCAGCTTCGCGGCGAAGGCAGCCATCGCCTCCGAGGCCCCTTCATCACCGAGCCGACCGAGCGTCGAAAGGCTCTCCAGCTTGAGCATGGCGGCCTTGCCGAAGAGGGCGTCATCTTCCTTGGCTTGGGCGAGCACTTTGTCGGCGGCCTGAACGGCCACCACGGAGACGCCCTTGATATAGGTCATCATCTCCTCGCGGGACCGTGGCTGTTGCTTTGGAGGCAGAAGGCCCTCGACGAAGGCGAGCAATTCTTCAGGGGTGCCTTCGGGGAGCGGAGGGACAACAAGGCCTTCGGTGGCTGGGGCCGCGGGGGCATGTTGCCGCGCCACGGCATCGTGCGACGCCGCTGTGACGGCGAGGAGAGCCCAGGCGAGCGCAGACGCACGCCGGCAACGAAAGCGAGACAGAAGCATGACAACCTCGAAGGGCGACGAAAGAGGGAGAACGCCAGCAGAATAGTCGCAAGCGTACCGCCGGGCCGTCACGTCCGGCAACGCGCGGGATTCCCC
>CAYZHH010000094.1:2513-11665 GCA_964478275.1 uncultured Candidatus Kuenenia sp.
AAAACCGCTGCCGCCACCCGGAAGGGGCTCGATGAGCCGCCATTTCACCATCACCGACCCCCCATCACCGGCTTCGGTGGAAACATCGGCCGGCAGATTGGCGACCGCCGATCCTGGCACCAGCTCGAGCCGCGTCGGCAGGGCATCGGCCAGCACAATACCCGTGAGGGGACGGTCGCCCGAGTTGAGCATGTAGATCGTGAAGTCGATTTCTTCGCCAACCCGCGCCGTGTCGGTGCCAGCCTGCTTGCAGAGCGTGAGCTCGGCGCGGCCGGGCGATTCGAACCGAAGGGTGGCAGTGCCGCGGTCAGCAGCAACCACCTGGGCTGATGTGTCGTTGACAAGCACGTTGGCCGCCTTGATGCAGGTCCACGCCACCGGCACGTCGAACCCGATCGCCGTGTGCAGCCGTTCGCGGCGTCGGGTCTGCTCGACCTGGTCGATGCCCATCCGCTCGATCGGACCTTCGACGCCGTCGCCTTCGAGCGCGGGTTCGCCCTGGTCCACCGCGAGGGGGCCAAGCCGTTCCTGAACGGCGATACCAGGGAGTGCCTTCCTCGTTCCCTCGGGGGCGATGTTCTGCACGCTACCGAGCACTGGAATCCGCTCCACTTGGAGATTCACAACCTGTTCGTTGGTGATGCCGCCGATACTGACGGGCCTTGAATCTTCGAGCGGACGCGACACCTCGCGCACGGCGCCGAAGCGGGGCGCGTAGACGCATGCGCAGTTCGACGCGACGAGCCTGACATCCTCGGAGTCGGGCTGATCATCGGCCGGACGGAAGCGGGCGACGGTGTCACCGGCGGTGAGGTTGGCAAGGCCCGTCTCGCCAACGGCCTTCGCAGGACTGCCGTGATCACCACCGTCGCACACGAGAAACGGACCAACGACCGGAATGGCCGGCGCGCAGGCCATGCACGACGGAGTTGGGCAGGCGCCGCCAGGGCACGGGGCCCCCATGGGCCGGCAGCCCGGCCCGCAATGGCTCGGCCGATGAAAGCCCGCGGGCATCACGGAAGAGCCGAGTCGGGGCAGGGCAGGGGAGGGGGCTTCGAGGCCCGCGCGTACCACGCCGCTTTGCCGCTGGAAGTCATCGATCGCCGTGGCCGGGATCACCTCGTGGCTCGCGGCGATGGCCCTCCGGGCTTCGGATGAGTGCGGTTGCCCAGGTGCCCGCGAAGGCGTGCTCACGTCGTGAGCGAGGGCCGCGATCGGCGACTCAGTGGTCGCGATCGGTTCGAGATCGTCCGGAAGAATCGTGACCGCCGTGGCGGTAGACAATACCGGCGCGGTGATCGAACGGCATGAGGCGAGCACGAGCGCTGCAATCGCAACGGCCACGATGCGAATCCAGCGGACGGGCTTCATGGCACGCTCCCCGGCGCAGGAACACGGTTGCCGATGACGATCTCGGCCACCGGGTCGCCCAACGTGCGGGCGACCTCGAAGGCGTCGTCGCCGGGCTTCACGTCGAACCAGCCGGCCGGCACAAGGTCGGGGCTTTCGGTCTCGCAGGACACGTAGACCACCCGTCGCACGAGTGAGCCTGCGAGGGCTGCCCGAAGGTCGTCCTGGTCGATTGTGACCTCCACCGGAAACCGCCACTCCATGCCCGCCGGTGTGCCGAGCTTGGCCAGGATGCGGACAGATGGAAAAACCTCTTCGCCCTCGCGGCCGTCGATTCCGCCGATCCGCAGGCGGTAAGCGTGTCCCACAACCAGCCCCATGCGAATCGGTTCCGTCTGAAGCGGCGACCAGCCCTCGGCTGTTTCGATCGCCACGAGCGTGCCCTCAGGGCCCTTGATCGCGACGGGCTGGATATGCCTCGGGAGAACACCTTCCGGACAGGGACCGTGCTGGAGTTGCCCGGGGGCGCCAATCGCTCCCGGTGCCATATGGGCGGCGAAGCCATCCGCCGCGACGGCCGCGGGGGAAAATCCCCACGACGGTGTTGCGACGAGAACGGTGATCGCCAGAAGCCCTCGGGCAAACTGCAGCACGGTCCCTGTCCGGAAGAAGAGTGTCATGCCGGTATCGGCGGGTTGTATGTGGATCGGGCAGAAGAGTGGCCGCACGTTGCGACGTTTGCCTGCCATGAGAAGCCTTGGCTTGTGCATGGCAGGCCACGTGGGCAAAGGCCAGGGATGGCTTTGCCCACGGGCAGTCAGTTTGGCTCGGGCGGGCAGGGCAGTTCGATGATCTCGCCCACACCGAAGGAGTCTGGGTCTGGGCCGCCGTTGCCGACGAACCGTGTCCGCGACTCATGCGGCTGCTTCAGGTGGATGTGCGGCACGTCCTGGCGCTCCGAGAGGTAGGCATGCCGAGCCGGCTTGGGATAGCTCAGCCCAGGAGCCTGCTGCACATGCAGCCCCATCGAGCTGGACGGCGGCGGAATGTGGTGCTTCGTGTGGTTCGTGATGGTGTGCTTCTGGAGACCGGCAGGCACCCCGAGCGGGATATGAGCCGGGCCAGGCAGCCCGATGGGCGTGCCAACCCGAGGCATTCCGTATTCAGGCGCGGTCATGCCGGCCACGAACGCAGGCGGCAGTTGCGACGGATCGCCGCCACACGGCATGCCGAGCGGTCCACAGACTCCTGGCGCGCCACCCATGCCGGGGGCACCCCCCATGCCGGCAGTGCCGCTGGCAAACGGCACCATACCTGCGATTGAAGCGCCCGGTGCCTGGAGATCCTTGTTGCCGATCCGGATGATCGCGAGGATCGCGCCACGACGGTCGGCCTCGACGATTGGATCAACGCCGGGGTCAAGTCGCGTGCTGACGAGCGTTTCGACGCCCGCGACCGCAAGCTCCTGATACTCGGCGTCTGGAAGGTAGACGACCTTCGTCACGAAGTTCCCTGTCGTGACCTGATCGAGATCCTCTTCCGTGAGCTGAAATGGCACGGCGTTATGCGCGAGATACGCTGCGGTTCGAGGCGTGACAGGAGCCACCTCGAGCGACGGATAGAGCTCGATGCCCTCGCGGCCCGGAACGTTCGAGACCTTCAGGCGATAGATCCCGCCCTGGGGAAAGTCGTAGCGACCCGGAGCCACAAGCGGTTCGGAGCCGAAGCCACCGTTGGGCGACACGTCCCAATTGATGTGCATGCCATCGGGGCCCACGAAGCCGATCTGCGATGTCGGAGCGACCGCGTACATGCCCATGCCCATGCCCATGCCGGGGCCGCCCATGCCGGGCATCGCGCCGCTGGCGGCAAGCGAGGCTTCGTAGGAGGCCGGTGCGATGATGCCAGGACCGGGGCCATCGACCCCAGGGCCCGGGTGCTGAAGCATCGCCGCCGGCGGGAGCACGTTGGTGTGGGGAGTGGCGATCGGCCGGATCGAGGCCAGGCCCTTGAACGGCGAGTTGGCCGGCATATGGCAGCCTGTGAGCGCGGTTGCCAGCGAGAGTCCGACCCATCGCTTTGTGCGTCGGGTAATCATGTCCACGAGCCTCCAGTGCGGATTTCCGGCATGGGCCGGGCCCCGTCGATTCCGTACACTCCCGGCCTATCGGTAGGGACGGATCACGGTGGCGTTCTTCACCATGCTGAGCATCGACCCGTGGCCCCCGTTTTCTTTGGCAAAATCGGAAGAGTCAGCCGAATCGTGATGACCCGCAGGCCCGATTGTTTGCCCAAGTTCTCGCGATTGCCGTCGCGGCGCGGCACCCACGCGGAATCGCCATGGGTCGGTCGGGCCGCGTTCCCCGCGTGGTGGTGGACTGCGGCGATTGGGGCGTGGGTCGCATGGCCCGTCGCAATCGTTGCCGCACCGCCGGCGAGCGTGTACGGCCGAGCGGCTGGCGTTTCGGATGCGGCTGGCGATGGGGATGCCGCCGCGCAGGCCGAACGAATCGTGGCGAGTTGCCTCGACACCCTCGCGCGAGCCGACACCGTGTCGCTCAGGCTCCGTCAGAAGGTGCGAATCGGTGATCTCTCGCTCGTCGGGGCCGGCCGGTATCTCCAAGCCGGCCACGGTGAGGAACAGCGTTTCCGGTTTGAATCGACGCTCACCTGTAAGACCGAGTCGTTCGAGATTACCGAGGTCAGTGATGGGCTCTTCTTCTGGAGCCATCGCCGGATCAGCGACGCGGCGCCCGAACTGCACCGGGTCGACATTCAGCGGGTGCGGTCTCGCCTCGAGGAGATGAAGGTACCCGAGCCGCAGGAAACGGCCCCGTACCTCGGCGGCCTGCAGCGGTTCCTCTGGTGGACACGGCAGTGGTTCTGGTTCAAGGAAGCCGTGCCTGGCGAGCTCGGCGGTGTTCCGGTCTGGTTTGTCACGGGACGGACTCCCCCTGAGGGGCTTGCCCTGGTGATGCCGGAGCTTGCGGAGGCCGCGAAGCAGCCCGACGGGATCCGTCCCGAAAACCTTCCTGACGGGTGGCCTTTTGAGGTGCGGCTGGCGGTAGGGCGATCGGATCTCTTGCCTCGCCAAGTCGAGTACCTCGGCATCCCGGGGAAGCGGCCCGTAGCAGCCGGCGAGGTGGAACCGGTCGCCGTCATCGAGTTTGTCGAAATCGAGATCAACGGCCCGGTTGATCACACAGCGTTCTTCTACCAGCCCGCTGCCGAGGGCCTCATCGATCTCACGACCCACCACATCAACATGATGGGAAGGCTCCGGCCGTGAGGCCGCGGCCAGCGACGATGCGGGCTGCGGCGTCGATCGCTGCAAGCATGCTCGCGGGATCGGCCAGACCGGTTCCCACGATGTCGAAGGCGGTGCCGTGGGCCACGCTTGTTCGCACAATCGGGAGGCCGAGCGTGATGTTCACGGCCTCGTGCATGCCGAGGAGCTTCACCGGGATATGCCCCTGGTCGTGATAGAGCGCGACAACTCCATCCCAGGCGCCGCGAAACGCCTTCTGGAAGAGGGTGTCGGCCGGCAAGGGCCCGGTGACATCAACGCCTGACTCCCGCAGCCGCGCCACCGCGGGCATGACGAGCCGTTGTTCCTCGTCACCAAACAGGCCACCTTCGCCCCCATGCGGGTTGAGCGCCGCGACGGCGATCCGCGGCGGGCGACGGAGCAACGTGAAGAGCCCTTCGTGGAGCCGCTGCCCGGCGGTGATGATGAGGTCCGCGGAGAGCCGCCCGAGAGCGGTCCGCAGTGGCTCATGAAGTGTCGCGTGGACCACGCCGAGGGCGGTTCTGCCGCCGGCGGCTGGCAGCCAGAGCATCATCGACGCGGCGGCATCGCCCAGGCCGCAGAGCCGCGCGAGCAGTTCGGTATGCCCAGGGACATCGTAGCCCGCGGCGCGGAGGGCTTCCTTGTGGAGTGGGCCGGTGACGACGGCTGCCGCAAGCCCATTGAGCACGGCCGTGGCGGCATACTCGACGGCGGCCGCAGCGGCGCGGCCTCCGGCTGATGTGATCGTTCCATCACGGATCACGGCTGGATCGCCGGCGGCGCCAGTGGGTTCGACCACGAGGAGCTCACCTGGCCGAGATGGCCTCGCATCGGCAAGGGGGACCGGAATGATCCGTGCCTGCGGGAGTCCGGCCCGCCTTGCGAGCACGGCGTCGAGGACCGCGGCGTCGGCGACCACCCTCAGTCGCGCCTGTTCGTGGGGGGGCGCATGATTCCACGCCTGGGCCACGACCTCCGGCCCAATGCCAGAGGGGTCACCGCAGGTCAGGAGAATCAGGGGCCGCTCGGGGCCGGAATTCATCGCTCGCATATGGCTGAGCATAGAAAGGGCAGGGGGGTGACGGGAGCGCCGGGTGATTCATGGCTATAAATAAGTCCCTCCGACACGACCCAGGGCTGATTCATGCACACGATGTTCACGCGCGCCGCGATTTTCTCCGTGGCCCTCATGGCGGCGACGGCGGGGCTCGGCCTCTGGATTGGTGACCTCCACGACGTGACCGATCAGGGAGTGCTGCGCTGGGGCACGGTCCACCGGCTGTCCGGCATGTTGGCCGCCCTCGTTGTGCTCTTGGTCAACAGCATGTCGGTGACGTACTTCATTGGCACCGGCCGTTGGTGCCGCGAAGTCGTTGATGCGTACGGGCTTTCAAGCGCGCTCGTCGAGCGGAGTCGCCAGCTCAAGCGAAGGGCCTTTCCCTTCGCCGTGCTCGGCATGCTGGCGGTCATTTTCATTGTGGCCCTCGGAGGCGCCGCAGATCCTGGGGGCGGGCTTGCAGGGCCCGGCGGGAGCCGCGACTGGGTGACGTGGCACCTCGTGGGAGGCATCGGGCTGGCCTTCCTTATCGCCTGGTGCTTCCAGGCCCAGGTGTCGACGATCCGCGGGCAGCAAGAACTGATCGACGACGTGATGGTGGAGGTCCGCCGCGTGCGGGCCGCGCGGGGCCTCGAGACCGGCGTCTGACAGGCCCTAGCGCCCCGTTGGCTGCGCGTGGGTGTGCCCCCCGTTGCCAGCGTGGGTGTGCGTTGAACGCTCCGCGATGGCCATGCCCCAGGCCAGTCCAAGCCCGAGCGCGAGCACGGTGGTAAGGAGCACGCGGTCGTGCGTGTGGAACTGCACCTCGGGCAGAAGGTCGGCCGCCGCAATGCAGACAAACGCGCCGCCCGCGAGCGCCAGCGCGATGCCCACGGCCGCTTCCTGCTGGCCACCGAAAAGCGGGAGGCTCACCAGGAATCCGGCAGTCCCGATCGGTACCACGAGCGCATAGCCGATATTGATGGCCGTCCGCATCCGCAGGGAGGCGCCGGACGACACCATGAGTGTGGTGATGATGGCGGCATCGAGCGGTTTGTGGAGCACGATGGCCAAGAACGTGGCGAAGCCAGTCGCTGCATCGACGTTCACGGCGGCGGCGAGGGCGGCGCCGTCGGCAAGACTGTGCAGTGACAAGCCGGCGAGGGCGCCGTACCACGCGAAGCGTCCCCGGCCGGAGACGGGCGGGTGGTGGTCATGGCTGTGATCAGCGGGGCTATGGTCGTGGTCGCAGGCCGACTCGCCCGCGTGGTGCGCGTGAGCGTGGAACGCACGTTCGAGGAGGAACATGACGAAGAACCCGATGAGGGCCCAGCCCATCGTGGCATCGATGTTGCCGCCGAGGGCCAGGGCTGCGTGCGGGAGGAGGTGCAGGAGGCCGACGCCGAGGAGGACGCCGCCTGTAAAGGACAGTAACACCTGAGTGGCCCGGTGGCCGAGGGACAGCAGCGACACAGAGACGCCACCAAGGAAGGCCGCGGCAGCGATCAACAGCAGGTACCCGGCGAGAACCGCGACCACATTGAGGTCGATGGGCGTGGCGGCCAAGGGGAGGAGCATCGTGGAACCGGCGGGACGCAAAACCGGCATGTTCCCTCCCGTGGGGCGGTCCGGCAAGGGGCCGCGGTCAACGCCGATACCGTCGTGCGACGTGTTGCTCGTGGCTCTCCGGGGTGGAGCCACTTGCTACGAAGCCAGGCTCAGCGCCGGTACTGCGACTGAGGGGGCGGGTACTGCTGGAACGTACGGGCGGCTTGTTCCATTTGCTGCTTGACGGTTGCCAGCTTCTCCGTCCAGGCGGCGTCCCCGGCGGCAATCGCACCGAGGGCCAGGGCCAGAACATAGGTCAGCACGTTTGGCCACATCGTTGGCCCGGCAAATTTGAGGGCTGTGCCGAACGATTTTTTGAACTTCGGCCCGAACATCCCCAGCTTCACGCTCCAAATCTCGTCGAGGATGAGGTGCGTGAGGAATCCGACGAGGACGGCACTGCAGACAAAGTACCGGCGAAGTGGTTCTTCAGCCGCGAAGGCGAGGAACGTGATCTGACCGGCGATCGCCGCGGCGGGCAGGCTGTGAAACATGCCACGGTGAATGGAGTAGTTCTTGAGCACCCAGGCCATGCCAAAGCGGATGGCGAGATACATCGCTGCCCCGCAGAGAATGATCGCCTCGAGGGGCAGGCCGGCGTGCTGAAGCCGGTGGATCATCATGATGGGTACGACCGCGGCCGCGAACGCGACGCTCTCCCGTAGCGGGATGCCGGGACCGCTGTCGAGATCGGGCATCATGCCTGCGACGGCACACAGGCCTGCACCGAGGGCGCAGGTCATTGGGTGCATCTCGCCGACCTGCCAGGCGGCCAGGCCGTAGCCTGCGCCCACGATCGACGAACCAGTGATGTGCACGCGGAAACCGGGCACGGTGCGAAGATTCCCCTGCGCGGTGCCGCGCAGACCGGATTCCCTCCCGGCCCTGCCGACACCGAAACCCGCGCGACTGGGAGCCTAAGGCCTCCAGCCGGCGGATCACTCGTCTCGTATCGACCGTCGGGACCGCGAGCGTCACTCGCCCAGTACGCCGCTCCCCTGCACTGCCGGAACGGTCCGGTCGGCAAGCCGCTCCAAGCCAAAGCCAAAGACAGAAAGCACGACCTGGAAGCATGGGGTATCTGGGGTGCCTGCGAGGATTCATTCTTGTCGATTGCGAAGGATGGCTGGCATAGGCTGCTTGGGATGAATGGTGAAGACGAGATTGATTTGTGGCTTGAACGTGCCCTGTTGTTTGGCCTTCGTTGGCTGCGGACTTGTCCCTAGACTGCCGCCCTCCTGGTTTCCGGAGGGATCCGCGCGATGGCAATCGAAGGCTACGACCTGGTGATGCTTGGCATCCTCGCCGCCGCAGCGGTGCTGGGCTATTTCAAGGGGGTTATCTGGCAGCTTGCATGGATTGCGGGCATCGCCGCGAGCGCGGTCGTGGCGATCCGGTTCGGAGGGCCGCTCGCGCCGTTCTTTGGCAGCCAGGCGCCGTGGAACAAACTCATCGCGATGCTCGCGCTCTACGTCGCTACGTCGCTTGCCGTGTGGCTTGTCTTCGGAGCGATCGCAGGGATCATCAAGACTGTTCAGCTTTCAGCTTTCGACCATCAGATGGGCTTGCTGGTTGGCCTGGCCAAGGGCGCTCTTCTGTGCATCGTCGTCACGTTCTTCGCGGTGATGCTCGCGCCTGGGTATCGCGATCAGATTGTGGGGAGCCGGAGCGGTCGCATTGTGGCCGAGCTCATCGTTCGATCCGATCAGTTCCTGCCCGCTGACGTGATCCAGACGGTGAAGCCGTTTGTTGACCGGTTTGAGGACGAGCTTCGAAGGTCACCCGCACCCGGGGCTGCGACGGCGGTTTCGCCACTCGAGTCCATGTGGAACGGAGTGGGATCGACATCCGCTTGGACCGGAGGGGAGC
>CAYZHH010000095.1:0-11639 GCA_964478275.1 uncultured Candidatus Kuenenia sp.
GGAGCCGAGGACTTTTGCGCGGCCAAGAATCGCACCATCATCCCCGAGAGCACACGCGCACAATCCGAAGGCTCGCGAGCATGTCACCGCCGGCGAACCAATGCGGTCGGATGTAGTAGCCAATGCACCAGGCGTGCCGAACACCATTGCCAGGGATGGCCCCGGCGGTCTTGGCGGTCTTGGCGGTCTTGGCGGTCTTGGCGGGCGTCAGCGCGGTCACTGCTTTAGCTGAAGGCCGAAGAAGTGGTCGTAGAGTTTTTGTTCCTGCGGATTCATTGAGCCTGTGGCAAGGCCGGGGGGCTCGAGGGTCGCGGCCCACGCAGTGAGGCTCTTCTCCAGCCGCTCGACGATCTCGGGCTGCTCAGTCGCGCGATCGTGTTTCTCGGCCAGGTCATCCGCCAGGTTGAATAAGAACGTCTTGTCGCTCCCGACCCTGAGGAGTTTCCACGGCCCCTGGCGGGCGGCCGACTGATTCCAAAAGCGCCAGTGAAGCACGCGGTCGGCAAGCAGCGTGCCATCCATGAGCATTGGGCTGAGGTCAACGCCATCGAGCTTCTCGGGGCGTCCAAGGCCGGCGACCGCACAGGCGGTGGCCGCGACATCGAGCGTACTGACGGGCGTCGCGCTGACCCGACCCCCGGGAACGGTGCCCTTCCACCACACCACAAAAGGCACGCGGATGCCACCTTCGGTGAGCATGCCCTTCTCGCCCGTGAGCGGTGTGTTCTTCGAGCCGTTCCAGTGGGCAGCCTGCATCGACATCGGGTCATCGGCCATCGTGAGCTTGAGAGGTGCCCCGTTGTCGCTCATGAAGAACATGAGCGTGTCGCTATCGATCCCGTAGTCGACGAGCTTCTTCATGATTCGGCCCACACCGTCGTCCATCGCCGAGATCATCGCGAGAGCATGCCGCCGCCGCTCCGGCATCGGACCAGGAAAGCGATCGAGATACTTTTTGGATGACGCCAGGGGCACATGCGGAGCGAAGTAGGCCAGGTAGAGGAAGAACGGCTTCTCATGGTGGATGTCGATGAACCGCACCGCGGCATCCGATTGCCGGTCGAGGCGATCCCCCTCGGTTTTGACGCCGCGAGGTTCGCTGAAGCGTGCGCCGGCGAGGTCATACGTGGCGGAGGAGCGGTTGAGCTGACCGCAGAAGGTCTCGAGAAACCCGCGCGAATGCGGGAGATACGACGCATGAAGCTTCGGCGGAATCTTGGTATTGACGATGCTATGACGCTCGAGGAACGCTTGGTCATTGTGGTTCGGGTCGAGATGCCATTTGCCAACCATCCCTGTGACATAGCCTGCCTTGGCAAGTCGATCAGCGATGGTGACCTCTTCCTTGGGCAGCGGACCGTGGCCATTGCTCGTGAGGCCGAAGCGGTTCTGGTCGCGACCAATCAGAAGGCCGGCCCGTGACGGGCAGCACTGGGGCGCCGTGACGTAGCCGTCGGTGAACCGGACGCCCTCCGATGCGAGGCGATCGATGTGGGGCGTTGTGACGTCCTTCTCGACGCCCATGCAGGAAAGGTCTGCGTAGCCCTGGTCATCGGTAAAGATGACGATGATGTTGGGTTTTCGAGGCGCAGCGGCATCGGCCGTGATCGTGAGACCCACCAGGCACGTCAAGAAACCGAGGATGTGCATCGTGTTCATCATCACATCCTTTCCCACGTCAGTTTCGGTACGCCTTCGGGCTGCGGCCCACCCAGCGCTTGAAGGCGCGGGAAAAGACCGATGCGTTCTCAAAGCCCACCTGCCTCGCAATCTCCTCCACTTTATCGGACGTGACCGTGAGCAGATGCTGCGCCCGTTCGATCCGCAGCGACGTGAGATGCTGCATCGGGCTGCGACCTAGCTCGCGAAGGCAGATTCGGCGAAACTGCTCCTTGCTCCCCCGATACCGCGCCGCCAGTTTGTCGAGCGTCCATGTGCCCGCCAGATCGCGGGCAACGTCGTCCCACATGGCCCAGAGCCGATCGTCTACACGCCAAGGCTGGGCGATCCGACGGGCCTCGCCGTGAGCCAGTTCGATCCAGTGATGCACGAGCCGCGGCTCGCGAGCGCCGTCCCATTCCGTCCGGAGTCCTACGATGATCCGCGCGAGAACGTCACCGTCACACCGCACCCGCACCGGTGACGCCGCCGACACGATCGGACGCACATGCTCGGGCTCATCAAACCGAACCCAGGCAAACCGCCACCGGGATCCCGGCACCGCATGAAACGCATTGAGCACCCGCGGTGGCGCGAGACAGGCAACGTCAGCCCGACTCGTCTGCCATCGCCCGTCGAGCAGGACGCGGCCGCGACCCTCGTGGCAGACCATCACGAAACTTCCGGAAGGCTGCACACGCACCCGGCGATAGGGCACGGCCACATCGGCCAAGCCCAGATGCATGATCCGGTGAACCGCAAGCTCCGGGCAGTCGTCCCGACGAAGCAACCACAGCCGCGTGCCGGCTCCGTCGATGGTCGTTTCGGTGAGGTCGAGGTGGATTTCGGTCATGGACCGCACCGTGTTCCCTGCGTAGGCTCAATTCCATCGTCGGTCGCAGGTATACCTCCAGAGCCAACACGATGCCGAATCCCTGGACAGGCACGGGAAATCCCTACACACGAACCGAGGTACTCGACCGGCTCCATGCCACGCTCGACGCTGGCAAGCCAATCATCGCCGCCGGCGCTGGCACCGGGATCAGTGCCAAGTTCCTCGAACAAGGGGGCGTAGATCTCATCATTATCTACAACTCCGGCCGCTTCCGGATGGCAGGCCATGGATCGACCGCCGGCCTCATGGCCTACGGTGACGCCAATGCGATCGCTATGGAGATCGGTGAGTTCGAGGTGCTCCCGGTCGTCGAGCATGTGCCCGTGATCTGTGGCGTGCATGCCACCGACCCGCGAAGGCGGATGTGGCACTGGCTCGGCCGCGTCAAGGAAATGGGCTTCTCGGGGGTGAACAACTTCCCGACGCACTGCATCATCGATGGCCAGTTCCGCCAGATCCTCGAAGAGACCGGGATGAGTTTTCAGAAGGAGGTCGACATGGTCGGCGTCGCCCGCCAGATGGACCTCTTCACGATCGTCTACGTGGCCACGCCCGACGAGGCCCGAGCAATGGCCCGCGCCGGGGCCGACGTGGTGATCGCGCATGTGGGCACTACCGTCGGCGGCTCGATCGGCGTGACCCACGCCACTTGCACGCTCGAGGAAGCCGCGGCCCGCGTTCAGGCCATCGCGCGAGCTGCCCTCGATGATCGTAGCGACGTGATCTGTCTTTCCCACGGCGGCCCGATCTGCACGCCTGCCGATGCGGCGTATGTCAACGAACACACCGACGTTGTCGGCTTCGTCGGCGCCTCGAGCCTTGAACGGCTCGCCTTCGAACAGTCGCTTCCCGCGCTCACCCGTGAGTTCAAGAACATCCCTCTCGGTCGTCTGCCATAGCGACGTGAAGACACCCATGACGACGATCGCCGTTCTCGGCACACTCGACACGAAGGGGCACGAACACGCGTTCGTGGCAGAGCGCATCCGCGCCCGCGGCCACCGTGTGCTCCTGATCGACGTGGGCACCGGCCGTGAGCCCACCGTCACGCCCGATATCCCACGGAGCGAGGTGGCGGCGGCTGCCGGCCTCGATCTTGGAGCCATCGTGGCACGAGGCGATCGCGGCGAATGCGTCACGGCGATGGCGGCAGCCGTCCCGCGGCTCGTGGCGCAGCTCGCGGCCGAGGGCCGTATTCAAGGCATCGTCTCGCTCGGCGGCGGCGGCGGAACGGCGATTGCCGCTGCGGCGATGCGGGCCTTGCCGATCGGGTTTCCAAAGCTGCTTGTCTCCACGCTCGCCAGTGGCAATACGGCGCCATACATCGGCACGAGCGACATTGCGATGCTCCCCGCGGTCGTTGACATCCAGGGACTCAACCGGATCTCCCGCACGATCCTTGCCAGGGCGGCCGGCGCCATCTGCGGGATGGCCGAGGCCGACATCGCCCTGGGCGACGACAAGCCGCTCATCGTGGCGAGCATGTTCGGCAATACGACCCGGTGCATCGAGGCAGCGATTCCGCTCCTCGAGGAGGCGGGCTATGAGGTCCTCGTGTTTCATGCCACCGGCACCGGCGGTCGGGCGTTGGAGGCGCTCGTAGCAAGCGGCCTCGTGGCAGGCGTCCTCGACGTCACCACCACCGAGCTCGCCGACGAGCTCATGGGCGGCGTCCTCTCTGCCGGCCCCGACCGACTCGACGCCGCGGCCCTGCACGGCATACCGGCCGTCGTCGCCCCCGGCTGCCTCGACATGGTGAATTTTGGCGAGCCGCAGACCGTGCCGCAAAAGTTCTCGGGCCGCACGTTCTACGCCCACAACCCTCAGGTCACGCTCATGCGGACAACTCCTGAGGAATGTGCGGTGCTCGGCAGCCTCGTCGCCACGAAGGTCAATGCCTCGCGCGGCCCTGTGACCGTGCTCATCCCGCGCCGCGGCATCAGTGTGATCAGTGCCCCCGGCGGACCGTTTCATGATGCAGCCGCCGATGCCTCGCTCTTTGGCGCGATCGTGACGGGCCTTCGCCCCGACGTCCCCTGTGTGTCGCTCGACTGCGACATCAACGATCCAGCTTTTGCGCGGGCCTGTGTGACCGCGCTCCTCGAGAATATTCACAGCCATGCCTCAGGAGGTTCCCCATGCCGAACGTGAAGCATTTCGGAGTTTTTGAGTTCAAGCCTGAGGTATCACATGAGCAGATCACCGCCTGCTTCCGCGAGTTGGCCGGCATGGTCGGCAGGATTCCAGGCCTCCTCGATTTCCACTCCGGACCATACAAAAGCGACGAAGGCCTCAACGATGGCTTCACGCACGGCTTCATCATGACGTTTGAGAGCGCGACGGCCCGCGATGCCTACCTCCCCGATCCCGAGCACGAGCGCGTGAAGGCAATCGTCGTCCCGTGCCTTGCCCGCGTGACGGTGTTTGATTTTGAGATGCCCCCGGCATGACCCCATGAAACCCATGCGACCCGTTTCCATGCGCTACCCACTCGCCCTCGTTTTTCTGCTTGGTGCATCGCTCGCTCATGCCGATGAGCCGCGATCGATCTTCGATGGCAAAACCCTCGCTGGTTGGGAAGCCCTCGGGAGTGAAACGAAGTGGTGGACCGTGGCCGACGGTGCGATCGTCGGTGGCTCACTGACGGAGAAGGTGCCGCACAACACGTTCCTTGCCACGCAAGACTCATTCGGTGATTTCGACCTCATTCTGAAGATTCGCATTCGCGGCGCAGGCGGCTTTGTGAATTCGGGGATTCAGATCCGCAGCACCCGCGTGGAGGGATCGCACGAGATGAAGGGCTACCAGGTCGATGCCGGCCCGGGCTGGTGGGGAAAGCTCTACGACGAGTCCCGCCGCAATAAGGTGATTGCCGAGCCACAGGACCCGAAGACCCTCGCCGCAGCCGTCACACCTGACGACTGGAACGAGTATCGGATTGAAGCGATCGGGCCACGCATTCGCTCGTGGATCAATGGCGTTGCCGCGCTCGACTACGTCGAACCCGACGCGGCAATCCCACTCGACGGAAGAATCGGCATCCAGGTGCATGGCGGCGGCAAGGCGCTCGTCGAAGTGAAGGACATCACGATCCGCGCCCTGCCCCGAGCCAAAGCCGTGGAGCCACAACTCGTGAAACTGCCACCCCCTACCGAGCCACTCTCGGCGGCTGATGAGGCACGACATTTCTCACTGGCCAAAGGCTTTACGGCGGAGCTTGTGCTCGCCGAGAGCACCGATCCTGCCAACCCGTACGGCAAGTTCGTGGCCCTGGCGTTCGACTCGCATGGCCGACTCTGGACGACAACGGCGCTCGAATACCCCCTCGATGCCAACGAGAACGCGGAAGCGTCGCAGCGGGTCTTCGCAGCGGGTGGCCGCGACAAGGTGCTCGTGATCGACAACCCGTGGGCGAAGAAGCCCGCGCCGCCGCGTGTGTTTGCAAGCGGCCTAGCCCTCCCGCTCGGCGTGCTTCCCTATCGAGATGGGGCGCTCGTGCAGTATGGCACCGAGATTCGGTTCTACCGCGACACCGATGGCGACGGCCGGGCCAATGGATTCGACACCGTCCTCGAAGGGTTCGGTGTGCAGGACTCCCATCTCTTTCCGCACCAGTTCACGCGGGTACCAGGCGACTGGATTCTCCTTGCTCAAGGACTTTTCAATACATCGACTGTGCGACGGCCTGATGGCGTGCCGTTTGCGGACGGGGCCAGCGAGGTGCGGTTCGATGCCTGCAAGCTCGCGCGGTTCCGAGCCGATGGTTCCCTGTTTGAGCCGGTCACGGCGGGCCCGAACAACATTTGGGGGCTGACGATCTCGCGCGAAGGCGAGACCTGGCTCCAGGAAGCCAATGACATGGGCTTCCCGATCTTTCCCTATGAGCCCGGTGTGCTCGTGCCGACGGGTTCTCGCGACAGGCTTCGCCCCTATCAGCCGATGATGCCCGCGCCGCTCGGGCCCCCGCAGATGGGCGGCACAGGCCTCAGTGGCCTGGCGATCGCCGACGATCTCGACGGCTGGCCCGGCCCGTGGGGCGCAGGCGCCGGTGCGACGCCGGGTGAGCGGGTCTTCTACGTCGCCAATCCGATCACGAGCTGCATTCAGTCAATCATCGCGACCCGTACTGGCGACCGCTACGACTACCGCAAGGGCCCCGATCTCCTGACCAGTTCCGACCAGGCCTTCCGTCCCGTAGCGGTGCAGTTCGGACCCGACGGCTGCCTCTATGTCGTGGACTGGTACAACAAAATCATCTCCCACAACGAAGTGCCTCGGGCGCACCCCGAGCGTGACCGCGTGCGGGGTCGGATCTGGCGGATTCGCCACGTCTCGCAGCCGGTCCAGGAGCCCGTTGCAGTCGCACGGGTGCCCACCGAAGAGTTGCCAAAGTATCTCGGTGCGAAGAATGCCCGAGTCGCCGATCTTGCCTGGCAAGAGATCATCGACCGCGACGGAAAGTCGCTGATTCCGTCGCTCACGGCCCTCGCCCTCGACCCATCGGCCACGGTGTCGGCGCGTGCGGGAAGCCTCTGGGCGCTCGAAGGGCTCGGCGCTGTGTCACCGGCGGTGCTCGAGAAACTCGTCGCGGATCCGAGCGCCGACCTCCGGCACGAAGCCATTCGGATCGCCGGCACGACCTGCTCGGAGGGCGAGTTTCGCAGGCTTGCGCGGCCGCTTCTCGATGATCCGTCGGCACGCGTACGGGCGGCGCTTGGCGATGCTCTCCGCCGGATCCCAGTGACCGAGCCCGACACGATCGCCCTCATGCTTGGCCTCGGCCGCGGGCCAGTGAAGGGCGACAAGTGGACTGCCTATGATCGCCTATTCGAGCGGTTCCTCGTCCGCTGGGCCTTGGAGAAGCATGCCGCGTCGGTGGCGGCGTTTCTCGAATCGCCGGCGGGCCGAGCGCTCCCCGTGGAAAACCGCCTCCTCGCCACCCTGGCGCTCGAGCCACGGATGGCAGCGGTGGTACTCGCAGGCCTCCTTCCCGACATCAAGCGGCCACTCGACGCCCAGGAGGTTCGGGTGCTCGCCGGTCATGTCGATGCCCCGGAAGTCGCCACCGCTCTCCAGCGGCTGGCACGCGATCCCGCAAGCCGCGTGGCCGTGCTGCGGGCGCTCTTGGAGTTTCGCACGACTCTCCCTGCTGCGGCGATCGAGCCGATCGTGGCCGGAGCAGCCGACGACCTGCTCGGGGCAAAGGCCACCGATGCCGACCGCATGCTTGGGCTCGAGCTCGCCGGAGCGTTCCGTATTCGGAGCCTCGATGATCGGGTAACGGATCTTCTCGGAAACGAGAGCACGACCCCAGCGGTTCAGCGTGCAGCCGTGCGATGTCTCCGCGAGCTGGGGGGCATGTCGGCCGCGACCGTCACACGACTACTCGATCTGTCCACACAGAATCCACGGCTGCGGGCCGACGCGATCGCTGCCTGTGCCGAGTCGCGTGATGCCGAAAGCTGCACCGCGGTCATCGAGGCGTGGGACGCTTTTGGTTTCACGGAGCGGCCAGCGATCGCCGCCCTTCTGGCCCGTCATCGGCAAGGGGCTGGCGCTCTGGTGAAGGCTTTCGAGGCCGACCTGATCGACCCATCAACCCTGCCGATCGCCGTCCTTGCTGACATGCGGGCGACGCTCAAAAACGATCCCGTCCTCGAAGCCGCGTGGAACGAGATCACATCGAAGGCTCCGGGCGTCTTGCGGCTGGCCGGTGACGATGCCGGCGCGGCCGCGCGGGTGTCGCTCGATGGACCGTTCACGGTCGAGGCCTGGGTGAACCTCGAGCCGCCGATCGGAAATGAAGACAGCCTCCTGGCCGCGGCCGGTGCGATTGACATGAATTTTGCTGGGGGGCAGTTCCGCGTGTGGACGAAGGCCCATGGCGACGTCGCCGTTGCCCGTGGGCCGACGACCCCCGATGTGTGGAAGCACTATGCCGTCACCCGCGACGTTGAAGGCGTGTTCCGGATTTTTGTGAACGGCGAGTTGGACGCCGAGAGCCGAGCCCGCGACACCACGCCGTATGCCGACCTGCGGATCGGCGCGAGCAGCCCTCCCCGCGCGGGCACCGCGGGCCGGATCGCCGAGTTTCGCGTGTGGGATCGACCACGGACAGCCGACGAGATCCGCGCCGACTTCGACCGCAGCTATGCCGGAGACGACAAACGGCCGCCGAGCCTCATCGCATTTCATGGTGGAACTTCGTGGGGCGAGCTTGCTGGAAAAGCCCGAGTTGATCCGGCCATCGACCTTCCAAAACTCGTGACGGCCGAGGAGCTCGAGCGGCGCGCAGAAAAGTTCGCACGGTTTCGGCAGCTTGCCGAAACCGGCGGTGATGCCGTGAAGGGCAAGGCGGTGTTCACAACCCGCTGCCTCACCTGCCATCAGCAGGGAGGTCAAGGCGGCAAGGTTGGGCCCGCGCTCGACGGCCTGGGTATCACGGGCACGGAAGCGATCCTGCGAAACGTCCTCACGCCGAGCGCGGCCATGGAAGGCGGCTACCGTGCGTTTCGTGTCGTCACGCGCGACGGCCGAATCGTGCAGGGATTGCTCGTGTCACGCAACGCCGAGTCGATCGTGATCCGTCAGCCCGACACGGCCGACATCAGCGTCCCCCTGCGGGATATCGACCAAGCCGACTTCACCGGCATCTCGATCATGCCCGAAGGTCTTCTCGAGGCGATCCCGCCAGAAGAAGTCTCCGACCTCTTCTCGTACCTCAAATCCCTCGGCACCCCAGTGGCACCGCCCTCCCCCTGACCGGTTCCTTCCGAGGGGCCTATTCAGAGCCTCGGGGCCACGGGGACGCGTCTGCGAGGGTTGCCCGTGCCATGGGAGCCGGGCTTGCTGGCAAGCGAAGCCAGGATGGCCGCAGCGAACGTCCGGCGACATGGCATGGGCAACCCGAGCCTCCAGCAGCGTCGATTCCCGCCCACCACGAGCGGCGCGGTCCCCTGGGCAAGCTGGGCGACCTTCACGATTTGGATTGGCCTGTTTGCGGCACCGGGGTTTTTGGTATCTCCCCGCTTCACAAGGCATGCCTCTCGCCCCACGGCCGCCATGAACCCCGCACCACCGCCACCGATCCGGCCACTCGACGCGTCGTCGGCACGACCGCGTTTCTCGGTCATGCTCCCGACCCACGAGCCAGGTGCGCTCCTCACGCTCGCGCTCGCGTCGGTCCTCGCGCAGGCGCCTGAGTCGGATGTCATGCAGATTGCCGTCGTTGATGATGGCTCCAGGCCGGGCGTCGTTCATGACATCGTGCGGCAGGTCGATCCCCGCGGCCGCGTGGAGATCTTCGACCACGCCCAGAGGCTTGGCCTCTGTGGCAATTGGAATCGGGCCGTCGCGTTGGCTCGAGGGGAGCTGATCCACTTGCTCCATCAAGACGACTATGTCATGCCGGGCTTCTATGCACGACTCGACGCTGGCTACCGGCGGCGGCCCGACATCGGCATGGCCTTCTGCCGCAGCCGTCTCGTCGATGCGGAAGGCCGACGGCTCAAAACCACGTCGCAGCTCCGGTGGATGCCAGGGTTGCTGAATCAGTGGCTCCCGAGGATCGCCGAACGCCAACGGGTCCAGACGCCATCGGTCATCGTCGCGAGGCACACATACGAAACCCTCGGCGGTTACCGCCCCGATCTCGAGCTTGCCGTCGACTGGGAGATGTGGGTGCGAATCGCCGCCGCCTATCCCGTGTGGTACGAGCCGCGGTCACTGGCGGTGTATCGTCGGCACGCGGCCAATGAGACAACCAGGCTCCTGACCAGCGGCGCGGCATGGCCCGACATGGCACGCGCCATCGCGCTCAATGCCCGTGTGCTGCCTCCCGAGATTCGCGAGAGGACCATCGCCGCGAGCGTCCGCTGGTACACGGCCTCGGCAATGCGGACCGCCGAGCGGCAGATCCTCGAGGGCGCCTTCGCCCGCGCGGCGGTGACACTCGGCCACGTGCCGGGCATGCTCGCGCTGCTCGATGACGAGCCGCGGAGCCTCACCGACTTCCGGAGGCTGGCAAACCTCAGACAGCAGGTCGGCCACGAGCTCCATCGCCGTGCGGCCTGACCATGCGAGGGAGACGCGACCCATGATGGTCGAGCCACGCTGCAGCCGGCCCATGCAACGCGCGATCGTGTTCGCCCACTTCGATGCAGGGGGCGGATTCTCGCCGCACGTTCACCATGCCCTCGCTGCGTATCGCGATGTTGCCGAGCGTCTCGTCGTCGTTTCCAACTCGGCGCGGCGGCTGCCATCATCACTCACAAGGATTGTGGACGGCTTTGTCCCGCGCGCCAACGTGGGCTACGACTTCGGTGCGTGGCAGGATGGCCTCGCCACGCTGCAGGGCGGCGACTACGACGAAGTGCTCTGCATCAACGACAGCGTGTACGGCCCGCTTTTCGACCTCGGGCCCGCTCTGGTCGACCGGCGCACGGTCGATGCCGACCTCTGGGGCATGGTGCTCTCCGATCAGAATGCCCGACGTGAGGCGCCGCGCGTGCCGCATGTGCAGTCGTGGTTTCTTGGGCTGCGGCGACGGCTTCTCGAATCGGATGCCTTCGCCGAGTTTTGGAAAGACTTTGAGCCACTCGCGACGAAGCGGGACATCGTCGAGCGATACGAGATTGGCTTCTCCGCGCGCATGAAGGAGGCAGGCCTTAAGCTGGCCGGGCTCTACGACACGACCACGGCTGGGTCTGTGACCCTTCCTGAGGTATGGCCTCACTTGTCGCTTCGTTCCCCACGGCGAAGCTGGCGACTCCTGCGCAAGAGCCGCAGGCTGCCCCATAACCCGAGCGAGCTTGTGTGGTGGCGGCTCTGGAACGCGGGCGTGCCGTATGTGAAGGCAAGCCTCTTCAAGGTCAACCACTACGGGCTCGACCTCGGGCGGGTGTTGGCCGAGCTCCGCGGGCGGTTCGACTACGACCTCAGGCTCATCGAGGGCCACCGCGCCGCCTGCGGGTGAGGCGATGACGGGGGCAGTTTGGTGTACCGCCAGCACACCAGGCGGGCGAAAATCAGCGCATAGAAGCCCCCGGCGCCAGCCGGGGGGGCGGCGGGTGGCCCGCCGTCCCGG
>CAYZHH010000096.1:0-11604 GCA_964478275.1 uncultured Candidatus Kuenenia sp.
CGGAGCCGCTCATCCCGGGGGAGTGGGACGCAGCGCGGCGGGCCCGCGAAACGCGGCAGCTTTCGATCGTGCGGGTCCGCGGCTGGGAGGATGTGCGGGTGACGGCGCGGCCCGCGTGGTGGTCGCCTGCCACCGCAATCGATCGACTGCGGACGCGGGCGTCCGCAGTCCTCGCCGAACGGATCAACCCGAAACGAGCAGGCCTCGCCGCGGCCCTCCTCCTCGGCGAGCGGGGGGGCTTGTCCCGCGAGTTGGCAGATGAGTTCGTCGTCACTGGCACAATCCACGTGCTCGCGATCTCCGGCCTCCATGTGGGGCTCCTCGCCGCCGGCCTTTTTGCTGTGCTCCGCGTGATCGGGCTCTCGCGACTTTGGGCCGGGGTGGCGGTGGCGGCGGTGACCGGCCTCTACATGCTCCTTGTTGGTGCCGGCACGCCGGTGGTGCGAGCCACGATCCTCGTGTGGATTGCCTGCGCCGCCGTGGCCGTTGGCCGTCGACCAGCGACGATCAACTCCCTCGCGGTCGCCGCGATCGTCGTGTGTATCTGGCGGCCGTCGGAGGTCTTCAGTGTCGGAGCCCAGCTCTCGTTTCTCTCCACCGCCATTCTCGCAGGTGTGGCCAACATTCTCTGTCGGCCGCGCGAAACCGACCCCATCGAACGGCTCATCGAGCGGAGCCGATCGTGGAGGGAGAAACGAGTCCGCCAGGCAGGCGCGTGGATCGCCGCCGGGGCCCTCGCGTCAGCGGCCGTCTGGCTCGCGACCGCGCCGCTGGTGGCCTATCGCTTTCATGTGGTCAGCACCATCGGGCTGGTGGTCAACGTGCCTGTCGCCGCAGTGGTGCCCGTGGCGATGGCCTTTGGTTTCATGTGCTTGCTGACGTCGGTCGTGCCAGGGCCGCTGGCGAGCATCTTCGGCGCCGGCTGTGATGGCTCGCTCGCGGTGATGGAGATGCTCGTGTCGTACGCGGCGGCCGTGCCGGGAGGCCACGCCTGGGTCACTGGGCCACAGGCCTGGTGGCTGGCCGGCTGGTATGGGCTGATGGTGGTCGCGTTCCTCGCGGTCCGAGTGGATCTCCTCCGGCGGGCCGCCACGTGGGCGACGCTTGCCGGAGCGTGGTCGGTCGTGGGGATTGCCGGCGAGTGGGCCGCGCAGCCGGCCCAGGGTTCGGGGTTACGGGTGGTGATGGCCGCGGTTGGGCACGGCTGCGGCATCGTCGTACGATCGCCTACGGGCCGCTGCCTCGTGTACGACGCGGGCAGGCTCGGGGCCCCGGCCGCGGCCCGCCGGTCGGTGGAGTCGGTGCTTTGGAGCGAGCGGATCACGCGGATCGACACGCTTGTGATCTCTCATGCCGATGCCGACCACTTCAACGCCGTGCCGGCCCTGCTGGCTCGGTTTCGTGTTGGCGAGATCCTCGTGCCCGAGCCGCTCCTCCGGTGCCCATCGCTCTCGGTCACCGATCTGCTCGACGCGGCAGAAGCGTGGGGAGTACCCGTGCGAACGGCTCGGGCAGGCGACTCGTTCGCGATCGACCCGCTCTGCCGTGCCCGTGTGCTCCATCCATTCGCTGGCGACGAGCACCTTCACCGCAGCAACAACGAGACGAGCCTCGTCATCGCGCTCGAGGCGGCCGGCCGCCGTGTGCTCCTCACGGGCGATATCGAGGGGGAGGCGCTGCGGTTGTTTGCTGCGGCTTCGCCCGGCGAATGCGACGTGCTCGTGGCGCCGCACCACGGCACCCGCACGAGTCTCCCAGCCGATATCGCGGTGGCGACGACACCAAAGGTTGTGCTGGCGAGCGGCCGAAACGGTCGGAGCTGGCCCGATGTGCAGTCGGCCTACGCATCCGCCGCAGGCGTGACCCTCGAGGCGGTGCTTCAGACGGGACACGATGGAGCGATTGCCGTCACGCTCACCGCGGGCGAAGTCACCGCCGAGCAGTTTATCGGCGGACGCTGGCAACCGACGCAGCGTTCCGCGAATCAGGCCGTGGATGCCACCGCCGGCTTGGTGAACACAGCGGCCACCGCCAGGAGGGCGAGCTGGCTTGCGACGTACGTGCCGAGGAGCATGAGCACGCCGCTGGTAAAGCCGTAGCTGTGCAGGCCAATGCCGAGCTGGTTGGTGCCGAACCAGCTCCAGGCCGTGACGACGTTGCCGCCAATCGTGAACATTGCAAATCCTCGCGGACCGATCCAGCGATCCCAGCGAGCGTGGAGGACCGCTGCATTCCAGAGGACGATCATGAGGGCGCCGTTCTCCTTGGGATCCCAGCCCCAGAAGCGGCCCCAACTGTCGTCGGCCCAGAGGCCTCCGAGCACAGTGCCGATGAAACTGAAAAAGAGCGCGAAGCAGACGACGCCGTAATTCATGCGATACAGGTGGTCCTGAATCTCACGGCTCTCCGGCGTGCGCTGCCCCTGCGTCCAGAGCGAGTGGGCGATGCTGCACGTGCCAAGGAGCCCAGCCAGAAACGTCGCACCGTAGCCAAGCGTGACGGTGATGACATGCGTCGAGAGCCAAAATTGGGTGTCGAGCACGGCCTGGAGCACATGCATCGTGTCACCCGAGTCGAGACCATAGGCCACCATGAGCGTCAGGCCGCCAGCGACTGCTGCGACGAGATTTCCGAGTCCGATCCGGTGGAGTTGTTCGAGCAAGAGCCCGGCAAGGACACAGGCCCAGCCGATGAAGACAGCTGATGAGTACAGATTGACCACCGGCGGCCGGCCGGTCAGCCAGATCCGCATGCCGAGGGCGAACGTGTGGAGGAGGAAGGTACCAGCGAGGAGCCACCACGCAAATCGCTGCACGCGCGGGCCACCAAGGAGGAAGCCGCCGAAGCAGACAACCGTCGTGGCGACGTAGATCCACATGGCCAGATCGGTCGGGTTAAACGCGTTAAACCAGGCCTCAGCGGCAGCCTTTGGGACTGCAGGAAGATACGCGGGGAGCGTGCTGGCGGCCGAGCGATAGGCAGCCAACGACGAATTGAAATCGGGGCCATTGCGGTTCACCGACTGGAGCATATCGACAAACGGGAGGAGTACGGGGCTGGCCTGGTATGCGGGCTGCCCAGGTCGCCCCGCGACAAGCTTGGCGACTAAGGCATGCACGAGCGCGGGGTGGAGCGCCTGCCAGCGGTTCGTCGCATCGGCTGTGGCAGAGTCTGCGGGCGGCCGCCCCATAGGTGGAAGCGCCGCCGGCGGGTGGTTCCCTTCGATGAGCCTTGCCCCCTGCATCATGCGCATCACCTGCGACAGAAACGCCTCTCGGGCCGACGCATCGTCACCGGAAAGCTGCGGCATCTCGGGCGCGTCATAGGCAAAACGGATGACGTCGTAAGCCATGAGCTTCTGCTCGAGCTCGATGAACTTTCGCTGGACAAAGGACAGCTCATCTCGGGGCCGATTTCGAACAGGCTCGGTTTGACGTCGGAGGTCCTGCCGCTTGGGCTCGAGCTCAGCAAAGGAATAGCGGTGTCCCGCCCGTCGTGTGAGGTCGAAGAAATCAACAACTTCCTTGGCGTCGATCCGGAAGACCGGTGCGCGGTCGGCCCATTCGCTTCCGGCCATGAGAGCCAAGAGCCACTGGGTCGCCGAGATCCGCCCCTGGGGGTCACCAGCCGTGCCATTCTTTTCCGACGGCATGGTGACGCTTGTGCGATTACTGAGGAGCTGAAGCGAATTGCGGGCCACCGTGTCGAGTGGCTTGATGCGGCCCTCGTGCATGACGGGGAGACGGCCCGCCGCGGCGAAGTCGGCGGAGCCCGCGCGCGGTGATCGCGGCACCGCGGCGATCAGGGCAAGGACCGCGACGATCGCAAGGGCTGCTGCGGGGATGAAGACCCCACTCTTGTCATCGGTGTCGTGGCTCCGGGCAATCCCCGTGGGCGGCGTACGGCCGGCTTTTCCCGTCGCTGCGGGAGCCCGCGCAGTTCGCTCGTGTCGGCTGGCAAATCGGAGGAACGTGCCGCCGAAGTGGACGAGCATTCCCCAGAACGCGAGCACGCAGGCGACGTAGGGCACGAGCCAGCCGGCATTTTCGACCACCTGGAGGCCCGTCATTTCGGTCGTCTCGCCGTTGCCGAGATCGATCGGTGTATACGTGCTCTGAAAGAAGGTTTCGCCCCGGTACCGAACGGGGTTGTTCATCCAGATCCGCTGGTTCGGAAGCGTCTCTCCCGTCGTGAGATCGGTGAACGTGACGTAGGACGAGTAGTCGCGGGGCGTGGAACTGGCCGAATAGTTGATCCGACGCACGTCATCGAGCGTCACAGAATACGGCTTGTATTCACGGCGAAACCGCAGGCAGAGACGCCAGTCTTTACCGTCCGCAGTGACCGTGTCGCACTCGTTCTCGGTTGCACCGGCAAAAATCTGCGATCCATCGTTCAAAAACTGCGTGACGAGGTGCGTGCCGAGGTCGCGACCGCTCCCGCGCTCGACGAGCTGGACGTAGGCAGACGCGACATTGGTCTGTGACGAAGCGCCCCCAACGGTCGGCCTGTCTTCGGCTGCCCACGTGAGGCCCAGGCCAGCCGTCGCACTCGTGGGGACAGCCGGGCCGATCGCCTCCACGGCGGAATTGCGAAAGTATTCGACGACGCGAATCGTGAACGGAAGGTCGTTCGTGTCGATCGGCTCGCCGCCCACTCGAGCGCGGAGGAGGCGATCAGCTACCGCGGTTACCCGCTCCGTCGTGTCGCTCGTCTCGAGCACGGCCAGCTCGACCTCATCAGTGCGAGAGGCTTCATTCGTGGAATGCCCTTCGATAATCAGCATCCGCTCCTCGACCTGTCGATCACCGAAGGCGAACTGACCGACCATGAGGAGGCCAACCGCGAGGTGAATGAGCACGTTGCCGCCGCGGCTGCCGAAGACCATGACCAGCCCTGCCAGGAGCACGAGTGAGGCCACGCTCGACTGGATGAGCTGCCACATGATCCGGAGGGCCGGCTCGTTCATCGTCCAAGTCGCGCCGCCGAAGATCGTGAGCCAGGCCACGACGGCCACGACGGCCGCTGCTGTCCCTGCGACCTGACGTGCAAGCCGTGTGTGAGCGACGAATGCCGCAGCCGTCAGGCCCAGGGCGACGAGCACTCCCCCGGCCTGCACCATCCGCCAGACAACGTCATAGTCGAACGGCGGTTTGCCCTGGAGACCGTCGCTCTGGTGCCCGGTGAGAATGACACCGAGCGTGATGAGCCCGCCGATGAGCGAGAGCACGCTTCCCCACACGAGGCGTTCGCCGCGTGCCGCGACATAAAACCGCGTCACTTTGGCCGCAATGAGGTTGAGGAGCATGACGAGGCCGATCGTGGCGCCGCCGAGGAACGGAAACCCACCCCGCAGCGTCGATTCGCCAAAGACCGTCACCGGGAAAAAATCGGCGAACTTCACCCACGCGATCCAGCAGTTGAAATACGTCGCCTTCACGTCGGGCATGTTCATCTCGTCCTGGGCAAGCGTGCCCACAAAGACGAGAACGATCGCGGCCAGAAACATGACGACGGTGATCTTGAGTGAGCCCGCGGCACGGAGCAGATCCCAGCCCATGCTCGCGAGCGTGGCAGCAGGTGAATCAGGAGCCGACTCGACGACGTGGCGTCCGGGCATCGGCAGGCTTTGCGGAGTTATGCTGCCGGCGCTCATGGGGCCTTCTCCTCGTTCCATCGAATGCTCGCAACAAACCGCGAGAAGGCATCCCGTTCGCGACGGGCGATCGCGGCAGGCCCCTTGAACTTCACGAAGAGCGACGCTGTTGTGTCGAGGGGTATCGCCGCGGCCAGGATGATCTCGCCATCGTCGGCCTCGATGTCACCGAGCGTGACGAGCGTTGCTTCGGCGTCTCCGACGGAAACCTTCGAAGCAGCCTCGAGCGCCTCCGACGCTCGTTGTGCAAGCGACTCGGGAGTCGCCGTCGCGTCGAGCTGGCCGAGCCAGCGAGCCACATTCGCCTCGAGCGTGCCAGCGGCCGGGATGATGGTGACCTCGTGACGCTTGCCTTCGGTATCGATCACGAGCGTGGCCAGCCGCATGCCCGACGCGCCGCCGTCTGTCCAGCCAGGCGGCGGGTCATACGTCAACGCGAGCCCGGCTTTGGAAGGGCGATCAGGCCGCGTGATGCGGGGCTTCGGTGTCGCCGCCGCCGTATACACCCGAATGTCGTCGGGCTGGATTGCGGCTGAATCACCGCAGCCGACCGCGGTGACCATGAGCCATCCCAGGGCGAGCCACACGCAGCATGGGCGTTCGCCAAACGCGGGCGGAAGCAGATTGTTCATGGGCTGCAGACGGCGGGCGGGCAAAGGCAGGAACGACCGAATGCCCGAATTATAGCCGGCCCGGCCTCGTCCGACCGCTCACAAGCCAAACGCCTTGGTCAACGCGTTGAGAATCGGGGCGGTGATGGGCGTTCCCTGCGGCGCTCGGACTGTCTGGAGCACGTCGAACACCACCAGGCCTACGAGGGTCAAGAGCATGGTCGAGCAGACAAGCCCCACCACCTGCCAGACGCTCAGCGGAGGCGACGCCGGAACGACGTTCATGCCCCCGAAGTCCATGCCTGCCGCACCGGCAAAATCGACTGATTCACCTGAGCCATCGAATGAAACGGAAGCCGAATCGTCAGCGGCCGAATCAAAGAAGCTGGAGTCGCCAGTTTCTTCCGTTGCGATGACGACGGAGGCGCTTTCCTCATCCGAGAGGTCGGCGCCAAGATCGAACGCGTCGCCGGCCAGCGATGCCCCCAAGAGGCCGATACCCGTCGCACTAGGGTCTCCCTCGCCGGCCGACCGTGCAAGGTCGATGCCCGACGCGTCAAAGTCTTCCTCGAGAGACAGCCCGGAGTCGACTACCCCTGAAACCCCGCTGCCGATGCCTGAGACCGAAGCGAGCGAGCCGCCGAGGAGCGAGCCGCCGATCCCTGAGATATCCACCTCGAGCGTACCCGACAAATCGTCGGACGATGGCGGAATGGTGCCGCCATCCTCGGACGTGTCCGGCACCGACGCGCTGAGGAGGGAGTCGAGGCCAAGTTCGTCCACGTCGAACGCACCCGACGCCACACCCCCTCCACCATCACTGAGACCAAGCATCGTGTGGGAGGCGGCGCGGTCCGGTACGTCGTCACTGTCCGAGAAGATGGACTCATCTTCATCGCCGCCACCGAGCAAATCATCGCCGCCCGAGAGGGCTGGTCCGCTGCCCAAACTTGGTCCGGAAATGTCGAGGTCAAGCGAGAGGTCGTCGTTGTCCGGCGAACTTCCACTAGCGGCTTCGCCGGCCACCCGCTCGATATCCTCGATCTTGAACTTGATCGTGCCGCCGCCACGCATCGGGAAAAGCTCTTTTCGATCGACGAGGCGATTCACGTCCTCGACCGTCACGCCCAGCCTGCGAGCGGATTCTTCGAGCGATAGAAATTTTCCGGCCATGACGATCGGCACCTCCGGCAGGCGACCGGCGCATTCAATGCCAGGGAGCCGCCCCTGGCAGTCCATCGGTCCTCCGACCGATTCATTCTAACCCCAACCGCCACGCCCGTCGTGTCCGGTACGTTCGTTACGGCTCCACAGGGCCGCGAAGTGGCTCGGCCGGCGGGGCATGGAGCATCTTCCGAAGGGCGGCGGGACGAGGCTCCTGGGCATTGAAGTCGCCGACCATGAGGTCCCATGTGATGTCCCGCGTGCTCCGAAGCACGAGAGTACCGGTTGCACCATCGAGGTGATACACGGCCGCATGGCGGGTCGCCTGATCAAGGACGACGAGGAGTCGCCGGCCGTCGTCGAGGCGGCTCTCCGTGATCCAGAGCGGGGCCACTTCCGTGCCGGCAGTCCGCTGGGACGCCAGACTCCATCCCTGCCATGAGATAAGGCTCACGGCGACGAGACCGATCCAGGCCCACGCAGGCCGGCCGAGCCCGAGGGGAAACGCACACGGTGAGAATGGGGAAGTCATTGGAGCCTCCGCAGGCAGCAGCCTCGGGTGACAATCAGCGGACGGGAACCTAGAGAGCGCCGACGGCCGTCACAACCCCGTCGCCACTTGCCCTGCCTGCCAGGCCTGCCTGGGTTCACGCGACAGTACCGCTGTGAGAGAGACGTTTCACTGTAACGGATGTTTCTGTTCAATCGATCGGGCAAACCCTACCGATTGATTCATGAGGCTGGCCCCGTGGTCGCTTGTCCGGCTTCTGTGTCCATTCTTCGAGGAGGTCCCCGCCGGTGTCGAAGCTCAACGTCCTCTCCGCGGCACTGCTGCGGTCCCCGCTCCTTTGGGGCGGTGCCCTCGCCTTCCTGTTCTTCACACTCATTCACGGGGGCGTGCTCGCCAACCCTCTCGTCATCCGCTATCTCGCTGGCCATTGGGTCGAGTATGTGGAGATGACGCTCTTCTGCGTGGGCGTCGCCTCGCTCGGGCTGCGCTGCCTTGACATCGTGGGGCAGCAGCTTCGCCAGGATGGGGTCGATGCGCTCGGTCCAACTCCCGAAGGGGGCGAGGATCCCGCCGCCGCGGCCGAGCTCGTCGCCCGCGTTCCGGCCGGTGATGGCTACCTGCCCCGGCGGCTGCGCGAGGCCCTCGACCTCGTCGTTCGCACCGGCTCCGCAGACGATCTCGAGAACCACCTCAAGTATCTCTCCGATGTCGATGCGGTCCGGGCCGCCGCCGGCTACGGACTCGTGCGGTTCATCGTGTGGGCGATCCCGATCATGGGCTTCCTCGGCACGGTCATTGGGATCACGGTGGCCATCGCGAGCCTCTCGCCGACCCAGCTCGATAACATCTCGGGTGTCGTCGCGGGCCTCGGCACGGCGTTTGACACCACCGCAACCGCGCTCGCGCTCTCGATGGTGCTCATGTTTTTCCAGTTCCTTCTCGATCGCTACGAGCAGCAACTCCTCGCCTCCGTCGATGAGGCGGCATGGTCGAATCTTGCCGGACGATTTCAATCCTTCGGTGGTGATGGCACGGCGCTTGCCGTGGCGCGGCTTGGTGAGACCGTCAGCCGAGGCACGGCTCGTCTCCTCGAGTCGCAGGAGCACGCCTGGCAGGCGCTCGAGCAGACCGCCGGCGAGGCGGTGCGCCAGCTTGTCTCCGAGGGAGGCGAGCAGATGCGGGTCGCGCTTGCTGCCACGCTCGACGAAAGCCTTGGTCGATGGGCCGAATCGCTCGCCCGAGCCCACGACGAGTCAGCCGGTCGCCGCGAGGAGCGGTGGACCGCAGCGGCGGAGTCGCTCGCCACGGTCGTCGCCGGTCTCGAGCAGCATCACGCGTCGCTCGGGAGGCAGGCAGACACTCTCGGCAAGCAGACAGAAACCCTTGGCAAGCAGGCGGAGTCGCTTGGCAAGCAGTCCGAGCTTCTCGGAAGCGTCGTGGCCGCGACCCGCGAGGTTGCCGACCTGGAGCGGAGTCTCGATGCAAACCTCGAGGCGCTGGCGGCCACGGGACGCTTCGAGGAGACGCTCGCCGCGCTCACCGCCGCGGTCCATCTCCTGTCGGCGCGGGCGATGGCCAAGGGGCGTGATGACATGGACGAAGCCCGCCGAGTTGGAAAGGCCGCATGAGTCGCGTCCGGCCCCAGGTCGGGCCATCCATCTCCCTGTTCCCGTTTCTCGCCGTGCTGCTCTGCATGATGGGGGCGCTCCTCGTTCTGCTCGTGCTGTTCAGCAACTCGGCAGACCGAGCCGACGAGAATGCCGCGACCGTCGCAGCTGCCGAGGCTGCGACGAAGGCGGCCCAGGCACTTGCCGAGGAGCTCGAGCTCGCCCGTGACGAAATGGTCTGGCGTACCGACCAGCTCGCGGATGTCCGAACCCGCACCATGGAAGACCTCGCGCGGGCCCGCATGCAGCTCGCCGGCGTCGAGGCCGACTCGCGGTCGCTCGTGGATGAGCTCGACGCACTCGAACGGACCGCAGCAGCGCTCGAGGAAACTCCGAAGGATGAGCCGGGCTCACTCGCCGACCTCGAACAGCGGTTGGCCGACGCCAAGGCCTTGGCCGACAAGGCTCGACGCGAAGCCGCTGAGCGTCCTCCTGCGTACGCCGTCGTTCCTTATGACGGCGATTCTGGCACGCGGCGTCGACCGCTCTATATCGAGTGCTGCCTTGACGGCGTATTCCTCCAGCCGGAGGGTATTCGTTTGGGACCGACAGATTTTGAAGGTCCACCCGGCCCTGGCAATCCGCTCGCGAGCGGCCTCCGGGCGGCGCGGGAGTATCTCGCCAGCCGGCCTGGCGAATCGGGCGATCCGAATGCCCAGCCCTATCCGCTGCTTCTTGTTCGGCCTTCGGGCGTGATGGCCTACTATGCCGCACGCGAAGCGCTCCAGTCGTGGGGCAGCGAGTTTGGCTATCAGTTCGTTGACGAGGATTGGACGCTTACGTTTCCGCCCGCCGACCCGTCGCTTGCCGAAGCGGAGACGCGGGCCATCGAGGAGGCACGGCGCCGTCTCGAGTGGCTCGCGCAGGTTCGGCCGCCCAAGCGAACCAAGCCGGCCGTGCAGTATCGAGCTTCGGCGACACGCGGGGGCGTGGTGGCCGCCGGTGGACCGAGTGTTCTCGGCGACCAGTCGCGATGGGATTGGACTGAGGAACAGGCCGGGACGGCGAGCAGTCCTGGCCGTGGCGTCCGCGCTGGCGGGGATGAGCAGGGCCGTGGCGATGCTGTGGTCGGTAACGGCAACGGCAATGCCGCCGGTGGAGACAGCCGCTGGGCGGCAGCTGGAGGCGCTGCTGGAGGCGCTGCTGGAGGAGACTCGCAGTTCGTGGGGCCATCTAAGTTTTACGGTGGCCCCGGCAACCAGCCTGGTGGCCCAGGCACAGATGGCGCTGCGGCAGGCGGCGAGGCCGATGGGCCGTCGAGTGCCGCCGCCAGCGGCCGTGGTTCCCATGGGGCATCCGGTGCGCAAGGCGCTGCCGGTGCACAAGGCGCGGCCGATGGGCAAGGCACTGCCGATTGGCAGTGCCTTGCCCATCGGCAGCGCCTTGCCGATGGGCAAGGCACTGCCAATCGGCAAGCCGCCTCCGGTGCTCAGGGCGGAGTCAATAAGGACAGTGTCGGGGGTGACGGTCAATTTGCTGCCGGCGGAGCGCCAGGCCAAGCCGGGGGCGGTTCGGCGAGCGGGTCGATGCAGCAAGCCGGTGCTGGTGCCAGCGCGGGTGGTGGTGGGTCCGCCGCGCCGATGCAAGGTATGCCGCAGTCTTCGACCGCCTCGCTCGGTGGGCCTGCCGCGCATGCGGTCGGCGGCGCCGGGGGCGGCAATTCGCTCGCGGGTCGTCGCGGCAGCAACTGGGCGAGCCTAGCCTCCCAGGACCGTCCGATCCCACTGACCCGTCCCATCCGGCTCGAATGTGCTCGCGATGAGTTTCGCCTCCTCGGTGACGGCGGCCGCGTCGTCGCCCGCGTGCCGATCGGTGGCCAGACCGCCGACTCGGTCGATCCACTTGTCCGTCACGTGCATACCACGGTCGGGAGCTGGGGTATGGCCGGCGACCGCATGTATTGGCGGCCAGAGCTCGTGCTCACCGCCACGGACGACGGCGCTGAACGCCTCGCCGACCTCGAGCAACTCCTCGCCGACAGTGGGCTCGACCCCC
>CAYZHH010000097.1:0-8767 GCA_964478275.1 uncultured Candidatus Kuenenia sp.
ATACGGCACGAGGCGTGGCCATCGGTGAATCCTCGGGCGCGGCCCGTGATGATGGAGGCATCATCCGCCAGGCGTTCGTCGTGCGGAGCGTCCTTCGTGGAGACGCTATTGCGGTCAACGAGGCCGTGACCGCGCGGGTTGCCGGGCCGGTCGCCGGCACCGCACTTCTCTTGGCGTCCGACGGCGGGCCTGACGCAAATGGCGTCGAGGCGATTGCCGCAGACGAAATGCTTCTGGGCTATGCCGCCACCGCACCGCGGGCCGAGGCACCGGCGGCCGAGCGGCTGCGGTGGTTTGCTCGGTGGCTCGAACACCCTGATCGGGCGATCGCCGAGGATGCGTTTACGGAGTTTGGCCTGGCTGCGTTCTCCGACGTCGTTCAAGCCGCCGACGCGCTGAGCGCTGAAAAACTTCGGGGATGGCTCGACGAGCCGGCGATCGACCAGCGGCGGCGTGGATTCTATGGGTTGGCGGTGGGCATCGTCGCGGCACGAGCCCAGGCACGCGGTCATCGCGCTGAAGCCGACGCCTGTCTCGAGGCGCTCGACGCCGCGATCGCCGCGCCGGCAAACGATTTTCGAGCAGGCTACGACGGTCTCTTGGGCGGCCTGCTCGTGGCCCGTGGCGAGGCGGCGATCGATGTCATGATGGACCGCGGTCTCCTCGCCGCCGACACCCGCGCGGGGGACGCCCGGCATGCGCTTGCGGCACTACGATTCGCGCGTGAGTTTCTTGCCGACAGCGTGCCGGGCGCGCGGGTTGCCGACGCTGCGGCGGGGCTGGTCACCAATCCGGCCGTGGCGGCTGACACCATCGTCGATCTGGCCCGCTATGAACACTGGCAGAGCGTCGATGACGTCGCCGCCATCTGGGAGACGCTGGGCCGCGATGACCCGCTCGTGCGCCGGGCGGTGGCCGGGTATCTCACGGCTTGCCCGCTCGACGCGGCTCGGCAGCAGGCCGCCGCGATTGCAGCCGCGAGCCCGGAAACCTGGGCCGCCGCAATCCAAGCCGCGGGCCTCCCACCGCGAAGCGGCAAGTGACCGCGGACAGAGCCCCGAGGGTTGCGGCGAGGGCGTTTCCTGGGATATTTCCCGCTCAGGCGGTGCCATTGGCGACCCCTGGACGAGCCGCCCCAGCACCCGCAGCACTCCCCCAAGTCCCTATGAAGATTCACGAGTATCAGGCCAAGGAGTTACTTCGGGCCGCACATGTGCCCGTCCTCGCGGGCAGGGTCGTCCGCACGCCCGACGAAGCGGCCGCGGCATTTGAAGCGCTCGGCACGCCGGTCTGTGCGGTGAAAGCGCAGATCCATGCGGGTGGTCGCGGCAAGGGCCAGGTGCCCGGCACGAGCCAGCGCGGCGTGGAGCTTGCGAAGAGCGCGGCCGACGCCAAACGGATTGCCGAAGGCCTTCTTGGAAAGACGCTCGTCACCATTCAGACCGGGCCTGCTGGCCAAACGGTCCGCCAGGTGTTTGTGGAGAGCGGCTGCGCGATCGACCGCGAGCTCTACTGTGCAATCCTCGTCGATCGCGCGGCAGGTTCACCGGTGCTCATCGCGAGCACTGCTGGCGGCATGGACATCGAAGAGGTCGCCGCCAAAACGCCTGAGCTCATCCTCTCCGAGCCGTTTGATCCTGATCGCGGGCTGGCAAGCTGGCAGGCACGCCTCCTCGCCTCGAAGCTGGGCCTTCCGACGGCGAGTTGGCGGCATGCCGAAACGTTCTTCCGGCGGATGTGCGCGGCGTTTGTGAACCTCGATGCGTCGATGCTCGAAGTCAATCCGCTCGTGCTCGCAAAGGACGGCACGCTCGTCGCCCTCGACGCGAAGATGACGTTCGACGACAACGCGCTGTTTCGTCACAAGGATATTTTGACGCTTCGCGACGCTGAGGAAGAAGAACCCGCCGAGATCCGTGCGGCCGCGGCTGGCCTTTCCTACGTCAAGCTCGAGGGCACGATCGGCTGCCTCGTCAATGGCGCGGGCCTCGCGATGAGCACGATGGATCTCGTGAAACTTCACGGCGGCGAGCCGGCCAACTTCCTCGATGTCGGCGGTGGTGCCGACGTCAATCAGGTCACCGAGGCGTTTCGGATCATCCTTTCCGACTCGCACGTCAAAGCGATCCTCGTGAACATTTTTGGCGGCATTATGCGGTGCACCACGATCGCCACCGCGCTCGTCGAGGCCTCCAAGACCGTCGGATTCACGGTGCCTCTGGTGGTGCGGCTCGAGGGCACCGAGGTCGCCGAAGGGAAGAAAATCCTGGCCGAGAGTGGCACGGCGATCATCACGGCTGACGGTCTCACCGACGCCGCGAAGAAGGTCGTCGCCGCGAGTAAGGCATAGCGTCATCCATAGTCATTCCATCCCGCCGGCTTTCGGCTTTCCGCTTTCGGCTTTTCCCTCATGAGCATCCTCGTCAATCGCGACACCCGAGTCATTTGCCAAGGCATTACCGGCAAGGTCGGTGAGTTCCATACTCGCGGCTGCCTCGATTACGGCACGCGGATGGTCGGCGGCGTGACGCCGGGCAAGGGGGGCGAGGCCGTGGCCGGCCTGCCAGTGTTCAACACCGTGGCCGAGGCCCGCGATGCCACGGCGTGCAACGCCACGATGATCTTCGTGCCGCCGGCTTTCGCGGCCGATGCGATTCTCGAGGCAATCGGCGCCGGGATCGAACTGGTCATCGCGATCACCGAAGGCATTCCGGTCCTCGACATGGCCCGCGTGCTGCCGGTGTTGAAAGACTCACAAAGTCGGCTCATCGGTCCCAACTGTCCCGGCGTCATCACGCCGGCCGAGTGCAAGATCGGAATCATGCCAGGCTATATCCATACGCCAGGCCATGTCGGCGTGATGAGCCGCTCGGGCACGCTCACCTACGAGGCGGTCTGGCAGCTCACGCAGCTCGGGCATGGGCAGAGCACCTGCGTGGGCCTCGGCGGCGACCCGCTTGTGGGCTCGTCCTTTATCGACATCGTGAAGCTCTTTGAGGCCGATCCCGACACCCATGCGATCCTCATGATGGGTGAGATCGGCGGCAGCGCCGAGGAAGAGGCGGCCGAGTTCGTGAAGCACCATGTCACGAAGCCCGTCGCGGCCTTTATCGCCGGGCAGACCGCGCCCCCGGGCAAGCGGATGGGCCACGCCGGGGCGATCATCTCGGGCGGCAAGGGCACGGCCACGGCCAAGCTGGCGGCGCTCGCCGACGCCGGGATTGAGATTGCCGAGAGTCCTGCCGATATGGGCGCCGCCCTCGTCCGGGCTGTCGAAAAACGCCGCGGCGGCCGATAGACGGTTTTGGCCCGACCGAGAACTGGCGTGGGCCGAGCCGCGTAGGTACGGTGTTTGAAGCCCCTTCCATGGGCCCTCAGGCACTGAGGAAAGCCCTCGTTACGGTCCATCGAGCCGGGATTCTCTCTCTATGCCACGCCGCCGTCCCTCGCGCCGCCGCTTCGGCCACCGATTTGGGCATTTGGAGCAGCTCGAGACCCGCCGCGTCATGGCGGTCGATGTCGTCGCGCCGCTTGCCGATGTCACGGTGCCGGCGGGTGCTCCAGCGGCGATCATCGATCTGGCCACGGCGTTTGACCTCGCGAACGTGACCGGCACGGTCGTCCGCTTTTCGAACAACGTCGGTGGCAATATTTTTGCCGAGCTGTTTGATGTGGCCGGACCGGGCCGAACCAGGACGACGCCCGCGACCGTGGCCAACTTTCTGGCGTACGCGAATGCGGGCCGATACACGAACACCATCGTTCACCGCACGGTGGCCAACTTCGTCGTGCAGGCTGGTGGCTTTTCTGTCCCGCAGTCGGGGCTGAACTTGTCCGAGCCGATCACGCAGTTTCCGACCGTGGTCAACGAGCCTGGCAACACGAACACCCGCGGCACGCTCGCTATGGCGAAGATCGGGGGTAGTCCCAATAGCGCCACGAATCAGTTCTTCTTCAACCTCGCGAACAACTCTGCCACCCTCGACGCCCAGAACGGCGGCTTTACGGCATTTGCCCGCGTGCTCGGCAGTGGCATGGCCGTGGTCGATGCGATCGCGGCCGTGCCGCGCTTCAACTTAGGCTCTCCCTTCAACGAGCTCCCGGCGACGGGCGTGACCAACGCTACGCAAATTACCCGCGACAACCTCGTCACAATCACGAGCGTCACCCGCGTCGGCGAGCTCGTCTACACGGCATCGTCGAGCGCCCCATCGCTTGCCACGGCGACCGTGGGTGCCGATGGCCGTCTCAACGTCCAGTACGCCGCCAGCACGGGGGGCTTCGCCACCATCACGGTCCGGGCAGCCTCAGTTTTTGATCCTGCCGACTTTCGCGAAGATACGTTCGTTGTCAATGTGATCGCTCCGGGATCGAACCCCAATCCCACGCCCGTGGGCCAGCAGTCGATCATCGTCACGGGTTCTGAAATCGGCTCGACCAGTCAGCCTTGGGTGACCGTGATCGATCCGACAAGCGGCGTGATCCGCTCGAGATTCCTCGCCTACGAGCCCTCGTTCCGCGGGGGCGTCCGCGTTGCGGTGGGTGACGTCATACCAGGCGGTACTCCAGAAATCATCACGGCGTCTGGCCCGGGTCGCGCTGGGGAAATCCGCGTGTTCCTTCAGGACGGCACGGAGCTTCCTGCCTACCGCACGCTTCCGTTCTCCGCCAGGTATCGCGGTGGTCTCGAGGTCGCTGTCGGTGAGGTCAATGGCGACAACGCGATCGACATCGTGGCCGCAGCCTCACGCGGCCCTGGTCTGGTGAACGTGTATTTCGTTTCGCCCGACGCCGCGGACCCCGTGCCCGCGACGCCGAGCCGATCCTTCCAGGCGTTTCCAAGCTCGTATCTCGGCGGTGCGACGGTCGCCACGGCTGACATCGGCACGTTTGCCGGTGGCGTCGCCACCAACGCGAATGCCGCCGACGGCAAGATGGAGGTTGTGGTCGCAAGCGGCGTCGGGTTGTCACCGCTGATTCGAGCCTACGACCTGTCCGTGGGCGCGAGTGTCGTTCGGACCATCACCCCCTTCTCACCGTCATTCCGTGGGGGCCTCTCGGTGTCGGCTGGCCGCTTTGACAACAACTCCATCGACGACATCGTCGTGACTGGCGGCTATGGCTCGGGCTCGCGGATCGAGGTGTACTCCGGCCGACCAGCCCCGAACACCACAGGCCTCCTCGCAACCCAGCAGGCTTTTGCCGCGCTTGGCCGCAGGAACCTGCCGGTCTACGCCGCGGCGATCGCCGCGCCAGACACCGGTCGAATCCAGGCGTTTTCCGTGGTGCAGGGCGAGGGCTCTGGCTTGGGTGTGCGTCGCATCGGCGTCCCGCTGACGGCCGAAACGACGCTCACGAGCCTCTCCGGCCCGCTTCGCATCGCCGCTTCGCGGCCTGGCTAAGTCGTCCTCGCCTCTCCCTTCCGCTGCAGAAATCTCTTTCGCACCCGAGCCCTCAAAGGAACGTCTCGATGCTCCACGCCCTCAATCGCCGCGAGATGTTCGGGCTCAGCGGTCGGTCGTTGCTGGCCAGTTGGCTGGCCATCCACGCCCACCGAGCCGGGTTTGCGGCCGACTCTGCCGAAACACTCATGCAGGACTGGGCCCGCCGGTTAGACGATGTATCGCGACGGCTTACCGAACGAAAAATTTCCCCGCTTGAATGGCAGGAGGCCGTCGACACGCTCTATCGATCGGTGCCCATGGAATCGCTCCTCGCCATGATCGACTTCCGCCGCCTCGCCGATCAGCTCACGGCCCGCGATCTCGGCAAGAAGGGGGAAATCTTCGCCGACATCTCGCTCGGACCAATTCCCAAGACGTCCCGTGAGTCCGACAGCGTCTCGGCCATCGTGAAGGTGGCCCATGTGAAGAAGGGGCGGAGCATCCCGCCGCACGGGCACAGCAGCATGGTCTCGGCGTTCCTGTGTGTTTCTGGCGAATTCGACGTGCGGCTCTATGATCGGATCGACGAAGTCGGAGACGACATGATCGTGCGGCAATCGGTCGATCAGAAGAACGCCGGCCCCGGAAGCTGGTCGAGCATCTCGGACTACCGCGACAACGTCCACTGGCTCACCGCCAAGTCGGACGACTGTTTTCTATTTACCTGCAAGCTCATCCGACTCGAGCCCGACCGTGAGTTTCACGGGCGGATCAATCTCAACATGCGGGACGCCAAGCCACTGGGAAAGAGCACCTGGCGGGCCGCCAAGATTTCGGGGCTGGAGTCGTCCCAAATCCATTAGCCGCAGCGGGGCTCATGGCACCGTGGATGCGACGGGCTCAACGACCGTCCTCTGCGTAGACGCCCACCCGCTTGTCTGTCTTGTCGTAAATCTCCACGATGCCGGTGCCATCGTCGGTGGCCGCAGCAACCACGGCCCGCTCGCCCCCCTTGCTGTGCACGCCCACGAAGCCGTCGCCGCGCTCGTTCGAGGCCAGGTATGCGGTCTGTTTGCCAGCCGCATTGAAAACCTCCACCATACCGTCGCCGCGGCCGTTCGAGCCGAGCGACGTGGCCATGGTTCCCGCCTTGTTATTCAGGCCCACCTGCCCATCGCCCCGGTCGTTGGCTGTCATAAAGCAGGCCTGCTTGCCGGCTGCATTGACCACTTCGACGATGCCGTCGCCGCGATCATTCGAGGCCATCACGGCGCTCGTTTGTTCGTTTTTGTTGTACACACCGATCCATCCTTCATTGCGCGTGTTCCGGCCGATCCAGACCAGTCGCTTGCCGTCGCTGTTGAAGCTCTCGAAAAGCCCTTCGCCGTCCTTCCCGGAACCCAAGGCGATTCGCGGCTTGCCTGCGGAGCTGTTGACAACGACCTTCCCCGAACCGTCGTCGGCCAGTTTCAGCACGATCGCCACGGTGCCGTCTTGATTGACGATCTCGATCGCGCGGGCGCGAAGGACGTCAGTGACGGCGGGCGCTTCGGCCTTGGGAGACGGGGCTGATCCCGTCCCTTCGGGCTCTTCCGAAGAGTTGGCGGCCGCGACACCAATCAGGGCGATGACTCCGGCGGAGAGCAGGAAGGCAGATTGCTTCCAGCGCCGGTTGGAACGCTCAAGTCGGGCGAGACGGTCTTCGAGGGTCAGCATCGTAGGGTTCTCCAGGCAGCGGGGGATACATGCTCGAAGGTCTGTGGAAGCACCGTGGACGCGATCATGGCGTGGCAAGCACCTGCGAGAGTTTGTCCCACAGGACATACCCCGCCAGCACCGTCACGAAGATCACGATCCCACCCCCAAGAAGATTGGCGGCAGCGCCGTTGACGTGACTACCCATCCGCGCGCGGTTGTTGACCGCAATAAGCAAAAACACGGCCATGAGCGGCAGCAGGAGGCCATTGGCCACCTGGGCCACGAGGATCACCTCGGTTGGACTCGCACGCAGCGTGAGCGCGACCACCGTGCCACAGGCAAGGACGGCCATCCAGATCGCCCGGAATCGCCAGGATTTCAACTCCGCAGGCCAGCCAAATGTTCCCGAGAGGGCGTAGGCCGCGGCCAGCGGCGCCGTGACGGCGCTGGTCATCCCTGCCGCCAGCAGGCCGATCGCGAACAGGATCTTCGCCGCCGGCCCTCCCAATGCCGGTTCCAATTGCCGGGCCAGGTCCGCGGCGTTCTCAAAGCCTCCCTTCCCGAAGAATGCGACGGCGGCCGTCGTGGTGATGGCGGCGGTGATCAGCCCACCGATCGTCACGGCAGTGAGCGTGTCGCGGCGCGACTCCCGAAGCGCCGTCGCCAAGGGAACCTCCGCCGTCCAGTTCTCGCGGACTGAGCTGGCATGCAGAAACAAGTTGTAGGGAACGATCGTGGTGCCGATGAGGGCGATGACCGTGGCGAGTCCGCCGGTGGGAATGCGCGGCGTGAAAAGGCCCTCGAGCATCGCGAATACGTCGGGACGGACGATGACCGCCGTCACGATGAAGACCGCGCTCATCACCACGACCATGGCAATGAGCCCTCGCTCAATCACTTTGTACATGCCCGAAAAGAGCAGCCCGAATGACGCCAGGCTGACGATGCCCACCCAGACAGGCAGTGGCCAGCCGGAGAGGACCTCCAGACCGACGGCGGCTCCCGTCAGGTTGCCCGTCTGGTACGCGGCGTTGCCGAAGCCGATCGCCAGAACGACGAGCATGGCCGAGACGATCTTCAGGCCCCGGGAACGAAAGGAGTCTTGAACCACTTCTCCCAGGCCCTGCCGAGTGACCAGTCCGAGCCGGGCGGCCATTTCCTGCAACACGATCGTCGCAAACACGGAGAACAGGATCGTCCACAAGAGCGCGAAGCCGAAGCTCGCGCCGGCGCGGGACGCCGTCATGACGCTGCCTGGCCCAATAAAGGCCGCGGTCACCATCAACCCCGGCCCAAACGATCGTCGCCCGCCCATGACCAAGGCCCTCGGAGTGTCGTTCACCGCCTGCCTTCAGCCGCCCGAAAAACCCCAACCCCGTCGGGTTGTACCACGATTCGGTTCGCCCAGTGATGGGGGTGCGTTCGACGACCCGCAGGCCACGCCGCTTGCTCGCAAGTGCACAAGTATGTACAGTCATGTACAGAACAGGGCCGTGCCACGCTCAGGTGGCGGTGGCGGCATGCTGCCAGCAGAGGCGTTCGGTATGAAAACGGTTTCGTTTACTGACTTTCGTTCGCGGGCTTCGGCTCTCCTCGATGCCGTCGAGCGCGGGGAGACGTTGGTAGTGCTGCGGCATGGCAAGCCGGTCGCTGAGATCCATCCGGTCGGCGAGGCACAGCCGCGG
>CAYZHH010000097.1:8867-11552 GCA_964478275.1 uncultured Candidatus Kuenenia sp.
AGCCGCGGGGCCGAACTGGCGTCCGCGATTCTCAAAGAGCGATCTCGTGAAGACGTTTTTTGACTCGTCGGCGTTTGCCAAGCGGTACGTCGAGGAGACGGGAAGCGACGATGTCGAGGCCGCCGTGCGGGCGGCGACCGATCTCGGTCTCTGCGTCATCTGCGTGCCGGAAATCCTCTCCGCCCTGAATCGCCGGTTCCGGGAGCGTCGGCTCGAGCGACGTGCCTATACGCTCGTCACACGGCATCTCCTCGAGGATGTGGTCGATGCAGCGATCATCGATCTGACCCCGGCCGTGATTGCCGAGACGGTAGGCTTGCTCGAGGCATCCATACTCCGCGCCGCCGACGCCATGCACGTGGCGGCGGCGAAGGTATGGGAAGCCGATCTCTTCGTCTCGGCGGATCGCCGTCAACTCGCCGCGGCCCGTAAGTGTGGACTGCGGGTCAAGGCAGTATCATGAGGCCTGCCCGCGGGCTCCTCACCAACTCATGGGTGGTCACTGTTTTTCGCATGGTCGTTTCACTTTTCATTCCCTGCTTCGTGGACCAGCTCGTGCCGAAGGTCGGCCTGGCGGTCGCGACCGTCCTCGAACGGCTCGGGCACACCGTGGAGTTTCGCGCCGCCCAAACCTGCTGCGGCCAGCCAGCCTTCAACGCGGGCTACTGGGATGACGCCCGCAGCGTGGCCCGGCACGCGCTCGACGTGTTTCGCGATGCCGAGGTGGTCGTGGGGCCGAGCGGCTCGTGCGTCGCCATGATGCGGGTGTTTTATCCCCAGCTCTTTGCGGGCACGCCGGATGAGACCGCGGCGCTCGACCTCGCGAGCCGCACATTCGAGTTCAGCGAGTTCTTGGTGAAGAAACTCGGTGTGACCGATGTGGGCGCCTCGTTTCCCCATCGCGTGACCTACCACGACGGCTGCCACGGCCTCCGCGAGCTGCGGGTGCGCGAGGAGCCGCGGGCGCTGCTGCGTGCCGTCCGCGGCCTCGATCTCGTCGAGTGCGACGAACCCGAAAGCTGCTGCGGCTTCGGCGGCCTCTTCAGCGTTAAGTTCCCGATGGTGTCGACGGCGATGGCCGAAGTGAAAGGGGGCTCGCTCGAACGCACGGAGTGCGACTACATCGTCTCAAGCGACCCCTCCTGCCAGCTCCAGCTCGACGGCTGGCTTTCCAAGAACGGCAAGAAGCTGCGGACGATTCATCTCGCCGAAATCCTCGCCGGCACCTGACCTCGCCGGAAACACGCGATCCCAATGCGATTGCAGGTCTATTCGGAACGACGAATGAACGTCGAGGAGACCTACAATGACACGCACCGCTCCCTATGGGATCCTGGCTGTTTGCTTCCTGTTGCCGGTACCCGCGCCGGCAGGCGACGAACGGGCCAACGTTGGTATCGACGACGCATCTCGCGTCGCTCGTGATCCGCGAGGGGTTACCCGTGCCGTAGAGCCGGCGCTGTTTGCAAGCGAAGCCAGGATGGCGAAGCGCGGCACACTCCGAGTGAACGGTGGCCACGATGGCCACCACGAACGTCCGGCGACGCGGCACGGGTAACCCCGAGCCCCCACGCTCAACGTTGCTTCAATCCCACTCGCGCAGGATCAATGCTTGTGGGGGAAGCGATCGCAGGGCTATCCTCTGTCCATGATCGCTCCCACGCCAGGCGGCTCGACTGCCCACACGCCCGAGGGCCACGCTCCGGCGGCGGCGTCGGCAAAAAAACAGTTTCTGCACGACGCTGCGGAGCATGTTCGCGACACGGGGCGCCGGGCGTTTGTCCGCAAGGCGCTCAGCGGCTACTACGTCAGCCGTGACACGCAGAAGGCACGCTACCGCGACTGGGAACACGCCCGCGATGCCGCAAGCCTCGCCAAGTGGTCGGCGGTCAACCAGCTCGACACGCTCCTGCCGAAATTTGTGGCGAACTTCGAGGCCAATGGGGGCCAGGTGCACTGGGCCAGAAACGGCGAAGAGGCACGCGAAATCATCCTTGGGCTGCTCAAAAACGCCAACGCCCGCGCGGTCATCAAGAGCAAGTGCATGACCAGCGAAGAGATTCATTTGAACGCCGCCATGGAGGCCGACGGCTACGGCGTCGTGGAGAGCGACCTCGGCGAGTTCATCCAGCAGTTGCGTGGCGAGCCTCCCTATCACTTCGTGTTCCCCTGCATGCACGTCCGCCGCGACGAGATCAGCGACCTCTTCGGCAAACACCTCGGGACAGCACCCACCGACAGTCCCGAAGAGCTCACGATGATCGCCCGTAAACACCTGCGGCGGCTCTACGTCGAGGCCGATGTCGGGATCACTGGGGCCAATTTTCTTGTGGCCGAGACCGGGCAGATCTCGATCACCGAGAACGAGGGGAACGCCCGGCTCACCGTGGCGCTCCCGCGGATGCACATCGCGATCTCAGGGATTGAGAAGGTGGTGGAGCATCTCGATGACCTGGCCGTGCTCCTGCCGATGCTCGCGACGGCCGGGGCTGGCCAGCCGATGACTTGCTACAACACGCTCTACGCGGGGCCACGCCGCGAGGGGGAGTGCGACGGGCCGGAGGAGATGCACCTGGTGCTCCTCGACAACGCCCGCACCGCGCTGCTGGCCGACCCCGAGCAGCGCGACGCGCTGCACTGCATCCGCTGCGGGGCGTGCTTGAACGTCTGCCCCATCTTCAAGAA
>CAYZHH010000098.1:0-1260 GCA_964478275.1 uncultured Candidatus Kuenenia sp.
ACATAGAGCTCCTCGAGCACACCGTCCTCGATGATCGCAATCCGGCACTCCCCCGGCTGCGACACGTTGATCAGCATTTCTTGCTTCATGACTCTTCCATCGTCCTTTCGTTCGTTTCCGCCCACAGGCGGTGTGGCTGTCAGGCCACTGTCTCGGCGAGCAGGCGGCGGAGCTGGTCACGCAGGAAAGTCTTCACTTCCCGCGCGGCGTCCATCGCCATCGCCTTCTCGGCGATCAGGCGGCAATCGGCGGCCGAAACGCTTCGGCACGCCTGCTTGATCTCCGGAATGGCGCTGGGCGGCACGCTGAGCTGCCGCAGGCCCATTCCCAGGAGAAGCTGCGTGTACATCACGCTGCCGCTCATCTGACCACACACACTGGCCGGTACGCCGGCCTCGGCCGCCACGTCCAGCGAGCGGCGCAACAGCCGCATCACCGCAGGATCGCAGGCGTTGTACAGATCCGCAACTTCCTTGTTGCCCCGGTCGACCGCCAGCGTGTACTGGATTAGGTCGTTGGTGCCGACCGAGACGAAATCGACTTCCTTGATAAACGCGTCGAGCATCACCGCAGCCGCTGGTGTCTCCACCATCATGCCCACGGGCATGTTCCGGTTGAACGCGATGCCATGCTCGGCGAGATCTTCCATCACATCGGCAAGCACCATGCGCGCCTGCCTGAGTTCGACGATCGTGGAGATGAGCGGGAACATCACCCGCACATCCCCCAGGGCACTGGCCCGCAGAATGGCCCGCAACTGGGTGCGGAACATCGGGAGCTGCCGCAGCGAGAGGCGGATGCTCCGTAGACCGAGGCACGGGTTTCGCTCTTCTTCGGGGGTCCGCTCGGTGAGCATCTTGTCGGCGCCAAGATCAAGCGTGCGGATCACGACCGGCTTGCCGGTCATCGCCTTCACCACAGAGGCGTAGGCCTCGTAGTGATCTTCCTCGTTCGGCTCCCGGCGGCTCGTGAGATAGAGAAACTCGGTGCGGTAGAGGCCGATCCCGTCGCAGCCTCGGTCGATGCACTGCTCGACCTCGCTCGGAAACTCGATGTTCCCCAGGATCTGGATTCGGTCGCCGTCGGTCGTCTCGGCAGGGAGATCGCGGAGACGGCTCAGCCGGGCCGCCACGGTCTTGGCCGCCTCCTCCTCGAGGCGATAGCGGGCGATCGTCTCCTCGTCGGGCTGGAGGATCACCACCCCCTGGTTGCCGTCGAGGATGACCGGCTCGCCCCCGGAGACGTCGGCCAAGAACGGGT
>CAYZHH010000098.1:1270-11505 GCA_964478275.1 uncultured Candidatus Kuenenia sp.
GAACGGGCCGATGCCGACGACGGCCGGGATTTCGAGCCCTTCCGCCACGATCGCCGTGTGACTGCCCGGGCCACCGAGCTCGGTGGCAAACCCCTTCACAAAACGGCGGTCGAGATTGGCCGTCTCACTTGGGGTGAGGTTGTGGGCCAGCACGATGACCGGCTGCGAGATGGCCGCGAGCGTCTCTCGCCGCTGCCCGAGCAGGTTTCGCAGGAGGCTCTTCTCGATGTCGTAGATGTCGTGGGCACGCTGCGCGATGTGGTTATTAAGGCTCTGAAACACCTTCGCGTAGCGGCGAAGCGTCCGGCTCACGGCATACTCCGGCCACCAGTTGCGGTCCCGCACGGCGGCCGTCAGCTCCTGCTGGAGCCGCGGGTCGTGAAGCATCGCCAGGTGGGCATCGAAAATCCCTGCGTACTGCTGCCCAAGCTCTTCGTGGATTCGGTCGCGGTTCTGCTCCATCTCTCGCGAGGTGTCAGCAATCGCGTGCGACAGCCGAGCGAGCTCGGTATCGACGGCGCTCCGCTCCACAAATCGGCGCGGGATCCGGAAGCCCTCGGCATCAAGCACGAGCGCCTCACCGATCGTGACGCCGGGAGAGACTGCGATTCCCTGGAGTTTCAGCATGGCGGACGGGCGCGGCCGCCGGCAGCAATCAGGAGTCCTGGCTGCCCGCGTGTTCGTTGAAGTTGCGGTCGAAAAGGCTACCGATCGCTTCGAGGGCCTCCCGGGCATCCGGCCCGGTCGCCTCCACCACCAGCCGTGTGCCCGCTTCAGCAGCGAGCGTGAGAACGTCCAAGATGCTCTTGCCATCGGCCCGCTGCGATTCCGCAACGAGTTCGATCCGTGACTGCCAGCGACGGGCCTCCCGCGCGAGCCGCTCAGCCGGCCTCGCATGGAGCCCTTCACTGATGGCAACGACCACCTCGCGGGAGAATGTCTCCTCCTGCGAGCAGGCCGTGTCGGCGTCGTGCAGCGATTCTCGACTCTCGGCCGTCATATCAGGACACCATCCCATGGGCATCGGCTTCCTCGAGCAGTTGCTGGATTGCAACCGGCTCTTTGGCCGCCTTGAGCAGCTTGCAGAACGTGTCATCTCGAAGCTGTCGCGAAATACTCTCGAGCGCCCGAAGATGGTCACCGGGACGATCGGGAGGCGAAACGAGGAGGAAGAAGAGCTGCACTGGCTCGCCGTCGAGGCTCTCGAAGTCGATGCCGTCGGGGCTCACCGCCACGGTCCCCACGAGCCGGGTCACGCCCGGGTGCTTCGTATGAGGCACGGCGACGCCACGGCCGATGCCTGTGCTGCCGAGGTCCTCTCGCTTGAGGATGGCCTTGATGATGCTCTCCTCGTCAGCCGCAGCGACCTTGCCGGCATCGACGAGCGCCCGCGCCATCTCGCGAATCACACCTTCCTTCGAGTCGGCATCAACATGCGATCGGATGGAGTCAGTGGCAACAAAATCAGAAAACTTCATGCTGGGATGAGGCCTCAAGAGGTTTGGCAGGGCAGGCTAGTCGACCCGTCGGCTCGACTGAACGTGCTTGTGGTCGCGGACCTTCTCTTTGTGCTTCCGAAGTTGCTGCTCGAGCTTTTGGACGGCGCCATCGACGCTCCGCCATAACTGGGCGGCGGATTCGTGGCTGACCATATCGTGATAGTGCTCGGCAGACGCTACGATTTCCACCGCCGGCAGGTCTGGATTGGCCATGTCCACGGTCACATTGAGCGCCGTGAGGCGGTCGAAGTACCGCTTGAGTCGAGACACCTTCGAGGTGATCTTCGACTGGGCAGCCGGGCTCAAATGCCCATGCCGCGTTGCGACTTTGATCTGCACCGGGAAACCCCCTGCAGGTACGGAAAATCCGCCAGCACTCGTGTGCCAGACAAGCTTTGGAGCATATCATCGACCCAGACAGCCCGGCAATCGACACCCCGCAATCCTCGCGTGCGACGCGACGTCAGGGCTCTTCCCCATCGCCGGCCACCGGGGCCACGAGCCCCGCGGCGAGTCGCTCCCGCCACCAGGCGAGCCCCTTGTCGTTCAGCCGCGGCGACCGGTCGGGGCGATAGTCGCGGGTGGCCTCCGCCGGGTCGGGCAGGAGGCCGATGAGGTTCAAAAGCGCGTACCGGCGAATGACGAGAGAGGAGTCTTCGAGCGACGCGACAAGCCCTTCGGCGCCGCCGCCGGCGAGCTCGGCGGCGGAAAGTCCACGGGCCATTAAGAAGAGCTCGGCCCCGCGGCCAGCAGGCCCGTGAGCCTCGAATGCCTGACGAAGTGCCGCCGCCGCGTTGGCGCCGCGGGCGAGCGCCAGTGGCACCATCGACGCCTCGAGCGCGGTCCACTCCCCCTCGCGGAGGCGGCGTACCTGTGACTCCTCGCAGAGCGCCTCGACGAGCGTGCCATACGAACCGAGAAGCGCGAGCGTCGCCGCAGCCGCCATGCGATCCTCAATCCGTTTCCCTGAAACCATGATCCCGAGGGCCTCTTCGGCGGGCACTTCGGCTGCAAGGGCCTTGGCAAGTGCCGTGGCAGCCATGCGATCGATCGGCTTTGTTGGCCCGGTCAGTCGCATCCATGCGGGCTCAGCAGACGGTGGCAGGATGCGCACGGCGCCCGGCGCCGACGAGTCCCAGACAAGCCCACCCCGCGGCGGCAGCGGCTGCTCGATCGGCATGCCCGCGCGCGGCACGCCCGGAGGACCGCCATCGCTTTCGGTCTGACGCCAGCGCCCGCCCCCGACCGAGAAGAGCGCAGCCCGGCGCCCCGGCGGAACGATCGCCGGATTGCTCCCTTTGTCGCGCGTGAGATTCACGTCGATGCCAACAGGCTGCCGCGGACCGAGCGTGAAGCTGCCCGACAATCCGCCCGCGGTGATGCCCACTCGCGCGTCCGCCGCCTCCGTCCACACCACAGCCCGACCGAAGACGATCTCGAGCCGCGAGGCACCGTCCCGGTCGACGGTCATCGCACACCGCGTCCCCGGCATGAGGCGAATCAACACGTCACCCCGCACGACCTGCGGGTAGACATAAACAGGGACGATGAGATCCTCGACATCGGCGAGCGTTGCGCCGGCAGAAACGGTCCGCCAGCCGGGATTGTCGCCGTTGATCACCCGCCGGAGGACCGGTCCGCCAGCCGCCACCACAAGGGGCATCGCGGCCGGCTGCTGGCCCGCAACCTCGCTCGGAGCAGGGTCGGGCTCAGGCTGAAGCTCTGCGTTCGGCGGCTCATCCACTTCCATCACAGGCAGCGGGATCGTGAGGCCGTCGGCAGGTGCTTGGAAATCTGGGGCCGCCTCCTTTGACGGCTCAATCGGTGGCTCCGCGACGGTGGCATCGGAAACCGGTAGCTCAGGCGGTTTCGTCGGGAGCGCAGCGGGAGGGGCATCGTCGGCGGATGCTCTGGCAGTGTGCTCCGGCATGTCAGGGACAGAGGCCACCGCTGCATTGGCCTCCGGCGCAGTCCGTTCTTTCTCGTCGTCGCGTGCCTGACGGTTGGCCACGGCGACCTGCCGTTCGCGGTCCGCGGGCCGCCACACCTGACGGACGAGCAACGCACCGAGCAAGGCCACCAGGGCGATCGCCGCAGCGATCGAGAACCACGCCCCGAGGGATGATCGGGCACGTCGCGCCGCAACGGCCTTGGTGGCAGCAGCGCTCCTCGCATCGCGCATGAGTGTCCCGAGGGCTGCCGCATCGTTCTCGCGCGACCCGATGGGTTCAGCGTCCGTTTCACGTTTGACCACATCCATGAGCCGGGATCGCATCGCCAGACCGAGATCTCGCGCGATGCCAGGATCACGGGCCAGCTCGGCGAGAACCGCATGGCAGTCGGCGACATCTGCAAGGTGGATGTCGGACTCGAGGCAGATTCGCTCGAACGCCTCGAGTTGCTCGACGGGCAGAGCGTTATCCAGAAACGCCGCCGCCGTATTGGCGTCGCTGGCGGGGCCATCGTTCTCTGGTGCTGGCAGGCCGGGCCTGGCGACGACGTCCGCAATTCTGGCGACGAGCATCGGGGCGACCGGGCTTGCCGCCACCTTCCCGCTCAAGTCGTTGCGATCCGACTCGGGCAAGAGATCATCGATCCAGGCAAGCAGAGTCCGGAGCGTCAATCGCATGGCTGGGGAGAGCTCCATGAGAGGAAGGGGCGAAAAAAGTGCCGTCCGCGCGAAACGACTACCCTTATGAGTGGGTTCGCTGGCGAGAATGCGTAGAACTCGTCGATTTTTTCCAAAAACCGGGTTACACCGACCCCGGCAACGGCCGCCCGCGTAAAGATGGAAAGCGGGCGCCCTCTGGCAGTGGGCGACTCTGCAAACAAGGCTAAAATCTGGGGCTTGGCGGCCAACCACCCCAAGGGTTCCTCCACGCTGCCCGGAGCGGCACCCATGTCCACGATCGCATACAACCCCACGGAGCCAAACGTCGTACCACGGCAGATTCTGCTGCGGCGGGCGGCGGGCTACCTCGAGCTCGGTGAGCTCCTCGTAGACGCCGACGCTGGCCCACCGCCGTCGGCCAGGCGGCTCCTGGAGCGGGCATTGGCGGAGCTCAAGCCCCTGCCGCCCGAAGTCCGTGACGGTGCGTTCGCGAGCGTGATCGAAGGCGAGGCCATGCGGGCGCTCGGCGATTGGGAGGCGGCGATTGGGCCGCTTACTCGAGCCGTGACGGTCGAGCCTCCACGCGTCGAGGCCTGGCTCGGCCTGGGCTGGTGCTATAAGCGGCTGGGCCGATTGCCGGACGCGATCGTGGCTCTTGAATCGGGGCTGGATGCATCCCCACAGCAGCCGATCCTTCTCTATAACCTTGCCTGCTATCATTCGCTTGCCGGCCACGTCGCGTCAGCGATCGACCACCTCACCCGGGCGATCGCGCTGGACGACCGGTTCCGCGACCTCACAGGTTCGGAGCAGGATTTTGACCCGATCCGCTCCGATCCGCGGTTCGTCGCAGCGACGCACGTCATGGCGTAAGAGATATCGAGAGGCCGTGTCTGTACCGCGATGGTCGGGCACCAGAAAAGGAGTCGGGAGCGGATGAGCAACGGGCCGCTCCAGGAAATCGTTGCCGTCCTGGGCTCACCGGCTGCAGGCAATCCAGCCCAGTATCTCTTTGAGCGGGCCTTCGAGGCCGCTGGCCTCGACTGGCGAATCATCACGTGCGACGTCGCACCAAATCGGCTCTCGGCGGCCCTCGCCGGCGCCGAGGCCATGGGGTTTCGTGGCTGCCTCGTCGGGGGACCGCTCCGTCGACTCGCGCTTTCGCTTGTCGCGACGACGAGTCCGGCGGCCCGCTTTGCCGGCGGCGTAGGGCTTGTGGAATGCACCGCCGACGGCCTCGCCGGTCACGTGACCGACGGCCGCGGCGTGGTCGAGGCGCTCCGGGCCCACATTGATCCCGCAGGCCGGCATGCGCTCGTGGTGGGTGCGGGTATGACGGGCCGGGCCATAGCGCTCGAGCTCGTGCTCGCGGGTGCGGCGGCCGTCAGCGTGACCGATCCTCATGACGACCGTGGGCAGAAGCTCGCCGACGATCTTGCCGCCCTCGAGACAGTCCCCTCGGCGTGGCTTCCCTGGGCATCGACGATCTCCGTGCCGGCGCATGTCGCGATCATCGTGACCGCCACATCGGCGACGCCCTCGTTCGATGGGCTCAGGCCCGACATCGTCTTCGCAGACGTGGCACCAGCAGCTGCGCCGCCGGCTCCAGCGACGGCCGCCGGATGCTGCATCGTCGATGGACTGGAGATCCGAGCCATGCAGGCGGCGATCGAGTTTCAGACCTTCACGGGCTGCGAAGCCGACGTCGAGCTCCTTCGGGAATCGCTCGACGAGTATCTGTCTTAACGCGGCGCGAGCCATCCATGGCTTCGCTTGCCGGGCCTCCGCCCGGAAGTCAGCTTGTCGAGTATTCCTTGAGGAAGCCGCGGAACTGGACGAGGTGGCCTTCTTCGTCGGCCAGGAGGCGGATGCAGAGATCCTGCGTCACGTAGTCCTCGCCGTCCACCGCCTTGATGACCTTCTTGTAGTGGGCACAGGCGGTCTCTTCGGCGGCGATCACGCTCCTGATCACGCCCACCACGTCGGTGGTGTCGGTGACGGGTTGAATTTGCGCGCCAAGCACGAGAGCCTTCGAGCCGGGGACGTGGCCGCCGAGCTGCTTGATTCGGTTGGCGAGCTGCTGGGCATGGCCAATCTCACCGGTCACGTCGGCCGCGAGCGACTTCTTGATCTCCTCGGCACGCACACCGTCGAGGTTTGTGCTATTGGCGAGGTAGTTCATGACGGTCTCGAGCTCCATGCTGTAGCTCTGGAGGAGGAGGTCGATGACTTCTTCGGTGCTGGCGGCCATAAGGGCTCCTGGAACGGGGGGGAAATGGACGGTGAAACGACCGGCTGGCGATCGTCCTGAGCCCGTATCCTACGGGGCTGCAGCAGGAGCGACCAGTGGATCGCTCGAAGACTCGCTTCCCACGGGATCGAGTCGCTCGATGCGCCGCAGGAGCGCCCTGGCCGCTTGCCGCACGTCACCGACTGCGTCTTCGCGGAGGGCCACCACCGCATCGGTGACCGCAGCGGGCGGCGGTTCGCCGGTATCGTCGACGAGCAGGCCCACTCCCTTGAGCGCGTTCACCACGACCATGACCCGCCGATAGCGCTCCGAATGAGTCTCGTCCTTCCCGTCCTCCACCGACACGTCGGGCAGGCCGAGCATTTCGGCAAGCGTTCCATAGGCTGTTGAATCCCCAAGACGCGCCAGACCAAGGGCGGCGTTGTAGCGAACGTTGTCATCGCCATCCTCACAGAGCACGGTGAGCCGACTTCGAGCCTGTTCGCCTCCAACCACGCCGAGCGAGAAGGCGGCCCTCGTTCGGAGGTACTTATCCTCGGATCGTGTCGCGGCGATGACCGCAGCGGTTACGGCAGCCGGATCGGTAAACGAGCGACCCGCCGTGGCAAGGTTGGTAGCGAGCACCGCGAGCGCCTCGACGGCGGCCTGGGCGATCTCGACATCCGCGGTTTCTCCCGCGTGGGTCATGAGCGGGCCAGCCGCCTCGGGGACCGTGAACTCGCCGAGGGCGCGGCAGAGGTAGACGCAGAGTGCCCTCGATTGCTCCGCCGCGTAGCCGCTGCCCACCGGCCGGCCGCTCTTCACTTCATCATCGAGGATCGAGGCCAACTCCGCGGCGAGGACCGTGTCGGCCTTGAGCTTCGCACCACCCGAGCCGCGAAGGTCATTGGCGAGGTTTAACGCCGCCTGCCAACGGCCTTCGGTATTGCGTCGCAGCGTCCTCACGGAGGCCTGCGGATCATTCCCGAGCTGGGCCAGCCAGTAGAACGAGATCCATACAGACACGATGATGCCGACAATGAGCGCCGGCACCAGAAAGAGTTGCACGAGAAAGCTGGCGCTGGGAGGCTCGACCGGCGGCAGAGCGTCATCGGGAGAGTAGCCGCGGAGGGTTGGATCGGCCATCGAGGGCACCGGGGCGTGACGAAGCGGCGTGGGTAGCACCGGGCGAAGGAGCCCTGCTGCACAATCCTGCAGTCTAGGAGTCAGCGTTCGTGCGTCAATTCGCCGAGACCGTGACCGGAGCCATTGCAGACTCCTGGCTCGGCGCGTGTGCCTGGCTCGCCGCCGACGGCGGCCGGGTCGAAGAACAGCTAGCCCTCGACGAGGCGCTCCTCGACGAGGCTCATGAGGGAAGGCTCACCGCCCCCGTGACGCGCACGTGGATGGCGGAAGCTCCGACGGTGGTGGTCGGCTCGTCCAGTCGCATTGACGACGAAGTGGACCGGGCAGTCTGCGCGAAGCTGGGGATCAGGGTCATTCGACGACCGAGTGGCGGTCTCACGGTCGTGCTCGGGCCAGGCTGTGTGATGTGGACGGTTGTCGCGCCCCTGGCTGGGTCTTCGCCGGCGATTGAGCGGATCCACGCGGCGATGCTCGAGCCCCTCTGCGCGGCGCTGCAGGGAGTGGGACGGCCAGTGGTTCGGCGGGGATCGAGCGATTTGGCGATTGCGACCGCCGACGGGGATCGCAAGGTGTCGGGCAACGCCCTGCGATTGCGACGGGGTGGCGTCCTCTATCACGGAACGCTTTTGGATTCGTTCGACCTCACCCTCGTAGGCCGCATCCTGCGGCATCCTCCTCGTGAGCCAGAGTATCGGTGCGGCCGCGGTCACGGAGCGTTTCTCGCAAACCTGGGCCTCGGCCGTGAGGCTATCGACGCGACCGTGCGGCGAGCGTTTCGAGCGGATGCTGTCGCGACAACGTGGCCGGCCGAGCGGGTGGAGGCGCTCGTTCGAGAGCGGTACGACTGCCCCGAGTGGACCGAACGGCTTGTCTAAATGCTCTGTTTTTCACTCCATGCGTGCCGCCTACGAAGAGTTGGCAGTCTGGGGCGACTCCGCAGCCGTTGTGGGTTGGAGAGGCCGCGGACTCGGAGATGATCGCCGGACAGGCGGCGGGTCGATGCTCTTCACCGAGTCACGGGATCGGAAACTGATCACGGGACAATGGGGCGGCAAGTCAGCCTTTCGTCACCAGCCTTTGCTCGGTAGGTTCCCGGCCCGATCGACAGGACGTCGATTCCGAATCCCGCAACAGGAGGTTGCAATCCATGCGTCTGCACATGAACGCCGCGGATGTCCGCGAGCTGGTCTCGAGCCACTTTCTCAAGCTGGGTGCCCCCGTCGACGACATCGACGACGTGCAGGAAAACATCCGGATTGATCGTGGCCGATGTGTAGCGCGGTGCTATCGCGTGACTGAGATGTTCGCGATGTGGATGATCGACGTGGGCGTGCTTCAGTTTTACGACGCCGACGGCGAGATGCTGCATACAGTGAACCTCTTCACCGAGCTCCTGCCGCTGCGGGTCGCAGCCTGACGTCGCGTTGGGCCGGTCGATCGCGAAATATGGGTGAGAGGGCGGTCCAGGGGATCGTCCGCGCCGGCCGCGCCAAGGCCGAGTCGATGGGGAGTGGACACGTCATGCCGCCGAGCATCGAGCCATCGCCGCGGCTCTCGATCGTGATACCAGCCGCCGATGTGGCGGCGCTCGAAGACACGCTCGTGAGCGTCCTCGAGAACCGCCCTGCCGACTGCGAGATCGTGGTGGCCCTTTCTGTGCCCTACGACGATCCTTGGAACATCTCCGATGAAGTCCGGTTCGTGCAGGCGCCGGGAGGCACGGGCCTCGTTGGCCGCGTGAACGTGGGCGTGGCCTCGAGCAGCGGTGAGATCATTCACGTGCTTTCGGCAGGCTGCCGCGCGACCGAGGGATGGGCCAACGCGGCCCTCGCCCTGTTTGACGACCCATCGGTGGCCGCCGTTGTGCCGGTCGGTGTGCATGCCGAGGACCGAGGCCGCGTGGTGTCGGCGGGCATCCGTCGCACGGCCGGTGGTCGCGGCATCGTCAATGCGCCCCCGCGGAATCGCGACCGCATCGAGTCGTTCACGGCAGGGACCGTGCCCACACCATCGGCGCCAGCGCTCGAAGCGGGCTTTTGGCGGGCCGACGTGCTGACCCGCGGCGGTTTCACGGTGGCATGTGGCGACGAGTTGGCCGCGGCCGATATGGCGGCAGCGCTCACCTGCTCAGGCGCGAGGGTGCTGCTCGAGCCATCATGCCGCGTCGTCTGGGGACCTGCTGCCAAGCGGTGCCCATCATTCCTTGCGGGCATGCATGCCGAGCGACTCTTCTGGCGGTCGCTGGCGGCGCATTCCACGCTCGCAGCACTGGCTGCTCATGCGGCTGAGATCGCGCGCCACGCGATTGTCTCGGCGCCGTTGAGCACGTTGCCCATGCTCCTCGGGCGGCTGATGGCCGCGGTGCAGTTCGGATCGAGTCTGCTCCGAGCCAAGGAGCTCCGCGAGCTTCGCGCCGAGGCTGCGCGAAGCCACACGCAGCCGCGGACGCTTCGCATCGACGCGGGTCATGCTCTGCCCTCGCGGCCGCGGCGTGCTGGCGATGCGTCGCAGGCCCCTGGGACAGACTCGACCCTCCGTCGGTCTGCCTGAGCCCAGCTTCGGCATCCCGCTGTGGGCCGGCTGCGTCTCCTGTTCCAGCCTTCGCGCGGCTGATACACTGCCGAAATTCCCGACCGTCCAGCGGCAGTGCTGCGAAGCGTCGGTCAGCGAGATGCCCTCGTAGCTCAATTGGATAGAGCGTCAGCCTCCGAAGCTGAAGGTTGCTGGTTCGAGCCCAGCCGGGGGTACT
>CAYZHH010000099.1:0-11377 GCA_964478275.1 uncultured Candidatus Kuenenia sp.
CACGGTGCCAACCGTCTCGGTGCCAATTCGCTGCTCTCCTGCATCTTCAGCGGCCTCTTTGTTGCCCCAACGCTCGTGGCAGTAGGTGACGCCCATCGCGACAGCATCGACAGGCAAAAACTCTGCGAGGCGGAGCTCCGCCGGCAGGAGACGCGTCACCGCGACCTGCTCGCACGGACCGTGGGCGACGAGAATCCCTACGCGCTCCATCAGGAGCTGGGGAATGTCATGACCCGCGCGGCCACCGTCGTGCGTCGGAATGATCAGCTCGCCGAAGCCTACGCGGAGGTGTGCCAGCTCGCGGAGCGATGGAAGCAGTGCGCTGTCTCCGATACGGGGAGCTGGACGAACCAAAACGTCGTGTTCACGAAGGCCGTCGGCGACATGTTCCCGGTGGCCAAACTCATCCTGAAGGGAGCCCTCCTGCGGGACGAGTGTCGCGGAGCCCACTTCAAGCCGCAGTTTGCCATGCCCGGCCTCGCTGCGACCGACCCGGCCGAGAAGCGGCGGGAGGCGGAGGCGTGGTGCGATCGGTTCGCAGAAAACACCGCCCGCTGGCTCAAGAGCACGATTGCCGCGTGCGGGCCAAACGGCGAGCCCGAGATCTCCTACCAGGACGTGGATACCTCGCTCAATCCACCGCGGCCCCGGCTCTACGGGCTCGTTGGGGCAGAGGCGATCGAGGAAGTCTGGAAAGAGCGCGAGCGGGTTACGGCATGAGCATCGAGAAAGGACACGAGCGATGATCAAGGCGATCGAAAGCGATTCGCGCTCGGGCCATGCTTCTGCAACGCCTCCCCGTCGCGTCCGCGTGCGGGTGCTGCGTCAGGACGTGGCCGGCAGCGAGAGCTACTGGGAACGGTTCGAGGTTCCCTACGAACCCAACATGAACGTCATCAGCGTTCTCCAGAAGATCGCGGCCCAGGCCCGCACGGCCGATGGACGGAAGGTGCCCCCCGTGGCGTGGGACTGCGCCTGCCTCGAAGAGATCTGTGGCTCCTGCACGATGCTCATCAATGGCCGCACGCGCATGGCCTGCTCGGCCCTCGTCGACAAGCTGGCCGACGAGAACGGTGGCGAGATCGAGCTCGGGCCTATGTCGAAGTTTCCCGTCGTCCGCGATCTCGTGGTTGACCGGCAGCGGCTGTTTCGAGCGCTCGAGCGAGTGCAGGCCTGGGTGCCCGTGGACGACTCCTACGACCACGGCCCCGGCCCTCGGATTTCCGCCGCGCAGCAGGAAGACGCCTACCCACTCTCCGAGTGCATTTCATGTGGCTGCTGCCTGGAGGCCTGTCCACAGTTCACGAAGATTGAGTTGACCCAGCGAGACGGCGAGTCGGAGGCCGACTTTGAAGCCCGCCGCCGCAAGGCATTCGACACTGCGTTCGTCGGGGCCCATGCCATCAGCCAGACCATGCTCTTCAACTCGCACCCCGTCGGCGGGATGATCGCCGACGAGCGGCTCGAGACGCTCACCGGCCCTGGGGGCATTCAGATGTGCGGCAACGCGCAGAACTGCGTCGCCGTGTGCCCCAAGAAGATCCCGCTGACCCGTTCGATCGCCCGGGCCGGCCGGGCCGCCACGGTCTGGGTGTTTAAACGCTTCTTCGACCGGTAGGCAATGGCCTCGGATTGCCCCGTAGCCTCGCTGCGTGGTAGTGTTGCGGCATTCAAGGGGCGGTCCTCAGCGGGTCGTCCACCATGTTTCGCAGGCCAATGGGGCATCAGGATGCCCCGGGCTTCTTTGCGAAACGACGATCGCACCAGACAAGAGGACCACGCGTGTTGATGGAAGACAGGGACGGCCGCCCGCAGGATTCGGGCCAAGCCGCCACAGGCCGCCGGCCCAGGCCCGAGGCTGACGGCGAAAAACCGCCTCTCCGCAGGGCGGCCGACATGGCTGGCGACTTCGGGTCGCTCGGGCTTTCTGAGGCAACGCTCGCCGCGGTCGCACGAGCCGGCTACGAGGTGCCCACGCCCGTTCAGGCCGGCCTGATTCCGCGAGCTGTCGCGGGCGTCGATGTGCTTGGGCAAGCCCGAACCGGCACCGGCAAGACGGCCGCGTTCGTTCTCCCCATCCTCGAGGCCGTCTCGAAACCCAGCGAGGTTGAGACCCCGCGGGCGATCATCCTCGTACCCACCCGTGAGCTGGCCGTGCAGGTCAAGGACGAGTTTGAAAAGCTCGCCCATGGTTCCGGCATCACCTGCGTGGCGGTCTACGGCGGCAAGCCCCTCAAGGGACAGATCGACAAGCTCGCCAAGCGGCCTGCGGTTGTCGTGGGTACGCCTGGGCGTGTGCTCGACCACCTGAGTCGAGGCACCCTCCGGCTCGACGCGCTCGAGATCGTCACGCTCGACGAAGCCGACCGCATGCTCGACATCGGCTTCCGGCCCGATATCGAGAAGATCCTCAGGCGGTGCCCTGACAGCCGCCAGACGCTTTTGCTGTCGGCGACGGTCCCGCTGCAGGTGCAGAAGCTGGCCACCCGCTACATGCGGGACCCCGAGATCATGGACTTCTCGACGAACGAGCTGTCCGTGGAGACGATCGAGCAGCGGTATTTCACCGTCGATCCAACCAGGAAGTTCGAGCTGCTCGAAAAGCTCCTCGAGCGGGAGCAGCCGCAGCAGGCGATCATCTTCTGCCGCACGAAGCGGGGCACCGACAAGATCTTCGAGAGGCTGGCTCGACGACGGGCCCGCCGCAGCGGTAATGGGGACGGAGCGACCGAGGTGGCCTGTATCCACGGCGACCTGGCCCAGAACGTCCGCGACCGCGTCATGCGACAGTTCCGCGACGGGACCGTGAAGATCCTCGTGGCCACCGACGTCGTGGGGCGTGGGATCGACGTGACGAGCGTGTCTCACATCGTCAACTACGACATCCCCGAGTTCTGTGATGACTACGTCCATCGCGTGGGCCGCACGGGCCGCATGGGCCGCGAAGGCATCGCCTTCAGCTTCGTCAGCCCGGAGGAAGGGCCACAGTTGACGCGGATCGAAATCCGGATCGAGCGGCTCCTCGCGCGGGACGAGATCCCCGGCTTTGAGGCGTTTGACCGCAGGCCGGCACTGGCGCCGGTCGAGCGGGTGCCAACCGGAGGTTTTGCTCAAGCGGCGGCTAGCCGAGCGAGCGAAGGGTCGGCGGAATCGCCCGCTGCCCCTGAACCGCCTCCGAAGCCCGCGCCGTCGCGGCTCGGCAAAGGCCGTGGGCCCAAGCGACACCGTAAGGCGTTGTAAGGCGCTTTGAAGGATGACGACGGACAGCCATGAGGCCCGGGGAGTGCGGCAGCGGCTCGAAAGCCTCGGGCGGGCTGGCGTGACGCAGTTGCCAAAGGCCCGGAAAAAATCAGCGGCACCGTTGACGGCAGCCGCGGGGCGGGCTGTGCCAGAACCACCAGCGGCCCGCGCGGCAGCAGCTTCATCCTCTTCGGCCGATGCGGCTGGCCAGTTGGCGGTGCTGCGCGAGGAGGTGGTGGCATGTGTTCGGTGCAGTGAGCTCGCGGCCGGCCGCACGCAGACTGTCTTTGGTGTCGGCCGGCCCGACGCGCGGCTCGTCTTCTTTGGCGAGGCCCCCGGGGCCGACGAGGATGCCAGCGGCGTGCCCTTCGTGGGGCGGGCTGGTCAGCTCCTGACCAAGATCATCGAGGCCTGCACGCTCTCGCGGGATGATGTCTACATTCTGAACGTTCTCAAGTGCCGTCCGCCAGGCAATCGGCCACCCCTGCCCGACGAAGTGACTGCCTGCCGGCCGTTCTTCGAGCGACAGCTCGAGATCATCCGCCCGGAATTCATCTGCTGCCTGGGCGCCTCGGCGGCCCGGGCTCTCCTTCAGACAGAAGAGGCGATCGGGAAGCTCCGCGGCCGTTGGTTCACGCATGGCTCGGCCGAGGTGATTTGCACCTACCATCCCTCCTATCTCCTGCGAAATCCGGCTGCGAAGCGGGATGTGTGGGACGACATGAAGCTCCTCATGGCCCGCATGGGCGTGGAGCTTTAGGCGAGCATGCGGCCAAGTCTGGGCCGGATTTGCTGAAGAATCGGACCCTAACGGTCCGATCGAATACTCCGGTGTCTTGCGGGGGGGAACAGCCGCTGACCCAATTGGATTCGTCGTGGGGCCGACCTTCGGGCCGACCCCACGACGGTCTGGTCGCCCGGAGCATATCCAGCATGCCGCAAAGCCATCGGGCCAGCCGTCGCTTCCTGCCGCTGGCAGCTTTCGCGGTCCTCTTCGCCGGCTGCACGATGTGCCCGAACCCGTTCGACTACGCGGGGCCCGTGCCCAACGGCTCGGCCCCCCAGAACGACTTCCAGGCCCGCAGCAACGGCGTCATTCCGATTGGCACCGCGCCCAAGCCCTGGCCGCCGCTGGTGCAGCGCGAGGCCGATGCGAAGGAACCCACGGTCGCTGCCGCCGCGCCGCAGGGCGAGCCAACGCCCGTTTGGAAGGCACTCGGCGACACCGGTGTGAAGCAAGTCGCTGGCGAACTCACCGCCGATCCTGTCGCCGACTGACGGAGCTCCCGTCAGACCGCTCAGACGGGCTTCACCTCGGCCGGGTCGGGTGACCACCCGTCGGGCACGATCGCGTCTTTGGCCACCACGGGCACGCCATCGCGTACCGTGAATCGCGGGCAGTCGGCCGTATCGACCCAGCCCTGCTCGTTCACGATCCGGGCTCCCTTCCCGATGTGGACGTTCTTGTCGATGATCGCCCCTTCGATGACCGAGCCCGCGCCGATGCCCAGTGGCGGCACGCCTTCGGACGCGGCGGCCGCGATGGCCGCAGGCGATTCGTAGAAGTCGTTGCCGAGAATCACCGAGTTGCGAATCACGACATCGCGACCGATTCGGCACCGCAGGCCAATCACGCTGTTTTCAATCACGGCCCCGTGTTCGATCACGCAGCCGTCGGAAATGAGGCTGTCCTTGACGCTTGCCCCCTCGATCCGCGAGGGAGGCAGGAAGCGTGCCCGAGAGTAGATCGGCGCTTCCGTGCTCGCGAACTCAAACGGCACGGCGGCTCGTGCGAGGTCGAGGTTGCACTGGTAGTAGGACCGAATGGTGCCGATGTCTTCCCAGTAGCCATCGAAGGCATGGAGCTGCACATGTTTCGCCCTGATGGCAGCTGGGAACACCTCGCGGCCGAAGTCACGGTAGTCGGTCTTCGTGAGAAGATCGACGAGGCAATCGCGGTTGAAGAGATAGATGCCCATGCTGGCTATGAGCGTGCGGCCAGCGGACGGAATTCCTTGGGACTCGATCCACGCTGGGTCGGTACGGAGATCTGCGAGCTCAGCGATCGTCTGCGGCTTTTCAAGGAAGCCCAGCACGCGACCGTTCGTGGAGAGCCGCATGATGCCCAGCGCCGAAGCGGCCTCGTCGTGGACCGGAATGCCCGCGATCGTGACATCGGCTTTCGATCGCATGTGGGTCGCCAGCATGTCGGCATAGTTCATCCGATAGAGCTGGTCACCCGAAAGGATGAGCACGTGCTGAATGTCGTGCTGCTGGAGGTAGCGGATGTTCTGGCGGACGGCGTCCGCCGTGCCCTGGTACCAGCCGACGCCCGCATCGAGGGTCTGCTGGGCCGCGAGGATCTCGACGAACCCGCCGCTGAACGGGTCGAACGTGTACGTGCGACGGATGTGGCGGTGAAGGCTCACGGAATTGAATTGCGTGAGCACGTAGATCCGCTGCACCCCGGAGTTGATGCAGTTGGAAAGGGGCACATCGATGATGCGGTATTTGCCCCCGAGCGGCACGGCCGGCTTGGAACGATCACGCGTCAGGGGATAGAGGCGGGTTCCTCGGCCACCGCCGAGGACGAGTGCGAGGACGCGGCGGACGTTCATGGCCGACTTCCGGGGTTGGCGAGGACAAAATTGACCATGCGGCCGGGTATCGCCACGACCTTCGCGATCGTGTGCCCGGCAAGCAGTTCAGCAATACGTGGATCGGCCGTGGCTGCCGCTTCGAGCGCCTTCGCATCGGCCCCCGCCGGCACCACGATCCGACTTCGTAGCTTACCCTGGATTTGGACCGGAATCTCAACCGTGTCATCAACAAGCCATCGCGGATCGACCGCAGGCCATGGGGCGAGCGACGCGGGCGCGGCCTTTCCGAGAAGCTCCCAGAGCTCCTCGGCCAGATGCGGGGCGAAGGGGGCCAGGACCGTCACGAAGGGCTCGAGGACCGCGCGCGGCCGACGCTCGAGAGGCGTGCAGAAGTTCACGAACTCCATCATGCGGGCGATCGCCGTGTTGAACGACAACGCCTCGATATCTTTCGTGACCTTGTCGATCATCCGGTGGAGCTCGCGGAGCGCGTCGTCTGTCGGCGGGTCATCCACGACCTGCGGAGCCAGGGCGATGTCGTCGGCCCGCTCATCCACCACGAGCCGCCAGCAGCGGTCCAAAAAAGCACGCACTCCCCCAACCCCTGTCGTGCTCCAAGGCTTGGTGGATTCGAGCGGCCCCATGAACATCTCGTAGAGCCGCAACGAGTCGGCGCCGAATTCCTTCACAACTGTGTCTGGGTTGACCACGTTGCCGCGGCTCTTCGACATCTTGTAGGCGCGGCTCTCGACGCGGACCTTGGGCATGTCCCGCAGGACAAAATGCTCCCCCTGCTTCTCGACATGATCCGCTGCGAGCCGGGCAGGAATATCGGCCTCGCCCCGTTTCTCGGCTGAGACCCATCCGCCCGTCGCCGCCCGATACCCGGTGAACTCCATCTCCCCGAGGATCATCCCCTGGTTGACGAGCTTGCCGAAAGGCTCGGGGCAGGAGACATGCCCACGGTCGAAGAGCACCTTGTGCCAAAACCGCGAATAGAGGAGATGGAGCACGGCATGCTCAGCGCCGCCGACGTAGAGATCCACAGGCATCCAGGCCCGCTCGACCTCAGCATCGACGAACCGCTCAGTGTTGTGCGGGTCGAGGAAACGCAGGAAGTACCAGCACGACCCGGCCCACTGCGGCATCGTGTTGGTTTCGCGGCGGTACCGCTTGCCGTCACGCTCCACGAACAGCCAGTCGTGGCCGGCGCGGGATAGTGGCGGATCGGGTGTGGTGCCCGGTTTGAAGTCGGCCAGCGGCGGGAGGCTGACCGGAAGCTCTGACACGTCTACGGTCTGCACGACGCCCGTGGGCTTTCCGTCGGCGTCGAGCTCATGGAGCACCGGAAATGGCTCGCCCCAGAATCGCTGCCGGCTGAAGAGCCAGTCGCGGAGCTTGTAATTGACGGCCGGGCGGCCCAGGCCGGCGGCGGCAAGATCGGCTGCGACGTTCGTGATAAAGGTCGCTGTTTCGAGGCCGGTATACGGGCCGGAATTCACAGCTCGGCCGCGGCCAGTCCAAGCGGCCTCGCCGACTTCGGAACCATCGACCGGCTCGATGACAGGCACGATCTTGAGCCCATAGGTCTGAGCGAACTCGAAGTCGCGATCATCGTGGGCCGGCACGGCCATGATGGCTCCGGTGCCATAGGTCGCGAGCACATAGTCGGCCACCCAGACCGGCACGCGCTCGCCCGTGAGCGGGTGGATCACGTACGACCCTGTGAACACGCCCGACTTCTCACGGGCGAGGTCGGTTCGGTCGAGATCGCTTTTTCGCGAGGCGGCCTCTCGGTACGCGGTGATGGCATCGCGTTGCTCTGGCGTCGTCAGGCGGTCCACGAGCGGATGCTCAGGCGCCACGACCATGGAGGTCACGCCGTAAAGCGTGTCGGGGCGGGTTGTGTAGATCCGAAGCGCGTCGGCGCCGGCTGTGTCGGGAAACGCCGCGGCTCCACGCTTTTTCTTCCACGCGGCAAACGCGGCTCCTGGTTCGCCACTGGCGGGCTGGAGACAGAAATCCACTTCCGCGCCGGTGCTTCGTCCGATCCAGTCCCGCTGGAGCTTCTTGATGCCCTCAGGCCAGGCGAGCCCGTCCAGCTCATACTCCAGCCGATCGGCGTACGACGTGATCCGGAGCATCCATTGCCGCAGAGGAATGCGGACAACAGGATGGCCACCCCGCTCGCTCACGCCCCCAATCACCTCTTCGTTGGCGAGCACCGTGCCGAGGGCCGGGCACCAGTTCACCGGCGCTTCCGACTGGTAGGCGAGTCTCCAGCTGTCTCGATACTTTGCGATGTCTGCTTCGGGCTGTGCTGCGACGTTAGCGGGAATCGGCAGCTCCGCGATCGGCCTGCCCCGCTGAGCCTCTCGGTCAAACCAAGTGTCGTGGAGGACGAGAAAAATCCATTGCGTCCAGCGGACATACGCAGGGTCCGTCGTGGCGATCTCACGGTCCCAGTCGTAGCTGAAGCCGAGCATCTCGAGCTGGCGGCGGAACGTGGCGATGTTGCGGGCCGTGCTCTCGGCCGGTGGCGTGCCGGTGCGGATCGCGTGCTCCTCCGCAGGCAATCCAAACGCATCAAATCCCATTGGATGCATGACGCATGTGCCACGCATGCGCTCGAACCGCGTCACGATATCGGTGGCGGTGTATCCCTCAGGATGGCCGACATGCAGGCCGTCGCCGCTCGGATAGGGGAACATGTCGAGGACATACGTCTTGCGGCAGCCCTCGGCCGGCAGCCGCGGTGTCTTGAACGTGCCATGCGCCTTCCACCACGCCTGCCACTTGGGCTCGATCCGCGAGGGTTGGTAGCGGGGCATCCGGGGTGTCCGCGAAGCGAATGGAGGGAGGGCTCGAGCAGGATTCATCTATTCCGTCCCGCGTGTGGCGATTCTAATGACCCACGACGATCGGGCAACGTGAGGCCCGTGTTTCGGCTGCCGGAGAGACACTGACCCATGCCCCCTGCCGTTGCTTCTGATCCGGCCGCCAAACTCGTGCTTCAGCGACGCATGCTGCGGGCCTGCCGGTCTGCCGCTGGCCGGCTCAAGATGGCCGACTCGCTCGGCACCAAGCTCACCGGACGCGAGCTTCTTACACGGATTCTGGTGGCCAAGCGGGTGCTCGACCGAGCGCTCGGTCCGGATGAAAAGCGGGTGGGAGTGCTCCTGCCACCGACAGCGGCAGCGGCGATCGTGAACGCGGCGCTCGCGCTCTCGGGTCGCGTGGCGGTGAACCTGAACTACACCTCGTCGCAGTCCATTCTCGACGTTTGCATTGCGCGGGCCGGGCTGAAGCACGTCATCTCGAGCCCGATCTTTCTCGCTCGCGTGAAGCTCTCGCTCGGTGATCGGCTCCTCGATGCGGGAGACCTCAAGAAGCTCGCCACGACCACCGACAAGCTCGTGGGCTTCTTTCAGGCCACGGTCGTGCCGGTGTCACTCCTCGAATCCATGCTCGGCCTCCATCGACTGCGGCCAGACGACCCGCTCACGATCATTTTCACGTCGGGCTCCACCGGCGATCCCAAAGGCGTGGTGCTCAGCGAAGAGAACGTCTGCTCGCAGGTTCGCGCGATCCAACAGTTGCTTCACCTGTCGCCAGCCGACGTGGCCGTCGGTGTGCTTCCGTTCTTCCACTCCTACGGATACACGACCACGCTCTGGACGCCGCTCGTGCTCGACCCCGCGGCCGTGTACCACACGGATCCGCGGGACGCTCAGGTCGTGGGCAGGCTCACGCGGGAGCATCACGCCACGATCCTCATGGCCACCCCGACCTTCCTGCGGTTCTATGTGCGGCGGACACCGGCCGATGATTTTTCATCCCTCGAGGCGGTCTTTGGGGCGGCTGAGAAACTGCCCAAGGAAGTCGCTGACGCCTTCGAGCAGAAGTTTGGGATCAGGCCGGTCGAGGCCTACGGGGCCACCGAGCTCTCTCCTCTGGTGGCCGCGAATGTGCCCCCGATCCGCCACGTGCCCGGCCGCCCCGTCGATGCACGCGAGGGAACGGTAGGCCTGCCGATCGCTGGTTGCCGCGCGAAGATCACCGATCGGGATGGGCAGCGTGAGCTTCCGATCGGTGAAGAAGGAATGCTTTGGATCACTGGTCCCAATGTGATGCAGGGCTACCTTGATCGCCCCGATCTCACGGAGAAGGTCGTGAAGGATGGCTGGTATTGCTCTGGCGACATCGCCCGACTCGACCGCGAAGGCTTCATCACGATCACCGGCCGTGAGAGTCGGTTCTCGAAGATCGGCGGCGAGATGGTGCCCCACCTTTCGGTCGAGGAGGCAATCAACGAATCGCTCGGCGCCGTTGATGGTGACCTGCTCGCTGTCGTCACGGCCGTGCCTGATAAGGCGAAGGGCGAACGGCTCGTCGTGTTCCACCTGCCGACCGACCGTGACATTTCCGGAGTCATCGCCGCACTCCGCGACTGCGGCCTGCCGAATCTCTGGATCCCCGGGGCCGATGCCTTCGCCGAGATCGCTGAGATGCCCGTCCTCGGCACAGGAAAACTCGATCTCAGGCGGCTCGGCGAGCTGGCCCGCGAACGGTTTGCGGAGGCGTCGTGACGCTCGAATGGATTCTCGGGCGGTGTGACTCGCTCCGGGCGGAGGTATTCCTGCGGGCGGCCTTGCCGCCAGACGTGGACCTGGCCGAAGCAAGACTCACAGGAACGCTCACGGGCCCCGAGTGCAGCCGTGCGATCACGCTTCCGGTCACCGCGAAGCTGGCTGCCGTGCAGGGAGGCAGCGAGCCCGCTGCAAGCAGGACCGTCGTCGCCCGAGTGATCCTCACCGAGCCGTCGTACTGGACGCCCGAGATGCCGAACCTCTATCGGCTCGACGCCCAGGTTGTCGCTGGCGGGCGCGAGGTGGGCTCATGGCATCGCATGGTCGGCCTCCGTCGCTTCGGCGTCCGCGTCCGTTCGCTCTGGCTCGACGGAAGGCGGTATGTGCCACGCGGGATTGTGATGCCGGAAGCATCGGTGGATCCCGCGCGGTGCCGTGCGGCGGCCGTGGCGGCGATGGTTGCTGACCCGTCCGAAGCGCTCCTCGAGCGGTGCGATGCCGAGGGCGTGGCCGTGCTCGCAGTCGCGAGCGACGCCATCACGGGCCAGCCGCTCGATCCTGAAGCCGTGTGCGATCGTGTCGCACACTGGAACTGGCACCCCGCGGTGATGGTGGCCATCGTTCCCCGAGACCTGAGCCCCGAGGCGGTTTGTGCCATCGCCGCGGCGACGCGCGGAACCCGTGGCACGGTCATCGTGGCCCGTGAAGTGGATGGATCGCAGCCACCGCCCCAGCCGATCGACGGCATCGATGCTCTTATGCTCGCACTCCGGCCGAGCGACGTCCCGCATCCAGCGTGGCGACACGCCTCCCCGAACCTGCCGCTGCTCGCATGGTGTCGGTCAGCCGAGGGAGCAACGGTGCCTGTCGTGGCACCATCGCGTCGCCCGTGCGATGCGCTTCAGGCGTCCCTGGCGGCCTGGCGCACGTCGGCCGGCTCAGAGACTG
>CAYZHH010000100.1:0-11364 GCA_964478275.1 uncultured Candidatus Kuenenia sp.
ACCCATGACCATGACCCATGACCCATGACCCACAGCCCCACAGCCCACAGCCCACAGCCCACAGCCCACAGCCCAACGCCCCATGCCCCACGTCACACGTCCGGCGAGCGCAAGGAGCATGTCCTCATGAACCTCATCTTCGAAAGCTACACCTCACCTGATCCGGCCCGCGCGGCCGAGCTCGAGCGGGTGCGCGAGATCAATGCCCAGGCGGGTGTCTTCGAGCGGATCGTGCCGGTGACCGACGGGGGACGAAAGACGTATGGCCAGCTTGTGGCCCTCGCGGCGGAGCGGTTTCCCGGCGAGGTCTGCGTGATTGCCAATAGCGACATCGCGTTCGATACGTCGCTCACGGAGGCAGCCACATGGCTCCGGCAGCAGTCGCGGCCGACGCTCGTGGCCCTCTCCCGCTGGGACAATCCCTCGAGCCCCTCAATGGAAGGCCGCATCGATCCTGCAACGTGGAAATTTTTTTCGCACTCGCAAGACACGTGGATGTTCGTCGCGGGCAGGCTCCCGGCGTTCGAAGCCGGTTTCACGCTCGGCATTCCGGCCTGCGAAAGCCGCTTTGCCTACGAGGCCCACGCCGCGGGCGTGACGATCGCAAACCCGGCGCTCACAATCCACACCTGGCATCACCACGCCTCGGCTGTCCGCACCTGGAAGCTTCGCGAGAGTTACAAAGGGCCACTTTTTTTCCCGCGACTCAGCACGCTCGAAGGGATTACCGGCGAGGGCTATGTCCTCGACCGCACCGGCTGGAAGACCCGCAAAGAGATTGTGGCCGTGTGAGGGATGCCCAAGAGTGGACCCCTCGAGCCCGCGGCCGTATCCTTTTTCAGGCGGTGGCAGCGGCCGTTCAGCGAGGACGACACGTGGATACGACACGACTGGTTCAAGCGGGCTCTCAGCGGGCGGGGTTCAGCCTCGTCGAGCTCCTGGCGGTCATCGCCATCATCGGCACGCTTGTCTCGCTGACGCTCCCAGCCGTGCAGTCGGCCCGCGAGGCGGCCAGGCGGTCAGCCTGCAGCAACAACCTCCGCCAGATGGGGGTGGCTCTTCTCAACTATGAGTCGGCCCGCCGTGCCTTCCCGCCGGGCAACGATGCCCTTTCTGGCCGCAACCATGCCTGGAGCTCGTTCATCCTCCCGTTTCTCGAGGAGGCAGCCGTTGCCAGCCGCATCAACTATGCCCTCGCCTGGAACCACAAAACCAACCTCGACATCGCCGACGCCGTCGTCCCGGTGTATCTCTGCCCGAGTGGGATCGAGAGCTACCCTGGGAAGCAGGACTACGGTGGCGTGATGGGCACTGCCGTCCTTCTGGCCGAGGACGACACCCGGCCGGCGGGCTGGGCTCACGGCGGCATCCTCTATGCGACGGATGAGGAGAGTCCGCGACCTTGCCGAGCCGCCGAAGCGAGTGACGGCCTCTCACGCACGCTCGTTGTCAGCGAGGGCGTGGACCGTGGCGTCTCCGACGTGGAGACCCACACGAGGATCGGCAACGCCCAGTGGGCGTGCGGCACCAACTGCTTCCTGCACAACTCACCCGTTCTGAATACACCCGACGTGGATGGCTTTCGCAGTAACCACCTCGGCGGCGTCCACGGGCTGTATGGGGATGCCCACGTATCGTTCATGGCCGACCACACCGATCCACTGGTGCTGATCGCCGTCTGCACGAAGGCGGGCGGCGAGGCCGCTGGTGCGATTCCGTAAGGCCCCCAAGTCCCCTCAAACACCAGCATTTCACCGAATACCAATGTTTTGACCCCATTGAAATGTCCGCTACGATGGAGCCTCGCAAGTCGATTGCTCCATATTTTCATTCTTTCGTTGTCAGGAGCCCCCCACCCCATGATCTCTAAAACCTCTCGTTTCGTTGCGGCATTCGCTGTGGCCTTGGCGTTTGCCATCCCCGTGTTTGCTGGCGGCGGAGCGAATATCCCCGTCCGCATGAAGAACGTCGGCTTTGACCCCGTCGCGGTGAATTCCAAAACCGGCAACGCCACGCTCCAGCAGCTCCAGCAAGGGGCGATGGTCGTCGCCCCCAACGGTATCGCTCAGTTCAAGGTGAAGGCCGGGGCGTTTACGGCGATCGCCGCCGATCCCGACTTCCCGGAAGTTGTCAACAAGGTGCGAAACTTCAACACCCGTCAGTTCAAGACGATCTATCTTTGGGCCCAGCAAGACTTCACCACGGCAACGCTCGTTGGGGCACCGGCCGGCGTGAAGTTTTAGCTTCACGGCCGGCGGGGCATTCATGCCCCCGGCGGCCTAGCCGAGCCTCCGCTCGGTGGTGCACGGCCCTCCAAGGCCTCGGCAACATAAAAGCCCATGGCGCTAGCCGTGGGGCTGCGGGTGGAATGCCGTCCCGTCTGCAACCACCAGCGGGCTCGCCCGACAACCCGCCGTCCCCGCGCTATCGCGAGGGGCTTTTATGACCTTCCAAGCGCACGGTCGCTACGAGAATCCCGAACGCCCTCCCATCGGACTCCCCCGCGGGCTGGCGTGGGCGGTGGCGATCGTCGGCAGTCTTCTGCTCGCGGCCGTGCCCTGGCTCTGGCAAGACTGCGTGCCGGCTGGCTGGCTCGGCATTGCCGCCGGGCTTGCCCTTGTAACAGGGCGGCGGGGATGGCGGGTCGAGGCAGCCGTGCTCGTGGCATCCATCCTGGCGATCGCACTGGCGTTTCACTGGACGCCTGAAGCGCTCGCGGGCGCCACGAAGTCCAGCGCGCTCGTCGGGTTCTTGTTCGCGGCGCCGATCATTCTTTGGGACGCGTGTCGCCTCGCGCTCCCGTTCTGGGTGGCGGGGCGTGTCGCCAGTGACTTCCGCACGGCCTGGCTGCCAGCGGCACTCGTGGCGGTTGTGACCGAGTCCCTGGCGCCCGCGGTGTTTCCGTGGAAGTTTGGCTATTCCCAACTCGCCTGGCCGGTCACGGTGCAGTCGGCCGCCCTCGTCGGCCCCGAGGGCCCCACGTTCACGTTCTTCGCGATCGTTGGAACGATCCTTGCGGTCGCAAGCCTCGCCGCTGGTCGCCCCGCTGGGCGCATGCCGACCATCGCGATCGCTGCGGTCGTGATCACGATCGCCAATCTTGTGTATGGGGCGATCGCGATGCGGATCGTCGATACTCGCTTGGCGGCGGCCCCGACGATCCGCATGGCACTCGTCCAGGCAGACCCCGACACGGAGGGCGGCATCGATACGCTCAGGCGGCTCGCGCGCGAGGCATGCGGAAGCGGCCCGCCGCTTGACCTCGTGGTCTGGCCCGAATGCAGTGGCGGTTTCTATGAAGAGGGCCTCGATTCATTTGCGGACGAGGCAACGGTGGTTCGCCGTTCACGAGATCCCAAGCGTGGTCTGCGGCCACTCCCCGAGCCCACCTGCCCGCTGCTTCTTGGAGGCCGCATCTATCGGGGCTTCCGCGAGCGGCCAACTGAGATGTTCCAGGCAGCGATGCTCATCGACGCCGACGAGCGACTGACAGGGAGCTATCGCAAGCGCCACCTCATGCCGTTTGGAGAGTATGTGCCGTGGGCCGATGTGGTGCCCGAGCTGCGGCTCTTCTTTCCGATGGAGACACGATACGACCGAGGCAACGAGGCCACCGTGATTCCATCTGGCCAGGCCCGTATCGGGCCGCTGCTCTGCTACGAAGACATGGTTCCCTCGGCCGCTTCGTCGCTCGTGAGTGAGTCGGCCAACGTGCTGGTCGCGCTCATCCACGGCGCGGCCTTCGCCAATCCCCTCACGCTCAGGCAGCACCGCCTGCTCGGCCAAAGCCGGGCCATCGAAAACCGCCGCATGCTTGTTCGCTGTAGCTCCACGGGCGAGACCTGCGTGATCGATGCCGCAGGCCGGATCACGGCCTCCCTCCCACTCGGCATCGAAGGCGTGCTCGTAGCCGACGTGCCGCTCCTCGAAGGGGAGACACTCGCCAACAGGCTCGGGCCGGCGTTTCCCATCGCCTGCGGCTTCGCTCTCATGGCACTCGTCATCGGCAAGCTACGAAGCTTGCGCTGACCGGGGAATGGGCCCGCCAAGGGCCCGCCGTCCCCCACGCTCGCGCGAGGGGCTTTTATGACGGTGAGTGCCGTATTCGCTCCGCAGTTACCCATCGCTGGGCTTGCGGCCAGCGGTCGCCATCTGGGAAGAGTCCCGGCCTGGCCTCGGATGGACTGCCGATGAGTCCCTGTGGCCCGAGGCCCCTTCCTCCGAAGACAGCCAGCCATGCGGATGCCCTCTCTTTTCCGATCGCGACGCCGGCACAAACCGGCTCCGCTCCCGCCTGATCTCGACGACGAAGCCCGCACCGTCATCGAGACCGTTCGCCCCTTCACGATGACAAGCCCCGAGCGGATTCTCGCGCTCCGCGACGCCGTGCGGCATATCACGAAGCACCGGATCGCCGGCGACATCGTCGAATGCGGCGTGTGGCGGGGCGGCAGCATGATGGCCGCGGCCCTCACGCTCCTCGAGTGTGGCGATCGCCGCAGGCTCCATCTTTTTGACACCTTTGAAGGGATGCCCCCGCCGGCCGAAGCCGACCGCGACCTTCACGGCACCGATGCCGCGGAGCTCTTGGCCGCCGAGGATCGCCAGACCGGCGGCACCTGGTGCTACGCCACGCTCGACGACGTGCGGGCCAACGTCCTCGCGACCGGCTATCCCGAAGACCTCGTCCACTTTGTTCCTGGCCGTGTGGAGGAGACGATTCCCCAGCACGCCCCCGAGCAGATCGCGATTCTCAGACTCGATACCGACTGGTACGAATCGACGCGGCACGAGCTCGAGCATCTCTACCCACGGCTCGCTGTCGGGGGTGTCCTCATCATCGACGACTACGGTCACTGGCAGGGCGCCCGCCGCGCCGTGGACGAATACATCGACACCACGAAGGCGCGGCTTCTGCTCTCCCGCATCGATTACACCGGCCGCATGGCCGTGAAGCTCGATCCCTGACAGGCGGCTTGCCGCGCCGAGTGCCTCACCATGATCCGCCTCCTTGCATCGCGTCCGCAGCTTCGTCGGCCCCCGCAGCCGCTGGTCAACCTCGGCTGTGGTCGCCGCCGACACCCCGACTGGACCAACTGCGACCTCATCCCCGACGCCTCCGACGTCCTTGCCGTTGACGTCCGTCAGAAGCTGCCCTTCGACAGTGAGACATGCGACGCCGTCTACGCGTCGCATGTGCTCGAACACCTGGCCGCGACGGACGCCCGTCGGCTTGTGGCGGAGATTTTCCGCGTGCTTAGGCCCGGTGGCGTGGTGCGGATCGTCGTGCCCGACCTCGAGGGCATCGCGCGGGCGTATCTGACAAGCCTCGACCGAGCCGCGACGAGCCGCAGCGCTCAGAGCCGTGACGAGCACCGCTGGATGACGATCGAGCTCCTCGACCAACTCGTCCGCGATACATCCGGCGGCCTCATGAGACGCTTCTGGTCGTGCGACCCGGTGCCCTGCCGCGAGTTTGTCGTGGACCGTCTCGGTGAGGAGGCGTCTGCTGGCATGGCGGCCGTCACCGCCGCCCGTGAGTCGGCAGGACGCAACCCGCTCGACCCCGATACCATCTTCGAAGCCGAACCGGCCACGCCTCGCGCGGCGGCAAGGTTTGCAGGGTCTGGCGAGCGGCACCGCTGGATGTACGACCGCGTTTCACTCGCGTCGCTGCTCGAGGAAACAGGCTTTCGAGAGGTCTTTCAGACGGAGGCGGCGACGTCGCGAATCGCTGGCTTTGTGGACGCCGGCCTCGACACCGACACCACAGGTTGCCCCCGCAAGCCCGACTCGCTCTACGTCGAGGGGGTGCGGTCATGATGAGCCCATCACACGAAGATTTCGGGCCGTGCGACACCACCAAGAACCCGCGCATTGCGTGCGTATCGACGCAGGCCGGCCATTCCGGTGGCGCTTCCATCGCGATGGAGCGGCTGGTCGCTGGTCTGCGGGACCACGGAATCTCTGTCGATATCGTCACGCGGAACGATTGCCCACCCGCGACGACCCGTGAGCGGCGGCTCGATCGCACGATCCGCCGAGCGATCAAGCATGGGCGCACCGACGTCTCAAACACGCTGTTTACTGCCGATTGGCCGAGCTGGGATGTCTCGGGCCATCCGACCGTGGCCGCTGCCGACTTTGTCAACGTCCACTGGGTCGCTGGATTCCTCGCAGCCGCCGGGATCCGTCGACTCGTCGAAAGTGGCAAGCGGGTGGCCTGGACGCTCCACGACATGCGAGCCTTCACCGGCGGCTGTCACTACGCCGCTGGCTGCCGCGGGTTCATCGGCCAGTGCATGGCTTGCCCCCAGCTCACCGACGCGCTTCGCGACTTGCCGATGCGGAGCCTCGCCCGCGCCCGTCGCCGCCTGGCTGGCCTCCCGCTGGTCTTCATCACGCCGAGCCAGTGGCTGGCCGACGAGCTTGCTCATTCGAGCGTGTTTGATCCGACCGCCCACGATGTTCGCGTGATCCCGTACGGCATCGATCTCGACCGCTATCGGCCCGGTGATGCCGCCGAAGCACGCCGCCGGCTCGGCCTCCCTCTCGACCGTTTTTGTATTTTGCTTGGCAGCGTGTCACTGGCCGAGCACCGCAAGGGAACGGATGTCGCGATCGACGCGGTATCGCGAGCAACGGCACAGCTCACCGCGCAGGGCTGCGAGCCCCCGATCGTCCTCACCTACGGTGCCGGGCAGCTCACGATTCCTGGCGTCCCGTGCCATGGCCTGGGCAGCCTCAATGAAGCCGGCGTGATCGAGGCGCTCCATGCCTGCGACACGTACCTCACGATGGCCCGCGAAGACAACCTGCCCAACACGGTCATGGAAGCGCTGGCCTGCGGTCGGCCGGTTGTCGGCACCGCGACCGGCGGCATTCCAGACATGGTTCAAGACGGCGTGCACGGCTGGCTCGTTCCGGTTGACGATGCGGCTGCCACCGCTGATGTGCTCGAGCGGATCGCCCTCGATCGCGATCTCGTGTCGGCGGCTGGTATCGAGGCTCGCGAGCGTGCCGAGCGCGAGTGGGATTCTCGCCTCCAGGCTCGCCGCTATCTCGCGCTCGTGGATGCGTGGCCCTTTGACCACGGCTCACCTGCTGCCGGTCACACCGTTGAGCACTCCGCGCGACCCGAGCGGTTCACACCCGCAGCTGCCGTCGTCCATCGTGGTGGCTCGCTGCGCGGTCCGCTTCGCAGCATGCGCCGGCTGGCACGCCGCGGGATGGCCTCCCGGCGTCGAACGTCGCCCGCTGCGGGAGACTCGCAACGATGAAGCTCTTCCGCCCGTCACCACCATCGCTCGACTCAGCCGATTTTACGGGGCCGGTCTTTCCCGAGCATGCCTTCCCGCCTCTGGCAGTTCATGCCGAGACGTACTACGCAGCCTGTCGCCGCGGCTATGCGGTGATGGCCGAGACCCGCGTCGCGATCACGGGTCTTGCCCGCAATATCGGCCGCGTCTTGCCGCTGACGATCCACCGAATCGAGAACCTTGGCCGCTGCTTTGCCGACTATTCGGTCATCATCTACGAGAACGATTCGACCGATGACACTCGGCGCGAGCTTGTCCGCTGGGCTCGTGGCAACCGGCGAGTGCAGCTCGTCACCGAAGTGCTTGCCGACCCGGTCAATCCAACGACCCGCTGCCTGGCCCGTGCCGCCCGCATGGCGAGGTATCGCCGCCGATGCCAGCAAGAAGTCCTTACCCAGTGCAACACTTTTGACGCCGCGATCGTCATCGATTGTGACATCCAAGGCGGCTTCAGCATCGACGGCATCGCGAGCAGCTTTGGTCACACCGGCTGGGACTTTGTCGGGGCCAATGGCCTCATCTGTCGTCGCGACGGCCTTCAAATGAACGCCCTGCGTCAGTACGACACCTGGGCCCTGCGGTTTGACGCCCATCTCACGCCGCTTTCGACCCGGGTGGCGAGCCATTTTCTGTACGACCGCGGCACGCCGCTTGTTCCGGTCACATGCTGCTTCGGTGGCCTCGGCATCTATGCGATGCCAGCCTATGCCGCTGGCACCTATTCCGAAGACGACCTCGAGCATGCCACCTTCCATCGGTCGATGATCGCCGGCGGCCACTCGCGGCTGTTTCTGAATCCGAGCCAGCTAGTGATCTACGGTCGCCGTCATCGCTTTGGCGACGGTTTTGTGGCGGGCCTGCTTCGCCTGCTCCACCGCGACGGCGGTCATGCCGAGCTTTTTTCCCGCGGCCGCACCGCCTCGGCCGGCCCGCCCCCCGCCATCGCCCGCGGCCGCCGCGCCGCCTGACGCGCACGTTCGCATCCAAGTCATGAAGCCGCAGCCATGATCACTATCGTCCGTCGCTGCCTGACGATGCGTGTCTGGATCACCCTGGGGAGCGCCGGGCTCGCTGTGATCAGCCTGGTGCTGGTGACACGGCTGTTCATGGCTCCCGAGCTGCCGACGCTGCGGATGAGCGCCGGTCCCGACGGCACCCGCCGTCACGCCGTCACCACGTACCTCTGCGAGCAGGCGGCGCACCATGGCCTCGCCATCGACCTGGTACCCGCCGAGGGCACGGAAGAATGCCTGAAGCTGCTGCAGGCTGGCAAGCTGGACGCGGCCGTGGTGAGCAGCGGCGTCAAGGTGCCTGACGACGACGAGATCATGGTGCTCGGCGCGACGCAGCTCGAGGCGGTTCACTTCCTCATCCGCGGCGATATGGCCAGCGATCGCCCGTTCCCCGACATCATCCGCGGGAAGCGCGTGAACCTTGGCGAGCGCGGGACCACCGAGTGGTTGCTGGCCCGCGAGTTTCTGAAGTTCGCGCGGCTCACGCCATCGTCGGCAGCGGGACCGGGGGATGTCATTGCTATGGAGCTGGGCAAGGATGAATTGCACGCCATGGCTCGAGCCATCCTCCAAGCCGACGCGACACAACGCGACGCGCTCGTTGCCGAGATGCCCGATTGCTTGATCGTGCTGGCGAGCATGCCGTCGATGGTGGTGCAGTCGCTCGTGGAGGCGACTGACTACCGAGTTGTACCGCTACCGGCCACGCGGGCGTTTCTGCTCGATACCCTGCAGGACAGTAGTGCCCGTACGACCATAATCGAGCGCGAGTTTTTGGAGCCCCATACGATCCCGGCGCGCTCCTACTTCGCGCAATCGAGCTACCCGGAAACAGACTGCGAGACGATCGGCGTGAGGCTGCTGGTCGTGGCCCGACGGGACGTGCCTGCCCGGGCGGTATGGCCATTCATGAAAACGCTGTTCGAAGGAGAGTTCGCGCGGCGAATACTGCCGCGCTCGCCGCGTGATCTGGCGACTCCGTTTGCGATTCATCCCGAGGCCGAGGCGTACTTCGATCGGGACAAGCCCCTGGCAATCGCTGCGGTCGCGGCGTGGGCGAGCAACGGGCTGAGCTTCTTTGGCGCGTTCAGTGCGGGGGCGCTGTCGCTCTACGGACTGCTGCGGAGAAGGAAGAATCGCAAGCCGGCCGATTACTATGCCGAGATCCGGAGCATCGAACAGATCGCGGGCGGCGCGAGCCTCGACGCCGCGTTGCCGAGCCACCCCGGTGAGCTGACGAGTTATCTGCACGAGCGCCTCGTGGTCTTGCGGCGCGACCTGATCGAAGACATCTGCAACGGGCACATCAAGGGTGACCAGGTGGTCGCCAACATCCTGTCGCTGATTAGCGACGCGCGGCGCACGACGCCGATGCTCAGCGGGCAGACGGTCGATCTCCGTGCCCGGCTGATGCGTGACGACATGGCAACGAAACACGCCGCGTGACGCGCTCGGGGCTCCCCGTGCCGCATGCGGTCTGGGATCTCGGTGTCGTAGGCCGGTTCTTCCACACCGGGCAGAACGGCTATGCCAAGGCTCGAGTAGCTGGCACCGTCATTTATCGCAGTGTCGAGATCGAGCGCGCCATGTGCTTGCTGATGAGCGCCGAAATACGCTGAAACGATGCCTACGGTGCTACGAGTGGGGAGCTTCTGATTCCACTTTTGTTCAGACGAAGGATCAGCGCCGCCGCACATCCACGTCGGTTGTCTCGAGGGTGAGCGCAAGTTGTGGCTGAGCCCGCCAGGTGTGGCTCGAAACCGCGGTGTTTCTCCGCAAGTTGTCAGGGCCATGGAACGACTTGTCGTCGAGCACAGCGACCTCTTCTTGGAGAAATACAATGAAGTATCACGCATCAGGAGACTGAAGCGGTTGCCGTGCAGGCGTGGGCTCGTGAGCGGATGATCTATGTCGAGCTCACCGATCAGCGGGTCATCGGGTTTCCGGCCAATCGGTTTCGTCGATTACGGGACGCTTCGGTCGAAGTGCTCGCCGACGTGCGACTGGAAGTCGGCGGTACGGCGCTTCGGTGGGAGACGCTCGACGAAGACATCACTGTCGCGGGCATCGTCGCAGGCCGCTTTCAGTTGCCGCCCACCGAGTGACTTGTCACAGGGAAGCGAAGCTCGTCGCGGAGCATGTCATCTCGGTCATCCTCGAGAATGACCTCCCTGGCGGCTCGGGGTTGCCCGAGGCGGATGCGTTCCTGGAGTCCGGTTCCTCCGGAATCGGGTGAAACCGGTTCGCACTTGTGCAGTCAACAGAACACCGGTTGGCCCCCGCTCCCAAGGGGAAGCCGGGTGCGGAGATCCCGCCGAATGGCCCGGTCGCTGAAGGGCTGTATCTGGGCGTGGTCCGCGGCACGTGGAAGGACTTGCGCGACGCCAAGCTCGTGCCGGTCAAAGTGACCGAGGTCTTGGCAGATGGCGTAATCGTCGGCGAAGTTGGCCGTGGATTGGAAGGCAAGATTTCGATCGGCAAACGCATTTTCTTGATCCGGCCGCCGCACTCGACATCCGAGCAAATTCAGGGGCTCCCGGATATGGTGACGCTCGAGGAGGGACCGGCACCGAGAGCCCGGCCGTCAGCCGCCGCCGTAAAAGCGAAAGCGGAGCCCACGGAGTCGTCGCGAGCGGACCGCTCAGCGCAGAACCTTGCGGCGATCGCCAAAGCTCTCCACGGCTACAAGGGAACGCGCGCTTGTTTTCCGCCAGCCGTGTTGAATGGGCCCGATGGGCGTCCGTGGCATAGCTGGCGTGTGTTGATCCTCCCCTTCTTCGATGATCGGTCCCTTCGAGCGATTTACGACCGATACAAGTTCGACGAACCCTGGGATGGCCCTCACAACAAGCAACTGCTCGACCCGATGCCAACCGTCTACACAGACCACCCCGCTGGCGCACCAGCGGACACGTTCACTCGCTATGCAGCCGTCACTGGCCCAGGAACCATGTTTGCTGCGGAAGGCGTTGCGTTTGACCCGACCATCAAGCCTCGCCGTATCGGCCACGGGATGCGGGAGCACGATCTTC
>CAYZHH010000101.1:0-9860 GCA_964478275.1 uncultured Candidatus Kuenenia sp.
GGCCAGTATGAACGAAGCGCTCGCCGCGCTTATTCGCGAGCCGTGCGGCTGCTTCGAGCAGACGAGCTCGACGACCTACCCGCTCGTGATGGCCCAGCGTTACTTCAAGAGCCACCAGGGCGTCGATCCCAAGCTCATCGCCCGGAGTGAAGATGTTCTGGCTCGCGGCCGGTCGATCCCGCCATGCTCGAACGCACTCGTGCCTGGCTGCTCGCGCAGCGAGATGGAAACGGTGGCTATGCCCGCAAGACCCACACACTCCACACCTGGCTAGCCGACGCCGACTGCGCCTCGGCCTATGACACCTGGGCGCTCCTCGCCGCGGGGGTGAAGAAAGGCCTCGAGAAGGAAATTGCCTTTGCCATCGATGGCGGCGAGAAGTCGAAGAACACCTATGCCGCAGCGCTTGCGGCCAATGTGACGGTGCTTGCCGATGAGAAGGCGGCCGCCAGGCGTCTCCTCGACCGACTGGCTGGTGTCCAGCAGAACGACGGTTCGCTCAGCGGAGCGACCACGTCAATCGTCGGCAGCAGCGGTGAGGCCCTTTCGATCGAGACGACGGCGCTCGCGGTGCTGGCCGTGAAGGCGATCGTCGCGTACGACGAATCACGGGCCCGTCCCAAGGCCCCAGGCACGCTCGAGCTCGTGGTGGACGGCCACCGCATCGGCGACCCCGTAGCCTTTGGTGTGGACATGCAAGGGGCGATCGACCTCCCCGTGATCGACGAGCTGCTGTTTCCGGGTGAACACACGATCTGTCTTGGTTCAGCGTGAACTGGAATCTGTCGGTGAGTCTCATCGCTGCCGTCCCGGGCACCTTCAGCGGGCCGGCGAGCCGGGCGTACCTCTACTACACCGAAGAAGACAAGCAGTGGGTCGATGGCCTTGGAGTCGAGATCACGCCGAAGGAGTAGGCGGGCTCGCCGACACGACCACGCGATCCCGCTCCCACGCGTCCCGCCATGTCGACCACGCGATTCCTTCGACGGGAACGGACTCACTGACCCCATCGTCGTCTCGTGTCGTGAAGTCCACACCGAAGAGGCAGTCGAGGCCAGCAAGTGCCCTCCGCACCAGACCCTGCTGATCATCGGAGAGCAGGGTGAGCCATCCAGCATGCACGAGACGGCTCGAGAGCGTCCGCCCGCCCTGAATGAACTCGAGCCGTATGGCCTCGGGGCCAACGGAACCGGCAGCGAGGCTTATCGCCACTCGGTTCGTCGCCAGCCGCATGCTCGTGACGTGGATCGCTACGTCCGCCATGGCCCGCGTTCGGCGAAGCAGTCCGAGGCACTCGTCCTCCACAACCTCGGCAATACGGTGACCAAGCTCCGCCAGCTCTTCCTCGGCTCGACTCGGCCGTGTCGATACGGGGCCTCCTCTGCCCTTACGTTGTCGCCGCAGCTTCGCGAAGAGCTTCGGGATCGTCCCTGAGTGGAAACCCGGAATGAGCAGTCGCCGCATCGACTCGCCGTGGTGCCCGACGGCAACCGGCTTGAGGTTTCTCGGACGATTGGCAGCATAGAGCCGCCAATTCTCCTTGAGCTCCCACGCCAGAAAGCCAAAGACTCCGGGCACCGTCGTCGAGATGAACGTCATCGTGGTGAGCGCGAGCTTCTTCTCCATGCCTGTCGCGGCGGTGAGATTGGAAGCCGCCATCGGAATCATCGGCACGAACAGCTTGTGTGAGACCGTGACGACCGGAAAGTGCTTGATCGGGTTGATCTGTGGCTCGATGAGAAGCGTCACACAGAATCGCACGAACCAATCGACACCCGACCAGAGCGTGGTGAGGACCGCCTTCACGCCAAGCGCCAGCCGCGACTCGCCGGTGCGGAATCGGAGCTGCTCATCCACGGCATAGAGCATTCCCTCGACGGCATCCATCGCCCGCCGGAAGACATCGACAATCAGTGTGATGAGCCCGATGATGAGGTGGACATGGAGCTGGTAGATCGCCCGCCCGATCGTCTCGAGGATCCGCTCCTGCATGGCCCGGCCCGGCGGTGAATTGAGGACAAGGGCGCTTGCCGCAAACACCGCGCCCGGCAGCCATGACGTACTCCGCGAGAGCCACGAGCCACCGTGGGGCAACAGGAGCCATGTGACCACGGTGACCACCAGCGGGCTCCAGGCATACTGGCGAAAGATGCGTACGGGCTTGCTCCTGAGGAAATGTTCGATCGCCGGGAGCCGGAGAAGCCGCCTCGGCAATACGACGAAGGTCATGTGGAGGAGCGCTCCGAGTGCCCGAAGTCCTTCCTCAATCGCAGCGCGAACCGCCGGCACGTGCATGAGAAGCCAGATGCCGATGCCCGTGATGACAACGGCTGTGTGGCTATAGATGTGGACTGGAGTGCCAAGCGAATAGCGTGTGAGGGGTTCCACGACATGTTCGAGTCCCTGCCACAACACCCAGGCTCCCCCAAACGGCAGGAGGCCGTGGAGCGTGATGGCCCGCCCGACCGTGGCACCGAACGCGAGGGCACTCAGTCGCTGCATCGCCAAGAGATAGAACGGCGCCCGTCGGTAGGCGCCGTCGAGCGCCTCGGCAAGATTGCGATTGGCCTTGAGCAGGGGATCGCCGCGGACCACTTCGGCCACGCTGGAAATGTCTGGGAGCTTCACCTGCCCGCGAGACACCGCATCACGAACATTGCCAAATGACTCGAAGCCTCGTGCGGAGATGTCGTCGAGGAGGTCATCGACGAGCTTGTCGAAGGCAGCCTCCTCCACGACGCACGCCGGAATGAATCCGGCGCTATGAAAAGCCTCGCGAATCAGAGGCCCGAGCCGCTCGCGAAGCGTCCGCTCGGTTGTGTCGAGGCCGGATTCGACGATCGCCGTCAACGTTGGAAGGTCGTCTGGAAGCCCGAGGGCTGGAAGCCGCCGGTACGCAGTGGCCACATGGCGGTGCACGAGGGCCACGCGCTGGTTGGGGAGGGGCCGGACGAGCGGCACTCGTCCCAACGTGAACGCCCACGAGAGGAGTTGCGTCCGGAAACTCGCACGCTCCGAATCGATGCATGCCTTCTGGAGATCGTAGAGGAGGCGCGCCGCCTGGCTCCAGGCCGACCCGGCGGCCAGGTCAAGCAGGCCGGCCACGACACGCTCGGTCTCGGCAGGCGACGTGCCGCGACTGCCGATAGCGGCGTGGATCCGTGCGCCGAGTCGTGCAATCGTCCGAGAGACGCTCCGCGAAGCGGCCTCCCGGACACCTCCGTCGTCACTGGCCAGCTGACCGAGCCGCCACTCGAGCAACGCGGCCCGTACGTCGTTGCCGCGGCGTGCAGCCACCGCCGCTCGCCGGCGAAGTGACCGCGTCGTGAATCGAGCGAGGCGGCCGGGCATGCTGCTGCGGCCCGGTCGACGGCGCAGGCTGACCGCCTGCGACGGGCGAGGCACATGATCGGCGAGGGATCCCGGTCGCGTCCGCACGAGGAGATCGCGGGGCTGAACCATGTCAGCAAAGACTTTGGTGATCGCCACGTGGTCATCGACAGCTGGAAACCAGATCGGCACAAGCTCAGGCGCAAAGGCGTCGAGCTCGAGGTACGTGGCAATGAACTCCGCAACGGCCTCTCGTGTGCTTCTTCGGTCACGCAGCAGGCCCTCGTGGGCGAGCACGGCCGTGGCCTCTTCAACGGCGGCCCCTCCGATACGGTCCACGAGCGCTACCAGGTCACGGCCAGTGGCGGCGCGGCTGGCGACCGCTTTCCGTGCGGCGATATCGAGGCAGCCGTGGTACAGCAGCCGCCAATACTCGCGGAGAAGTTCTGCCCCGTTGCTGGCGGTGAAGCGATCGCGATCCGGGCGGGCAATCAGGAGGATCGTCTCGGGCAGCACGGGAGGCATGGCCCACACGTCATCGGCCAGCTCGAGAAGTCGCTCCGGCGCCAAGGCGATGCTGTCGCGGTGTGGCACCCTGGCCCAGAGGAGGGGCAACTCGAGATCCGCACGGATGATCCGACGGACGACCCGTGGTGAGGCAAAGACGGCCTCAGGCACGGATGCCCGCAGCGCCTGCTCGATGGCGAGCACGTCGTGGGCCGAGCTGGTCTTGTCGGAGGGGTCGGTCATCGCTGCCAGGAAACCGACCTCATGGCATGCGCACCGGTTCGCCACCCGCCGGCGTGACAAGACCCTTGAATACGTCGGGGTCGATGTCGGGCGGGATCACCTGGACATGGCCGTCAATAAAACCGGCTACGAAGATACCCCCGGCGCGCCGCGGATTGCCGACGCCCGAGAGTGGCACGTCTGGATCGAACGCGATGTCGGCAGGCTTGGTCCATGGCACGGCGGCTTCTGGCACCGCCTCGACGACCGCGAGGGTGTTACTCATTCCGTCGCTCACGTCGGCGGCTCGAATCCCCGTCGCTGGCTTTGCAAACGGTGTGCCCGGGCCAGAGAGTACCTGGAGGGTTGTCAGGCCGTTTTGGGTCTCGTCAGCGGCGGTAAGCGGGCTCACGAAAACCATTGGCATCCGACCGATGAGCTCACGGTTGTGCTCGCTATCCCATGGCTCGTCGAGATTGAATTCCTCGTAGAGTTCCTGCTCGTCGAGGTACGGCAGGATCGCCACCCGCCAGCTCAACAGCGGATTTCCCTGCTTGTCGCAGATGGCCTGAGACGGAAAGCTGCCGTTGTCGGCTTCGTACATCACGAGGGCGATAAGCACCTGTTTGACGTTGTTCGCGACAAGTGAACGATTGGCTGCTTCGCGAGCAGCGGAGAGTGCCGGCAGAAGGAGGGCGACGAGGATCGGCGCGGAGGAGGGAGAGGCACCAAGGAAGCCGCCGCCGATCAACGGCATTGTCCCGGTCGTCTCGAGGAGAATTCCTGCAGAGTCGTGGCGGATCACGGTCACGCTCGGCCGCAGGAATGGTGTGATCGCCGACGACGCGGGGAGCTGCGGCAGGTCAAACTCCAGCCCCTGCTTGGCGAGCAGGCCGCGGGCCAACGGCACGCCAAACTCATAGAAACCACAGAGGGTTCCGAAGTGCCACGCCGGATCGGTCGTGGCCACGAAAGTCGGCTTTCCGGCGGCAAGAGCGGTCGCGACCGCGGGCGATGCGCCGATGCCACCATCATCGGGGTCGCGGGAGAGGAGCGTCTTCATCAGCTGCGGAGAGAGCGTCACGATGAGACTGTCGTCGGTGAGGCACCAGGTGGGCTCGATCGGAAAAGTGATTTCATCGCCGATGAGCTCGAGGCAGAACAGCGTGTTGCCGCGGTATGAAATTTCGCGGACGTTCGCGCGAACATCGGTGTTGGCCGTCACGCCACGAAGCATGCTGAGGAGAACCTTGTGGATCGTGGCGAACGCCGGACGGTCGCGGACTCCCGCCACGACAGCAATGGCGGGGAGCATCGCCCCGGGCGCGGGCGTTGAGAGGATCGTCCAGTCGGGGCCGAGCGTCTTCAGGAGGTGCGTATCGAAATCGAATCCGGCAACGGCCCGAAACCGGTCGAGGCCCTCGCGCATGTCATCAGCGGCCTGCGGGTCGCCCGCGGCTACGATGTCGAGGAGCAACGCCAGCGACTTCGAAAGGTCGAGCGACCAGGCCTGAGCCATGATGGCGCCAGCGGGCACGCGGGCGAGCTTCTCAGGCCCGATGCCCGCGGTTGGCTTCGCAAAGAGCCCTTTCGGCTCGCCGTCGAAGTCGAGGCACATCGACGACACGATGCCCTCGGCGGTCATGCCCGATCGAGCACCAATCGTCTCAATCCCGGCGATACCCGTCGCATCGAGGACGGCCAGGAAGCGGTCGCGGTCCGGGATCGGAAGACTCAACAGAATTTCGAGCGCCATGCTGGCGTTCAAGTAGGTGAGCGTGCTTTGCCGCTCAAGGGGCATTCTCTTCTCGAGATCAGCCTTCCATGCAGGTGTCTTTCGATTGGCGTTCCCGAGCCGAGCCAAAACGGATTCGAGTGCCCCTTCTCCGATCGTAGCGACATACGTGCCGGCAGCCGGCCCTTTTGCGATTGGCCCCCACGTCAAAGGCCCGAGAGGCGTGCCGAAGAGGCGAAACGTGTTCCCAGCCACCTCGATGGCTTGCGAATGCCCATCGAGACCTCCGTCCGCGCGAGCTTGCTCGGTCAATGCGATGATGGCAGCATCGATCGCACCGAGTGCGTCTCCTGCTCGAATCGCAAACGATGCCACAGCCTTCGGTGGATTTCCGTCTGTGGGCGGTGTGAATTGTTCGACGCTCAATGCCAGCGGCCGCGCGAGGACTGCCTTGATGAGCGTCGTAACCGCGTCGGTCACCTCGGGAGGCGTTTTCATGGCCTGCCGTCCAAGTCCGACGACCTGGGCCCCGACCTCCCCCAAGAACTCCCGCATCTCCTCGCCGGCGAGCATCTGCTCGGTCAGGTTTTTGGAACTCGCTTCCGGCGTGGCAACGCCAGCCGTCTCGAAGTGAAAGAGACACGTGTTGGGTGCGGCCCGCTCGATCACCGGATCGCGGGGAAGTGGAGGGACCGAGAGCGGTAGGCCAAGGACGCCGCTTGAAAAGAACGACGTCGCGAAAATAAGAAGCAATTCCATCGAGCCAATCACCATGGCCGAGCCTCCACTCAAAGGTTGATCCGCAAACGCGGACGGGGTGGGATTCGAACCCACGAGACACTTTCGCGCCTGCCGGTTTTCAAGACCGGTGCATTCAACCGCTCTGCCACCCGTCCTCACGGGCTTCGGTCCGCTGACCGATGCCCCGGCGGAGTCTACACCGAGCGAGCAGGCTCAGCCCACCTTCGCGAAAACAAAACCGTCCTGCACGAAATCAACCTGCACGTGACTCCCCTCGGGGAACACACCAGCGAGGAGGTCGCGGGCGAGCTCGTTCTGGAGCTGCTGCTGGATGACCCGCTTGAGCGGACGGGCGCCGTAGACCGGGTCGTACCCGAGCCTGGCAACTTCGTCGATGGTGGCCTCGGTGCATGTAAGCGTGATCCCAGCTTTGGCTGCCTGGGCCACGAGCCTGTGGACCTGGATCTCCACGATGCGACGGATATGCCGCTGGTCGAGCGGATGAAAAATGATCGTCTCGTCGATGCGGTTGAGGAACTCGGGCAGAAAGCGGGCCGAGAGCGCGTCCTTCACAGCGTCCCGCATCTCCTGCTCACTGCCTCCTTCCTCCGTGAGTTCCTGGATTGCTCGGCTTCCGACATTGCTTGTCATGGCGACGATGGTGTTGGTGAAGTCCACCGTGTGGCCGAGGCTGTCAGTGAGCCGACCATCGTCAAGCACTTGCAAAAGCACATTAAAAACGTCGCGGTGCGCCTTCTCCATTTCGTCAAGGAGTACGACGGAATAGGGCCGCCGCCGGACGGCTTCGGTGAGGAGGCCGCCCTCCTCGTACCCGACGTAGCCAGGAGGTGCTCCAATGAGCCGTGCGACCGTGTGCTTCTCCATGAACTCGCTCATGTCGATCCGCACCATCGCGGTTTCGCTGTCGAAAAGCACCTCGGCAAGCGCCTTGCACAGTTCGGTCTTGCCGACGCCCGTGGGCCCAAGAAACAAAAACGAGCCGATCGGACGGCTGGGATCCTGGAGCCCCGCCCGGCTGCGTCGCACCGCGTCGCTGACGGCCGCCACAGCCTCCTCCTGGCCGACCACCCGCTGATGGAGCCGGTCCTCGAGGACGAGGAGCTTGGCCCGTTCGGTTTCGACGAGCCGCGTCACGGGAATCCCGGTCCAGGCGCTCACGACCTCGGCGATCTCATCGGGCCCAACCTCCCGTCGCAGGAGCCGTTTGACTGCCTTCCCAGAGGATTCCTTCTGCTCCTTCTCGCTGCCCTCGGTCTCGAGCCGGGTCGCGACTGCCTTTCGCTTGACGTCGAGCTCGTAGAGTCGCTGATAGAGCGACTCCTCAACGGGAAGCCCGCTCGACTGCCGCTCCTTGATCTGGAGGCCCGCCCGCTCGAATTCTTGCTCGACGTCGTCGAGCTGCTTGCGGAGCTCTTGCACGCTGCCAACGCCGCACTTCTCGGCCTCCCATTGTTCGCGAAGGCTCGCGAGTTTTCGGCGAAGCTCAGTGGACTCCTTTTCGATCTCAACGAGGCGATCCTTGGCGTGCACCTCGGTCTCCTCGGCAAGCTGGCGTGCGGCCAACTCGAGCTGCACGAGCCGCCGCTGCACCTCATCGATCTCGCTCGGCACACTCTGGAGCTCCATCGCGATCCGGCTCGTCGCCTCGTCCATGAGGTCGATGGCCTTATCGGGCAGGAAACGATCGGCGATGTAGCGGTGAGACAGCTCGGCGGCGGCGACGAGGGCGGAGTCCTTGATCTTGACGCCCTTGTGGTGCGCCTCGTAGCGGGGCTTGAGGCCGCGCAGAATCGCGATCGTGTCCTCAACATTCGGCTCGCCGACGATGATCGGCTGAAACCGCCGCTCGAGCGCGGCGTCCTTCTCAATGTGTTTGCGATACTCGTCGAGTGTGGTTGCCCCGATGCAGCGCAGTTCGCCGCGGGCGAGCGCCGGCTTGAGGAGGTTGGCCGCGTCGGAGCCCCCCTCTGCCGCGCCCGCACCGACGACCGTGTGGAGCTCGTCGATGAAGAGGATCACATTGCCCGCGGCTGCTTCGACCTCACGAAGGATCGCCTTGAGCCGATCCTCGAACTCGCCGCGATACTTCGTGCCGGCGATCAGGGCGCCGAGATCGAGCGCGATGACCCGACGGCCTTTGAGGGTCTCCGGAACGTCAGACTGCACGATCCGCAGGGCGAGGCCTTCGGCAATCGCCGTCTTGCCCACCCCCGGCTCGCCGATCAAGACGGGATTATTTTTCGTGCGACGCGAGAGCACCTGAATGACACGGCGGATCTCGGAATCCCGTCCGATCACGGGATCGAGCTTGCCCTGCCGGGCCCGCTGGGTGAGATCGATGCCGTACTTTTCGAGCGCCTGAAATTTTTCTTCGGGGTTTTGGTCGGTCACGCGAGACTGGCCGCGGACAGCTTGGAGGCCGGCGAGAAGATCCTTCTCCGTCACCCCGCCAAGCTGGAGGAGGTTCTTTGCCTTCGACGGCGTCTTCGCCAGTGCCAGGAGGAGATGGTCCGTCGAGACAAACTCGTCCTTCATCGTCTGCGATTCGCCGGCCGCGGCCTCGAAGATCTTGATGAGCTCCTGGTCGGGCTGAGGCTGCGCGCCTCCCGACACCTTGGGCATGTGGGAGAGCTCGGCCTCGATCACCTTCTCGAGATGGCCTCGATCGACGCCAATCTTCTCGAGAAGCGGACGCACGATTCCATCCCGCTCGGCCACGAGCGCGTGGAGGAGGTGCACGGGGGTCACCTGCGGGTTGCCGCGGTTGCCGGCCAGCTCGACGGCCGCCTGCACAGCTTCCTGTGCCTTGATCGTGAACGTGTCGAAACGGAATGCCATCTCCTACTCCCTCTTTTCTTGCTCCGAGCCCCTATTGCCTATCTCCCTCTCCCTCTGGGAGAGGGGTGAGGGTGCCTTCCCCTCCGCGAAGCCTCACGGCGATGCTCGCGAGCCCCTCCACCAACGCGTCGCTGTCCTCGAGCACCTCGTGGCTCCAATACCGACTCACGTGCATGCCCCGCCCCTCGAGGAATTGAGTGTGCTGCTCGTCATACAAACGGGCTTCGCTCGTGTTGTGCTGCCCACCATCGATCTCGATCACCCAGCGAAGCTCCTCGCAGTAGAAGTCGATAATAAACGGTCCCACGGGATGCTAGCGACGAAACTTCAAATCGAGGAGCCGCCGACTCCGGAGCAGCGCCCGCACGATGGTCTCGGGAGGTGACGGTTCCTGGCGAAGTGCACGGGAAAAATCGTGCAATCTCTGCGGGACGATGCGTCGATCGACCATGGTCCAGGCACCCTC
>CAYZHH010000101.1:9960-11302 GCA_964478275.1 uncultured Candidatus Kuenenia sp.
AATCGTGCAATCTCTGCGGGACGATGCGTCGATCGACCATGGTCCAGGCACCCTCACCCGGCCTTCGGCCACCCTCTCCCGGCCTTCGGCCACCCTCTCCCAGAGGGAGAGGGATTGAGAATCAGCCGTCCTGCTTTACTTCAAACTCAGCGTCGATCGTGTCGTCCGAGCCCTTGGCAGCAGCGGCCGCGCCGTCGCTTCCGGGAGCCGCACCGCCGTGCTGCGCCGTCTGCTCGTAAAGCACCTTCGAGAGCCCGTGGGCAGCCTGCTCGAGGGCGTCATGGGCCGACTGAATCGCGTCAGCATCCTCGCCCTTGGCGAGCTCGCGAACTTTCGTGATCGCCGCTTCGAGCGGGGCCTTGTCGGCCGCCGAAAGCTTTGAGTCGTTCTCCTTGATGAGCTTCTCGGTCTGGAAGCAGAGCGCCTCGGACCGATTGCGGACCTCGGCAAGCCGAGCTTTTTGCTTGTCTTCCTCGGCGTGCTCCTCAGCGTCTTTCCGCATCCGCTCGATTTCCGTCTCGTTCAGGCCGCTCGACTGCTCGATCCGAACGGTCTGCTCCTTGTTCGAGCCCAGATCCTTCGCGCTCACGCTGAGGATGCCGTTGGCGTCGATGTCGAACTTGACCTCGATCTGCGGGGTTCCGCGAGGCGCCGGTGGAAGGCCCTCCAGGTTGAATTGACCGAGGAGTCGGTTGTCCTTCGCCATCGGCCGTTCACCCTGATACACGCTCACCGTCACGGCGGTCTGGCTGTCGGTCGCCGTGCTGAAGACCTGCTTCTTGTCGGTGGGGATCGTCGTATTCCGCTCGACGAGCTTCGTGAAGATGCCCCCTTCAGTCTCGATACCGAGTGAGAGCGGAGTCACGTCGAGGAGGAGCACGTCCTGCACATCACCGCCGAGCACGCCCGCCTGGATCGCCGCGCCGAGCGCCACGACCTCGTCTGGGTTCACCCCCTTGTGCGGCTCCTTCCCAAAAATCTTCTGCACGAGCTCCTGCACCTTCGGAATCCTCGTCGAGCCACCCACGAGGACCAGTTCGTCGATCTGCGACGGCTCGAGCTTCGCGTCTTGGAGGGCCTTCACGAGCGGGCCGCGGCAACGCTCGATGAGGTGATCCGTGAGCCGCTCGAACTCGGCCCGCGTGATCGTCAGCATGAGATGCTTGGGGCCCGAGGCGTCGGCCGTGATGAACGGAAGATTGATGTCGGAGCTCTGGGCGGTCGAGAGCTCCTTCTTGGCCTTCTCGCACGACTCCTGAAGCCGCTGCATGGCCATCGGATCCTTCCGCAGATCGATGCCCTGTTCCCGCTGGAACTGGTCGGCCACGTGGTTGATGAGAAC
>CAYZHH010000102.1:0-11246 GCA_964478275.1 uncultured Candidatus Kuenenia sp.
CATTCATGGCCTCCACCGAATAGAAGCCCCCGGCGCTAGCCGGGGGGCTGCGGGTAGAAGGCCGTACCATTTGGCTATCCGGAGCCGGGCTCGCCCAATGACCCGCCGTCCCCTCGCTGCCGCGAGGGGCTTCCATGAAGATCAGCATCGCGTAGCTCGGATGCGACCTACCCCTCGAGGGCGTCGCGGATCGCGGCGAGCTCCGAGGGCGGGTCGTCACCGACCCGGTCGAGCCGGCCGGCACGCTGGTACCAGTAACGGGCGTTGCCAGCATCCCCTTCGATCTTGTGAAGAACAGCATGGATCCAGCAGGCCGTCGAGTCGGCTTCGTCGGCCTGCACGATCCCGTGGGCATCGTGCCACTGGCCGGCGAGCGCCGTATCAATGGCTCTGAGCAGATCCGCTTTCGTCATGGCCGCGCGAGGACGACCGTCACCGCCGGCGGTGCCACGGCATCAGGCTGCCGCCAGCCGGCCACGATCCAGCCGTCCTTGCGGGAAGCAAGCTGCTCCATGGGCAACGGGCCGATCCGCTCGAGCTCACCAGGAAGCTCGAGTGGCTTCATCTCGACGACCTCGTCGAACACCTTGTTGAACCGCTTCTGGAGAATTCCGCGCAGCGAGGTCTGCTGCACCGACAGCTTTTTGCCGCCGCCTGGCACGAAGTCTGGCGGATAGATCTGCACATCGCCATCGCGGACGAGGCGGAATTTTCCGGCCTCCGACTCGACCTTGTAGCTCGCCCAGACATCCATGGCGTCGAACTCACGGTCGCCCGAGGTGTAGCGACTGCCGCGAATCGTCAGCTTGACGGTGCCGTCCCCAACCGAAAGCTCCACCGGATTCCGCTTGGCAAACGTGATCGACCACGGCGGCTGGTCGGCCTCGCTCTCGAGCGACTCGGGCATCTTGCGGCCGGCCTTCTCGAGCTCGCTCTCGAGCTCTTCCTTGGTGAGCGTGCGGCCAGCCAGTTCCTGTTCAGCGAGGTTATTGAAGAAGGACTGGTGGATCCGGCCGGAAAGCACGGCGGCAGAGGCGACCGCTGGGGGCTGGCTGAACGCCGCCAGCTGGTCAGCCAGCGACTTTCGGGCTGTGACGAACAGGCGATTGTCGTCGGAATGAATGCGGAGCTCCTCGGGAAACCAGCCACGATCCGTGAGCCGCTTGCGAAACTTCAATTGGTAGTCACGTGCGGCCTTGCGGAGCACGTCGGCGGTCTGGGCTTCGAACTGGGTCCGAACCCGCTCACGGGCCCGCTGCTGGGAGATCGCCCGCGCCTGTGGCTGCATCTGGGCCACTTTGCGGCTCGCGATCTTCCGAATCAGCTTCTGACCACACTTCTTGTTCACGGCGATTCCGGCTGTCTTGGTCGACACCGTTACGTCGGCGTCCACCGGACTCGACGTGACGCCTGCTGCATCCACAAAGATCCGCTTGCGGGCATCGACCGAAGCCGTGCCGAGCGTATGCACGGTCACCGGCCCTTTCGTGCCCCGCGTCTGCGAGTGGTTGGTCGCGGTGAGGACCAAATCGATCACGGCCCGCTTTTCGGAGGGCTGGAAGTCGAGGAGTACGAAACCGGTCGTATGGCCCATGCCTGAGATCCGTGTGCCCATGATCACCTCGTTCACCGGCGCTGTCTCGTCCACGACCCTATTGACGGCTCGGCCAAGGAGATCCTCCTTGACTTCGACGAGCAGGTTCGGCATGCCGAGGGCGCGGCGAAGGCGGGAGACGACCTTGGGAGCCTGCCCCGATTCCTCGAGCCGTGCGAGCGTCGGGCCAACGGCGTCGAGGGCCTGCGGCGTCCCGTCCTTGGCCGCCGCAGCCACCGCGGCAGCCAGGCGATCGAGCCGCTGGGCATACACCTTCTCTGCATCGGGATTCCCGGCAGTGCCTGCCGCCTCGAGATACCAGCCGACAGAGCGTCGCACAGCGGCAAACTCAGGCGCCTCGAGGCCATTCTCCCCCGAGTCAAACCGCCGATAGAGACGCACAAGCGTGTCTACATCGACCTTGGCTCCAGCTGTAGACTGCCGCTCGAGCTCGCTCCAATCGAGATACTTCCGCCACCCAGCACCGCTGCGGCTCCGGTCGAGAAGGCGACGGAGGGGACCGATGGCATCTCGCACCTGGGCTGCTGCTTTCGCGAGCCTGGCTTCCCCCACGGGTTCAAACGGCGGTCGCGACCCGATCGGGTCCGCAGCGACTGATTCCAGCTGGGCGGCTGCCGGGCGACACGCAAGGGCGGCGAAGATCACGAGGAGCGCGAGCGTGGTGCGGAAAGCGATCAGGGACGTACTCGAAGCAAGAGGCATGGCAAACCTTGCGGGTTAGGCGGATTCTACGGTCTTGAACGGAGGACCGAGAGTCTAATGGGAACCGACTGAAATTCTCCACCTCAGTTCGTCAACACCGTATTCCGACGCCGCGACAGGGCCGAGGCGTCCCGTCTCTTCTCAGGCGTCTGCTGGCGCGGGCACATACTCACCCGCCGGCAATACGAAGATCTTGCCGTCGCCCATCCGTCCCGTACGGGCGGCGGCCGTAATCCGTTCGACCACCTCGGCCACTCGGGCGTCATCGACCCAGAGCTGAATCTCGACCTTGGGAAGGAAGGCGAGCGCGTATTCACTGTCGCCATACTGATCGAGATAGCTCTTCTGGCGGCCGTATCCCTTCACTTCTCTGACCGCACAGGCCTCGAGGGGCGCAAGCTTGAGCGCCTCGAGCACCCGCTCGGCCAGAAACGGCTTGACGATGGCAATGACTTCCTTCACGTCGCCAAGCTAACTAAAAAAGTTGTCGCCGAAGAGATTCATGGGAGGCGTTGTTTCAACGGTGATGTCGCCATCGACAGTCGTGCAGCATGCCAGCCGCATGTCCTTTTCGTGGCCGATCGCGGCCAGCGACCCCGCCAGCCTGCCAGACTCGAAGAGGCCCTTGCTGTTGGTGTTTTCCATGCCTTTTGTGATCAGGACACGGCATGTGCCACACGCCCCAAAGCCGTGGCAGTTGAGAATCTTGTGGATCCCCGGATAGAGCTGGACGCCTGCCCGGAGGGCCTCGGCCCGGAGGTTGGCCCCGGCCGGCACCTGGATTTCCTTCTTCTCTTTCGTGAACGTGATCGTGGGCATGGATTTCTCTCGACCGGTGGCGATCTCCCGGTCGATACTGTAGCCACGAGTGCGGCATCCCGCCACCCACCACGGGATGGCTCCGGGGCCGCCCTCGCCCGCAGAGTTTCGCCGCCATGACCCAGTTGACGAAGCACCAGAAGTCGATCGTCAAGCGGTATTACGACAACCTCGAGACGGTGCTGCTCCAACGACTCGGTGAACAGGTCACGGATCTCTACCTCGCCGAGGGGAAGAAGCGGGCCAAGCTCTGGCAGAGCATCGAGGGCTCGCTGACGAAGCTGGGCGTCCCCAAGTCGCGGATCGACCGCGTGCGGGACTCCGACGACGCCCGCCAATTGGCGACGCTCCTCCAAGAGTTATTGTCGAAGGATTGACCGACCGCCGACCGTGCCGCATCCTGTGGGGTCTTGAGTTCCCGTGGACAAAGCCATCCATGGCCTTTGTCCACTTGGCCGCCCGATGGCAAAGCCGAGGGTTGCCATGGTCGGCATCCGCCGCTTCCTGCGGCGGAACTCCTGGCCTCGAGGACCACGACAGACATGACTCCTTCAGACGCCACGGCGACCGCGGATCGCGGATCGGTTCTCGAGAGTCTCCGCTGGCAAAAACTTCCCGTGCTCGATGACGGCTTCGTAGCCCTCGTCGATTGCATGGGGGATGACGGCAGCGTGGTGCAGGCGGCTCGCGTCAGCTACGGCGCGGGCACGCGAAAGGTCAGCGACGATCGCCAGCTCATCCGCTACCTCCTGCGGCACGCCCACACAACGCCGTTCGAGATGGCGGAACTGAAGTTTGTCGTCCGCGTGCCGATGGACTGCTGGCGTCAGTGGATCCGCCATCGCACCGCGAGCGTCAACGAATACTCCACCCGCTATTCGCTGGCCATCGATGCCATGCAGGCCACGACAGACGACCAGTGGCGCACCCAGGCTGCCAGCAACCGCCAGGGGTCTGGCGAGGTCATGCCGGCCGATACAGGGCGACAGCACACGGAGGCCGAGCAGGACCTCCAGAGTCTGGCTCGGCGTGTCTACGAAAGCCGGCTTGAGGCTGGTATCGCCCGCGAGCAGGCCCGCAAGGATCTGCCGCTGTCCACGTACACGGAGGCCTATTGGAAGATCGACCTCCACAATCTCCTCCACTTCCTGGCACTGCGCATGGATGCCCACGCGCAGTTAGAGATTCGTCGTTATGCCGAGACGATCGGCCATCAGATCGTCGCCCCGCTGTTTCCGCTCGTGTGGGAGGCCTTCATCGATTACCGAATGGAGGCTATGCGGCTCACGCGGCTCGACCGCGAGGTGATCCGGCGGCTCGCGTCAGCCGGGGCAGGCACCCCAGCCTCCGAGGAAGCATTCCTGGCAGTGCAAGACCCGACATGGCAGGGGCTCGAGCGATGTCGGGAACGCGACGAGTGTCTCGCCAAGCTCCGTGACCTCGGCCTCGTGGCCCACGCGGGCGGCTGAGCGATCCCTGCTGGTGGGGAACTATCCGGTTCCGGAGGAACCGGGCTCGTGGAGCCGGTTAGCTGGCGCCCAGCTCCGACCGGAGGACGACCTCGACCTCCGTTCCCGGCTCGTAGCGGACGCCTTCTGCCGGAAGCGCGATGAAGCCAGGGACGGCGCCGGGAATCGCCGCACCGGCGGCAAGGCCAACAAGGTCCGACGACCCAGTCCAGGGCAGCGGTTCTGCCTCGAAGATTCCCGTGGCGGCGCGGAGCCGACACGGCAGGAACACCGGCCGGTCACCGACTCCCTTCACGCTCGAGACGAGCACGGCTCGGCTGCGTGGCAAATGCCACGCAGTTCGCGGACGGCCCGCGAGGATGGAGATCGCCGGTCGCACAAAGAGCTCAAAGCAGACGAGGCTGCTTGCGGGATTGCCTGGCAGACCGAAGACGAGCGTGGGCGACGCCGAAGCACGCCGGAGAATTCCGAACCAGACCGGCTTGCCGGGCTTGAGTCGCACCTTGTGGAACACCTGCTCCACGCCGCAGGCCGCAAAGGCCGCTGGCACAAGATCGAGGTCGCCCGTCGACACGCCGCCTGAAACGACAAGCACATCGGCGGCCAGCCCCTGCGCAACGGCAGCCCTGATCGCCTCCGGGCGGTCTGTTGCAATGCCCATCGCGATGGGTTCAGCCCCCAGAAGTGAAACAGCCGCGGCGAGCATGGGCGCATTCGAGTTGCGCGTCTGGCCGTACGCTGGCATGTCGTCGCAGGCGACGAGCTCGCTGCCCGTGGAGAGAATCGCGACGCGGACCCGCGGCACCACAACAACGTGCGTCGCGCCAGCCTCGGCAGCCAGGCCAACCGTAGCGGCATCCAGCAGGCTGCCAGCCGGAAGCACCACCGAGCCTGTACGGAAAGCGGCCCCCTGCCGAGCGACGTGCTGTCCTTCGCGGTAGCGTTCTTCGCGAAGTCGCACGCGTCCGCCCGCGTGGGCATCCTCCGTGCCGTCAACGGCTCGCTCGATTGGCACGACCGCATCGGCTCCCTCCGGCAGCGGTGCTCCGGTCATGATCCTCGCGCACGTGCCCGGCCGGATGACAACGCCACTGACGTCGCCGGCGGCGAGATCCACCACCACGTCGAGTTCGACCTCCGCAGGACGTTCCCCAGGAAAATCCGCATCGCGAACCGCAAAACCGTCCATCATTGCCCGGTCCCACGGGGGCGAATCGATGTCGGCCGCGATCGGCGCGGCAATCCTTCGGCCACAGGCGTCGAGCAGCCGTTGCCGTCGTGCCGGGAGTGGCGTCGCGGTGGCCTCCACCAGCGCGATCGCCTCGGCTAGCTCAATCATGGTCGTGATTCCAGAGTTGCGGGCAGGCGATGAAGAGGTGTCAGGCGCCGGCCGGGCTGCGGCCAAGGAAGGTACGTAGGAGGTCGTATCCCACGGGCGTCAGAAAACTCTCCGGATGGAACTGCATTCCATACACAGGCAGCGTCTTGTGACGGATGGCCATAATCTCACGGGTGCCATCGGGGGCGGTGGACCATGCATCGACTTCGAAGTCTTTCGGAAGGGTCGGTGGGTCGATGACGAGGCTGTGGTAGCGGGTGGCCTCGATCGGGCTCGCGAGGCCAACGAAGAGCCCTTGGCCCGAATGCTCGATCGTGTCGACCTTGCCGTGCATGAGCCGCTTGGCCCGTACGATCCGCCCACCAAATACCTGACCGATCGACTGGTGGCCGAGGCAGACACCGAGCAGCGGCATCCGGCCAGCGAAGCGTCGAACGACATCGCAGGAGATGCCTGCCTCATCGGGCGTGCATGGGCCTGGCGAGATGACGATATACGTCGGTGCCCTATCGGCAATCGCGTCGCTGGTGATGCCATCGTTGCGGTGCACTTCGACGGGAAGGTCAGGCGCGACCTCCCCGATCCTCTGGACGAGGTTCCACGTGAACGAGTCGTAGTTATCGATGAGGAGAAGCATGGGGGGAGAAAGCCGTGAACGGAAAGCCGAGCACGGAAAGTGTAACGCCGCGGCGGCCTTCACCCGCCAGACCGCTACGCGAGCGTCACCACCGATCGAGTTCCAGTACGACGGGCCAGGATGCGGATGTAGGGCGGGATAAAGGCAGCGCGGCGGGCGAAGGCGCCGCCTGCGGCGGCGGGCTCGGCGTGGTCGGGCTCGTGAACGTCTTCGATCACGAAGCCGGCGTGACAGATGCCGCCGAGGATCCGCGCGAGCGAGTGGATGAATTCCTGCGTGCCCGACTCGCGGAGCCGGCTAGGCGGCTCGGGCGGGAGCGGTTCGCGGCAGTCGACCACGTGCAGAATTTCGTAGCGGCCAGCCGGGTTCGGCGCGAGCGACGCTTGAAGACTCGACGGGCTCTTGTGCTGGCTGACATAGATCCCACCTGGCCGTGTCACGCGGGCCACCGCAGCGAAGACGCCGGTGACATCAGGCAGGTAGCAGGTGCTCACCGGATGGATCACGAGATCGAAGCGGGCTGCTCCGAACACGCCGAGGTCATCCATGGAGCCCTGCACGATGTCGAGGTCGACGCCGCGCTCGCGGGCCACCACTCGATCGAGCTCGAGCATCGCGGCCGAGACATCCACGACTGTCACCTTTGCGCCGGCCGCAGCGTAGAGCGGCCCGTGCTTGCCGCCGCCAGCTGCCAGACAGAGCACATCGAGACCGGCCAGGCTTGCGGGAAGCCAGGGCCGACAACCGTTTGGCCCACCGCTCCCAAGCCAGCCCCTCGGATCACCAAAGGCTTCGTCAACGGCCGGGCGGGCCAGCGCCGCACCGGCGCCCACAAGCTGATCCCAAGCCCGCGCGTTGTGGGCGAGGACCGCATCACGGCTTGGTCGCAAGTCGCCGTTCATCGCGTCCCGCGCGCTCGCCGCCAAATCACGAGCCCCGCCACCGCCGCACCCGCAGCAAGCGCCCAGGTGCCCGGCTCGGGAACCGCCGAGACGGGCTGCGTGAATGCGAACGGATCAGTGCCATCCGATTGCACGAAGCCGTACCAGCCGCCGTCGGCAAGCACGGTGTCGCTCATTCCCGCGCCCGACAGGTCGAGGTTCATTGTCGCGCCACTCCACACACCGCCGGCAGCGCTGGCGAGATAGAACGCCGGATACGTGCCGGTGTTGACGAAATCGTCCACGATCTGACGGGTTCCCTGAAACCATTCCGACGGCAGTCCGGACTGGTTGTAGGTAATCGTATTCACGAAGAATCCGAACGGTGCAAACTCTGAGACGTCGATCGCCAGACGGCTATCGAGGCCAGCCGGAGGTGCTGGCGCGGCTCCCGTGATTGATCCGGCAATGGCAAAAATCATTTCCTCGGCGGTCGCCGAGCCGTCCCAGCGATACCCCCAGGCGATCGACGTCGGAGCTTCACCGTCGGTGAACTGAAGCACGAATCCAGCTTCATTCACCCCCGTGCCCGCCCAAAGAATGATTTCGGAGAAATCATCGACGGTCACAAACGCCGCCCGTGCAGGGCAGGCAAGCATGGCAGCAGCAGCCACTCCCAGGATAAGCGAACGCATCGTTTTCATCATCATGTCAATCAGCCTTTCTTCGTAATGCAGGCCATGCTCGCGGTTTCCTAATGCTCGTGCCTGTCCCCTGCTGCACGGGTCAGCAGAGCGAGCAGCACGGCCTGCTCGATCGACTCGTGGATGAACTCCACGTGTCCGTCGCAAAACACCATTCCGGCCATACCGGGATGGTCGCTCCAGATTTCGTTGTTCTGGCTGCGGTTGATCCCGTTGGTGTTCCACTGGTCAAAAATGTTCTGGCCGTTCGCCCATTCCGATTGGTACGTCGCGCCGCGGCCTGAGCATTCCGCTACGAGAACGGTGTTCGAAAGGCCGTCCGTCACCTGCTTGGCCGACGTGGGCTTCTCGTACTGCATGACGCCGGCATGCTCGGGCAGCGGCTTGGGCACCGAATACCCCACGCCGAACATGCCGCCGTAATCGGTGTAGGCGAGGTTGTCGCCCGGATCCCATTGGCCATTGCCATTGCGGTCTCCGGTGGTCGGCCCTTTTCGCGTTGTCCGAGACGTGCTCGGGCAGAGAAACAGCGGCATGACGACGCCGCCCGCAAGTCGGTTCTCCGCGCTGCGATAGGCGAACCTCGTGTCGAAGGCAGCTGCGGCGGAAACCTCCTCGATATACGGAAGGAGAAAGACGTTCCAGGAGACCTGGCGGAGCGGGAATGGTGGTCCTTGGCACCCGAGGCAACCGACCGGAAACACCCGGCGGGCCGTCTCGTGGCCATAGACGCCGCAACCGATTTCGCGCAGGTTGTTGCCGCACACCGTCCGACGGGCCGCTTCCCGAGCCCCCTGCACCGCCGGCAGGATCAGGGCGATGAGCGCCGCGATGACGGCCACCACGACGAGCAGCTCGACGAGCGTCACGCCGCGACGGGTGAGGGACGTACCGACCATATGCCGTGACCGTCTGCAGACGCACCGTCCACCGCAGTCGGCTCCCTCGCCACATGGGCGTGGAACGACCCTGGCGGAACGGGTACGTGCAGGAGAGGATCCTTCGGTTTCGCGCGACCGGCTGCCCATGCAGCCGTGCCCACCATCCCGCCCTCGCAGTCTGGCAAGCTCACGACACCTGGTAGGTCTTCTGACTCACGAGCTTGGGTCGATCGCACGCCTTCTCGCCGCGAGCGGAACACCACGAAGGTGTTGCAATCGCGACAATGGCTCGAATGCGACCGCCCTTTCTCTCAAACCAGGTTTCCCTGGCCTGAGAATCGCCCGAATACAGCGGCGGGGCCGTCCCGGATTCACACCGGAGTTCCCTGTTCGCCTGTCGGAAGCAGAGGCTTCTGGCAGGCCACCAGAGTCAATGGCGGAGTGTATCGATGAGGAAGAGGCTGTCAACAAGGCGGGGCAATCCCGCACAAGCCGCAAGGTTTGCCAGGCGCGTTGCGATGGATGTCAAACCCTGACGGTTGTATGGCAGTGTGGCGCGAAGAGATGACGGTTGCACGAGCCCGCGCCGCATGCCTCCGACAAGCGGTGCGCACGGCAGTATTTACCCCAAGCGCAGAGCCGCAAGACTGCGAAAAAAATGCGATGGGCACCTTCAAGCCGCTTCGATCCCACCGCCGATAGCCCACATGACCCCCGGGGCATCACTGTGCCCGTCGGGCAACCAGGGGGCGACAGTAACCTGCGGATCCCTCGAGTCACGGAATGGCTCGACAGGCCTGTCGCGAGAGTTCGTGAATCACACCCTCGGGGTGACAGCGTCGCGAGTGGGACGAAGCACACCGGTGATTTACAAGCAAAGGAGATGTGGCTCGATGAAGCGTATGATGTATCTCGGCGCGCTGGTTCTCAGCGTGACCGTTTGTAGCCAGTCTTTCGGTTTTGAGCTCCTCGACCGGATGCTCGGACACAAAGGCGGTGCTTCGTGCTGTGATTCTTGCTGTGAGCCCGGCTGCGATGCCGGAAACGGCTGCTGCGAACCCGGCTGCGATGCCGGTAACGGTTGCTGCGAGCCAGCTTGCGACGCCGGTAACGGCTGCTGCGAGCCAGCTTGCGACGCTGGTAACGGCTGCTGCGATAGCTGCTGTGGTTCTTCCTGCTGTGGCGCCCGCAAGTGCCGCAAGCATGACCTTTTCGGTGGCCTGAAGGGGCTGTTCGAGAAGTGCAAGCGGAAACACCGTAGCTGCTGTGGTAGCTGCTGCGAGCCAGCTTGCGATGCTGGTAACGGTTGCTGCGAGCCAGCTTGCGACGCCGGTAACGGTTGCTGCGAGCCAGCTTGCGACGCCGGTTGCTGCAACAAGGGTTGCTGCGAGCCAGCTTGCGACGCCGGCAACGGTTGCTGCGAGCCAGCTTGCGACGCCGGTAAGGGCTGCTGCGAGCCTAGCTGCTGTGCGGCTTCTTGCTGTGGCACCTGCTGCCGCAAGAAGTGCACCCCGATCCGTGACCTTCTGAAGGCGCTCCACGCCGCGAAGAAGTGCCGGAAGTCTTGCTGTGGCACGAGCTGCTGCGAGCCGGGTTGCGACGCTGGCTGCTGCGAGCCAGCTTGCGATGCTGGTAACGGTTGCTGCGAGCCAGCTTGCAACGCCGGCAACGGCTGCTGCGAGCCAGCTTGCAATGCGGCCCCCGACTGCTCGGCTTCGATCTCGAAGCCGGTCACGGTGGCTCAGGTCAGCCGGATGGTTGTGGCTAAGTGATCGACGGACAATAGGTCGAACGGAAGATCTGTTGCCTGACTTCGGCCAGTGAGCACGGCCCGGGGGGAAACCCCCGGGCCGTCTGCTTTTTTTACGACTGCCGGGCGAAGCCATCTTTACGACTGCCGGGCCATCCATCTTTACGACCGCCGGGCCATCCATGGCCCCGGCAGTCTTCCCGGCCCTCCGGCCGGCGACCGCCCTCCCGGCGGTCGATTCCGTGCGCGTTGCGGCGTGGTGCGCCCGAGCAGACGGGGCGCAGCTCTTTGCCCGCAGCGGGCGCCGCCCTCGCCGCGTGCACTGCCTTCCCGGTTGATGAGGAGCCGGGGTGGACCGTGCCATGGAGCCGGCGTTGTTTGCAAGCGGAGCCATGGATGGCGAAGCGCAGCAAACATCGAGTGAGCGCCATACCCCTGGGAGCCGGGCT
>CAYZHH010000103.1:0-4308 GCA_964478275.1 uncultured Candidatus Kuenenia sp.
CCATGCAGGCGAGGATGCCGAGCATCGGCCGCAGGAGTGACCAAGGCTCTCCGAGCGACCAGCGGCCTTCGCCCCCAAACCGGATCGCAACAAGAGCCGCCATCACGGCAAAAGGCAGCGCGAAGATCGTGTGGCTGAACCGCACGAGCTCGAGATACGTCTGCAACCGTGAGGGAGAGGGACGCGGGGGAGCGCTTGATGGCCGCGCAGGAGTCGCTGATGCAGCGGTGGAGGAAGTCATGAGGCCTCCGAGCCCCAACGGCGAACGAGCGCGTTGGCCACGCCGAGCTGGTCACAGATCCGCGCGACCACGAAGTCCACGAGGTCGGCCACCGTCTCGGCGCCGGCGTAAAACCCAGGGGAAGCTGGAAGGACGACGGCACCTGCTTCGTGGATCGCCTGCATGTTTCGGAGCTGCGGCAGCGAGAGCGGCGTTTCGCGGGGCACCACCACGAGTTTTCGCCGTTCCTTGAGATGCACCTCGGCGGCCCGGTGGATGAGGTTGTTGCCGAGGGCGTGCGCGACCGCCGCGAGCGTGCCTCCGCTACACGGGCAGATCACCATGCCGGCCGTCAGGAACGAGCCGCTCGCGATCGGCGCCATGAGGTTCTTGGAGTGGTGGTAGTGAAGCTGCCCCGTGGAGGGCGGAGGTCCGCCCAGGAGGACCGTCGGGTCGAAGTGATCCAGGTCGATTCGTCGGCCCAGTTCCTCCTCGATCACGACCTTGCCCGATGGGCTGATCGAGAGATGCACCGCCTCGCCAGCGGCCAAGAGCACCTCGATGAGGCGCACCCCATAGGCCGCGCCCGAAGCGCCCGTGATGGCCACGACAAGCGGGGCTCGTTCAGGCATCGCAGCCTCCGCGCGTGCCGCTGTCGGCCACCGAGGTGTCGCGGGTGGCGATGGTGAGCGTGGCGATACCTAGCGTGAGTGGCACCATCTCGATTCTCTCGTACCCTGCCTGACGCACGAGGGCCGCAAGCCGCTCGCCCGATGGAAACTCCTCGACACTTTGATTGAGGTAGGTGTACGCGTCAGAACCGTTGCGGGCCACAGCGTTGCCGAGCCGCGGCAGGACGTTGCGGAAATACCAGAGGTAGCCGCGGCGGATGAGGGCCGACCGCGGCAGCGAAAACTCCAGGATGGCAATCCGGCCGCCGGGCTTCGTCACACGGGCCATCTCGGCGAGGCCTCGCGCCGTATCGGCGATGTTCCGCAGGCCAAAGGCCACGGTGACAAGATCAAACTCTGCATTGGCGAACGGCAGCGCCATCGCGTCAGCCTCGACCCATTCGATCGATCGGCCTGCTCGCGCACCCTTGTCCTCGCCCACCTTCAGCATCGGCACACAAAAATCGCTCGCGACGATCCGGACGCCAGGCGAAGCCTTGGCCGCGTAGGCGAGCGCGAGGTCGCCGGTGCCGCAGCAGACGTCGAGGATTCCGCCGTGAGCCGGGGGCGGCGCGCGGCGAACCGTCGTGCGCCGCCAAAGGACATCGATGCCACCAGACAGGAGCCGATTGGCGAGGTCGTACCGCGGGGCGATTTCGGCAAACATCCCGCGGACACGGTCGCCACTCTTGTCGACGCTGCCTGTTTGCGATCCACCGTCGCCGGGGGCATGGGGATCGCCTATCGTGGCAGTGCGGTCGGGAATCATGGTTGCGGCGCTCATGTCGAAATCATGGACGCGCCGATCGCGTCCGAGGGTCGCACCATGCATTGGCATTGCCACGACATCTTCCATCGTATGCCGCCGGGAGCGACCGCGGGAGGGATCGCCGTCGTGATCGACGTCCTCCGGGCATCGACCACGATGATCACGGCGCTGGCCCACGGCGCCGCCGCAATTCTCCCCCGCCCTTCGATCGAGGAGGCCCGTGCAGCGGCAGCCAATCTGCCCGGATCGCTCCTTGGCGGGGAGCGGGGGGGCGTGCGGGTCACCGGCTTTGATCTGGGCAACTCACCGTCAGAGTACACGGCTCCACGTGTGGAGGACCGGTTGGTCGTCATGTCGACGACCAACGGCACGGCGGCGATCGCCGCCTGCGACGACGCTGCGGAGGTGCTCGTGGGGGCGATCGTCAACCGTACGGTCGTCGCCGCGGCGGCTCGGCGGCTCGCCGTCGCCCAAGGATGCGATACGATCCACATCGTGTGCGCCGGGACCGACGGCGCCATCACCTCCGAGGACGTGCTTGCCGCTGGCGCGATCCTCGACGCGGCGAGCCATGATCCCGCGGCGAGCAACGATCTGCTCGATGCCGCGGCCCTTGCCGCGCGCGATCACTTTCGTATTCTCGCGGCCGGAGGCCTCCAAGGCCTCGAGGAACGGATTGCTGTCGCGTTTCGGACGAGCCGAGGCGGTGAGAACCTCATCGCCGTGGGCATGGAATCCGATCTCCCCTCCGCCGCCGCCATCGACTCGTTCGCCGTCGTGCCGCGTCTCGATCGCGATGGCCATCGCCTCGTCTTGCTTCCCAGCAGTTGACGGAGCCGGGATCGGTTTCTGCCCCTGGACTACGCCCGCGAATACCTTTCGTACTACACTTCGGCTTCATCACGAGCCCCCACAGCACACTCCAAGGCATTCATGACCGCCCCTGCCGAACAGTCCCGCATGGACAAAATCGTGTCGCTCGCCAAGCGGCGCGGCTTCATTTTTCAGTCGAGTGAGATCTACGGCGGGCTCAACGGTTTTTGGGACTACGGTCCGCTGGGTGTGGCCCTCAAGCGCAACCTCAAAGAGGCGTGGTGGCACGACATGGTCACCGGCCACGATGAGCTCGCCACGCCCGCCGGCTCGCCGTCGCCGTACGAGATGGCCGGCCTGGATTGCACGATCATCATGCATCCGCAGGTTTGGAAGTGCTCGGGCCACTTCGATTTGTTTCATGACTGGATGATCGACTGCCGCGAAACGAAGAAGCGGTATCGCTACGACCATCTCGCGGGTCGGCAGGCGTCGCACCGCGGCAAGACCGCGTTTGTCACCACCGATGCGTCTGGTGATGATATTCCCCCCCAGTTGGTCGCCCGAGCCCAAAAATGTTTTGGGCTTCGCGCGAAGCAGATCGATGAAATTGAGTGGGTTGGTGACGCGGAGCCGCTCGCTGCTGCGATCACAGCCGGAAGGGTGACCCTCGCCGATGCCCTCGGGCCGGATGCCACCGCACCGGGAACCCTCACCGAGCCCCGCGAGTTCAATCTCATGTTTGAGACGCGGATCGGGGCGCTGGCCAGCGGCGACGCCGACGATCGGGCCTTCCTGCGGCCGGAGACGGCCCAGGGGATTTTCGTGAACTTCAAGAACGTCGTGGACACCTCGCGGGTTCGCGTGCCGTTCGGGATTGCCCAGATCGGCAAAAGTTTTCGGAACGAGATCACGCCGCGAAACTTTACGTTCCGGTCCCGCGAGTTTGAGCAGATGGAGATCGAGTTTTTCTGCCGGCCTGGCGACTCGACCGAATGGTATCGCTACTGGCGGGACCGGCGCTGGAAGTGGTACCTCGACCTCGGCCTCACCGAGGGCAAGCTTCAGCTCCGCGAGCATGACCAGGACGAGCTCTCTCACTACTCCGTCGGCACGGCCGACATCGAGTACGCATTTCCCTTTCTTGCCGACGGTGAATTTGGCGAGCTCGAGGGCATCGCCCACCGCGGCGACTTCGACCTCCGCAGCCACATGGAGGGCAAGCTCGTCCGCAAGGATGGCGAGCTGGTCGTCGAGACGGGTGCCGACGGCAAGCCGCGGCACCGCGGGAGCGGCAAAGACCTTTCCTACTTCGATGACGTCACGCGGGAGCGCTATATGCCCCACGTCATCGAGCCCTCGGCCGGCGCTGATCGAGCGGTGCTGGCCTTCCTCTGCGACGCCTACCACGAAGACGAGGTGCCAGATGAAGACGGCAAGCCGCGAAGTCGCACCGTCATGAAGCTGCACCCCCGGCTCGCCCCGGTCAAGGCGGCGATTCTGCCGCTCGTCAAGAAGGACGGTATGCCGGAGGTGGCGATCGACCTCTACCGCAAGCTCAAGCGGCACATGCCGTGTCAGTACGACGAGAAGGGCTCGGTGGGCCGCCGCTATGCCCGTCAGGACGAGGCGGGCACGCCTTGGTGCCTCACGATCGACGGCCAGACACTCACCGACCAGACGCTGACACTCCGCGACCGCGACTCGCTTGTCCAGGAGCGGGTGCCGATCGACGAGGTAGTCGAACGGCTGCGGGATCGCTTGGCATGAAAGCTGACGGCTTCACGCACAACACGAACATCGTGTTCGTTTTTGCTTGGCGGGCCTCCGCCCGC
>CAYZHH010000103.1:4408-11230 GCA_964478275.1 uncultured Candidatus Kuenenia sp.
GATATCGACAGTCTGTTCGCTCGACTCTCCGCTCGAAACGGTGCTCGCAGACTATCTTCACGCACAACACGAACATCGTGTTCGTTTTTGCTTGGCGGGCCTCCGCCCGCTTGTTTCAGCCGGGTGTCCATCCCGGCAGTCTTTGGGTGTTCTGACCTATGCGTGCTGCGATATCGACAGTCTGTTCGCTCGACTCTCCGCTCGAAACGGTGCTCGCAGACTATGCGGCGGGGCATGTTGATGCGGTCGATCTCTGGCTCGGCCAGGCCGACGCCTATCTGAAAGAGCGGTCTCGTGCCGATCTTCGTGCGACCTTCGAGCAGCACGGCATTGCACCCGTCGCCGCGAGCTTTCAGGGAGGCCTTTTGACGAGCCAGGGAGAGGCGCGCCTGGAACACTGGAAGACCTTCGAGGGGAGGCTCGCGCTCTGCTCCGACCTCGACATCCCGGTGCTGGTGGTCGCCGGCGATGCCCACGGGCCGCTGGGGCCGCAGGACCTTGGTCGCCTCTCAGCGAGCCTCGTTGAGGGTGCCAAGCGGGCGGCAGACGTGGGCGTGAGGCTCGCGCTCGAGTTCGATGGCCGAGCGAGCTTTCCCAACAATCTTCAATCGGCAGTGGCACTCATCGAGGATGTGGGTAGCCCTCACCTTGGCCTGTGTCTCGACTGGTTTCACTGGACGATTGGCCCGAGCAAGCCGCTTGATCTCTGGCTCCTCACAAGCGACAACCTCGCGCACGTCCAGCTCTGTGACCTCGTGGACGTGCCCCGCGAGATGGCCACCGATGCCGATCGCATCCTGCCCGGCGAGGGATCGTCACCGGCCGATGACCTCGTGAGGAGGCTCGGCGAAATCAGCTACGCCGGTGGGGTGGCGGTCGAACTCCATGACCCGCGAATGTGGCGAGTGCCGCCGCGGCAGTTTGGCGAGATCGCGATGACGGCGCTTCGGAAACAACTCGGCCATGCGGCCATGGAGTGAAGCGAGCGATCTCGCCGTCACGCGTGCTCGCTGATCCGGCTGCTCTGTCGCTCGATCTCGTCAATCAGACGGAGGTCGTGCTCAGCCTCGGGAGGCACGATGGGAAAGTGTCGCGCCACCGTGAGGACGTCGACCATCTCCTGGGAGATCGGATACGGATGCGTCACCCAGAGCGTTGGGTCGAATTTCCGGAGATCCACAGACACCGAGTAGGTTCGGAGCGTCTTGCGACGGCCCTTCACGTACTGCGGAAAGAACGAGAGCGAGAGCTCGCGGAGCGACCGGTAGATCGGGTCGCGATACCGGAGGAGCGGGCTATTGCTCTTCGAAATAGCCCCCCAGTGGCCACGGCGACGGAAGAGGGCCACGACGTGGTCGACGTCGCCCCGGGCTGCGCCCATATCCATCAAAAGGGGGGGGTGTCCGGCGAGGGCAAGGGCCGCGGCTGCGACGAAGGCCCCTTCGATACAGTTGGCCGTGTTGTGTTCGAGAATCCCTACCACCGATCGGGCCGTGTGCCCGCTTTCCTGGGTGTTCCACGGGATGCGATTAATGAAACTCTGAATTCGCTCAGGCCTACGGAGCCGCTGGAGTCTGGTTTCCACCTGCTCAGGTAGCCCGAGATCGATGCTGTCGAGCACCATGTCTGGCATTGATGACCTCCTCCTGGGTGGTTGCACACGAAAACGAAAGGCTTGATCCACCTTCAGGATAGCGAATCTGGGATGTTTCGTGTGAGCTCCTCGGCGATCGCCGAGGTCGATGCGCAAAACAATAGCCCTCTCAGCGGAACTCGCGTACGATCAATGCATGCTTGGATGGCCATGATGCACCAGGGAGGCGGTCGCATGCGACTACGTTCGTGCTGTCAGTGGTTGGTCGCGGTCGTGGCGGCTGGTGGATCGCTGGTGGCCACGCATCCGTTGACCGCAGGCGACTCCTGTCGCGACTTCGCCTATGGCAACGCTGGCTTTGCGGCCGGGTACAGCACGACCTTCGTGCGAGGCTATCTGAGCGGCGACGGTTGGGGCTCCAGCTATGGCTGCCCGCCTCGATGGACGTGCCGTCCGCGAATCTGTGATCCGTGCGCGCCCTGGCCCGTACCGTGCTATCCGTCGATGCCGTGCTATGTGCCCGTGCCCTACGCAGTACCGGTTGCTTATGTTCCGTATTCGGTGCCTGTACCGTATTCGTTTCCAATGCCATGGCTCGGCGCCAACGGGGCCGGTGGCGTCGGTCGCGGTGTGACGGCCTTGCCGCGTCGTTCACTCCCGAGCCAGTCATCTCTCAGGTTGGCGAGCCCACCCTCGGCCCGGACACGCGCCGCACGTCTTGTGGCCGAAGGCGATCGCCAACTCGTGGAATCTGGAGGGAATCGTCAGGCGCTCTCAGCTGCGGTTGCCACCTACGGTCGGGCGGCATCCACCTCAAAAGATGACCCCGAGATCCACCTTCGGCATGCGATTGCGCTCGCCGTCGTCGAACGGCGTAGTGAGGCCGATGCGGCCATCGGCCGAGCCGTGGCACTCGACGGAAGGCTTGATCCTCGAAACCAGCAAGGCGCCGATCCATCGGCTCCCTCCCCGCTCGTCGCCCGCGGAATGGCGATCCTCCGCGACATTGCCGCCAATGCCCCCGTGGAGAACACCGCCGCGGCCGAGACCATCGCAGTCCTCGCCGATCGCTGGGCCGGTCGCCCATCTGGACCGCTGGCCGCGATCGCGGAAGGTCGTGCGGGCACTCGCTGATTCCGCGTTCGCAGGCGCGACTCGCCGATGTGGCTGGGCCGGGTATCCTTGGGCGTCATGACGGCCGACCTGACACCCTGCGAGCGGATTGACCTGGCGGAGCCGGACGGCCGGCGTCGCCTCGACGCGCTGCGCAACAAACTTGTTTCGCAGGGAGACATGATCAGCCCGGCGAGTCGCCAACGGACGATCGACGTCTTTGGCGAACCGCTTTCTCCGCGGCAAGTTGTCCAGCGGATCTGCGAAGACGTCCGAACGAAGGGGCTCGAAGCGGTCCTTGATTACACGCGACGGATCGACCAAGCCGACGTCACACCCGACACCCTCTTCGTGCCGCCCGAGCGATTGGCCGCCGAGCACGCTGCGGCCGACCCTCACTTCCTTGCTGCGGTGCGACGCATCCGCGACCGCGTCACTCGCTTTCAGTCGGCGTTGCTTTCCCGCGACGTCATGGTGCCGCTGACAGGCGGCGGCATGCTTCGGCAGCGGTATGTGCCCCTGGGTCGCGTGGGGGTGTGCGTGCCCGGCGGAGCCGCAGCGTATCCGTCCACGCTTCTGATGACCGTCGTGCCAGCCCGTGTGGCCGGCGTCCAGGAGATCGTCGTGGTCGCGCCGCCGACACGCTTTGGGGCCGATCATCCGCTTGTGCTGGCCACCTGCCACGAGCTCGGTGTGACCACGGTCGTGCGGGCCGGCGGAGCCCAGGCTGTGGCAGCGCTCGCCTATGGCGTCGAAGGGCTCCCCCGTGTTGACAAGGTCGTAGGCCCGGGCAACTTGTTCGTGGCGCTCGCCAAGGAGTATGTCTTCGGCGATGTGGCGATCGACTCCATCGCGGGCCCGAGCGAGATCGTGATCGTGGCCGATGAAGCAGCGAATCCAGCGTTCGTGGCCGCCGACATGCTCGCCCAGGCCGAGCACTCGCCTGGCTCGGCGATCCTTCTCACCGCGAGCCGATCGCTTGCCGACGCCGTGGCCTCGGCGCTCGCTGAACAGCTGGCCGTGCTTGAGCGTGCTGAGCTCACGCGCGACAGCCTCGAGCGGTTCGCCGGGATCGTGGTCACGCACAGCAACGAAGAATCGGTCGCTATCGCCCAGGAGCTCGCTCCCGAGCATCTCTCGATCGACACCCGTGACCCCGAGGCGACGCTTGCCTGCATCCGTCACGTCGGCGCTGCATTCCTCGGGCCCTACAGCCCCGTCGCGGCGGGCGACTACGCAGCTGGCCCGTCGCATGTGCTTCCCACGGGCGGCACCGCGAGGTTCGCGGCTGGCCTGTCGGCCAACGAGTTTCTTCGGGGTGGGAGCGTGATCTCGCTTGCGAAGGCCGACCTTGCCGACCTCGCCGCCGACATCGCGACCCTCGCGAACGTCGAGGGGCTCACCGCCCACCGTCGCAGCGTCGACGTCCGACTGTAGCGATTCACGGGGTCGCAGCAGTCGGTCCGAGAGGAGCCGCAGCGTGAGGTAGGATTGACGATCTTCCCCAGAAAATCTGCCATGTCAGCCGCCACCACCCCATCAAATCTGGTCCGCCCCGCGATCGCGAAGATCGACGGCTATGTGCCAGGCGAGCAGCCGCAGGCGGGCAAGTGGATCAAGCTCAACACCAACGAAAACCCGTATCCCCCGTCGCCCGCGGTCGCCCGCGCCATCACCGCCACCGCCGAGGGTCGGACGCTCGCCAAGTATCCTGATCCGCTCGCTACCGTCTTTCGGATGCGAGCGGCCGAAGTGATCGGCGTCGATCCCGAATGGATTCTCTGCGGCAACGGCTCGGACGACCTTCTCACGATCCTGGTGCGGACGTTTGTGGGGGAAGGGGAGTGGCTCCGGATCGCCTACCCGACCTACATCCTCTACCGCACGCTCGCCGGCCTCCAGGGTGCGAACTGTGAGGAGGTCCGATACGAACGAGACTGGTCGCTTTCGGATGCCTTTGCCGCGGCGAGGGACGGCCTGCGGCTCGCATTTCTCGCGAACCCCAATAGCCCGTCGGGCACAGTTGTGCCACCGGCCCGAGTGATGGAACTGGCCGAGCGGCTGCCATGCCCACTCGTCGTTGACGAGGCTTACGGCGACTTCGCCGCGACCAACTGCCTCGATCTCGTAAAGCAGTGTAAGCGGGTGATCGTGACCCGCTCGCTCTCGAAGTCGTACTCGCTCGCCGGACTGCGATTTGGCTTTGCCGTTGCCCGGCCGGAGATCATTGCCGAGCTCCGGAAAGTCAAAGATTCGTACAACTGCGATACCCTCTCGATTGCCGCCGCAACCGCGGCGATCGACGACCAGGCCTGGTTCGCTGTGAACCGGGCCACCATCATCGCCACCCGTCGCCGGCTGACCGACGCCATGCGAGCGATTGGGTTCGACGCCCTCGAGAGCCAGGCGAACTTCGTCTGGTGCACGCACCCGGAACGGCCCCACAAGCCCATCTACGAGGCCCTCAAGGCCCGTGGGATGCTTGTCCGTTTCATGCACTACGCTGGCTGGGGCGACGGCCTGCGGATCAGCGTGGGCACCGACGAGGAAATCGACGCCTTTCTTGCGATGATGAAGACGCTCTGACCGCTCCTCCATTCCCCGTGATACCTCCTCTCATGCCTCGCGCTTCCACGGTCATCCGCACGACGAAGGAAACCGACATCCGCCTCACGCTCGATCTCGACGGCACGGGCCGCGCGGAGATCGCCACCGGGATCGGCTTCTTCGACCACATGCTCACGCTTCTCACCGGGCATGCCCTCATTGACCTGACTGTGTCGTGCAAGGGTGATACCCATGTCGATGGCCACCACACGGTGGAAGATGTGGGGCGGGCGCTCGGCTTCGCCGTGGCCGAGGCGCTCGGCGACCGCCGGGGCATTCGCCGCTACGGCCACTGCGTGCTTCCGATGGATGAATCGCTCGTCACCGCCGCCGTGGACCTTGGCGGCCGGTCAGCGTGCGTCCTCGCCGTCGAATTCCCCGTGCCGGTGATCGGCGCCTTCGACTCCCAACTCGTCGAGGTTTTCTGGGAGAGTTTTGCCGCGACGGCGGGAGCCAACGTGCACGCCGTCCTGCACCACGGCCGCAACGGCCATCACATCGCCGAGGCCGTCTTCAAGGGCCTCGCCCGGTCGCTCCGAATGGCGGTCGAACTCGATCCCCGTCAGCCCGGCATCCCGAGCACCAAAGGCACGCTCACGCAGACGTGAGTGCGCCGCGCTACTCGTTGATGTAGGTCTCGAGGAATCGCGCCAAGCGATGGAAGTCGCATCCCCGCTCGACGTATCGCACGACCGTCACGAGCGTCTCAGGGTTCACAAGCTCCTCGAATGGGACGTAGTTCAGGTCGAGCTGACCAGACACGCTCACCATGACTCCGTTCAACCCCCGCTCGGCGAGCGCCCGGTAGGCTCCCACGCCGAGCTGGCTGCCGAGCATGACATCGAAGGCATGGGGCTTGGCGCACCTGGCCTCGTAGCCAAGCTGGAGCCCCACCACCTTGCGGCTGCGGCCGGTCTGCTTCTTGAACGCTTCGGCCACGAGCCTCGCAAACATCTTGCCGAGCTGGACATGCGAGATTGAAATGTGCCCATGGTCGTCACGGGGAACGCCCTCGAGGCTCTTGGCGGGCAGGAATTCGGCAAGTCCCTCGGCCAGCACGATCACGCCGTACTGCTTCCCTTCTTGCTCCTCGCGAACCCGCATCATCTTCACGATGCGCTCCACGACCAAGTCGATGTCCATCACGGGCTTGATGCGGGTCGAACCGTCGGGGTTCGTGACCGTTTCCTCGCCGCGGTACTTGCCGTGGATGTCCTCGACGCTGATGACGAGGCTCGCCTCCCCGGCGATCGCGGCGCCGTAGGAGAGCCATCCGGCGCTTCGGCCCATGGTTTCACAGAGGAAGTAGCCGCGGCTGGCCTCCGCGTCGTAGAGGAGATTCCGGATCTCGCTGCCGAGGGTGTCCACGGCCGTGAAATAGCCGAACGTGAAGTCGATCCCCATGTAGTCGTTGTCGATCGTCTTGGGCAGATGGACGACCGGTATCCGCGGCTCGCCGGGAGGCAGGCGGTCCTGGAAGAGCTTGAATTTGTTGGCCGTCTTGAGCG
>CAYZHH010000104.1:0-11183 GCA_964478275.1 uncultured Candidatus Kuenenia sp.
TGTTTGAGGCGGGCCATGCCAAACGGGATGTTCCGGAGGCGATCCGCGCGGCGGCAGTCGCGGAGGGAATGGTGGTTCGCCAAGCTGAGCCACTCGGCTGCCATCCGGCCATGGTCGCCCTCTCACGCCGTCGTCGGCTCGAGGCCGTGGCCGCCATGAGTGACGTCTCTCCGGAAGAAACGACACTCGTGGTGGTGGGCCGCGGCTCCAGCGACCCTGCGGCCCCGGCACAACTGGCGGCCTTTGCTGCGGCCACCCTCGCGGCGGACCAGCCACCCCGTAGGCTCCTGTTTGGGTTCGCGGCCGCCGCCCGGCCCACGCTCGCCGAGGCAATTGATACGGCTGGCGATCCAGCGGACGATGGCGTGCGTAGGATCATCGTGCAGCCGCACCTCCTGTTTCGCGGTCATGTGGAGGACCAGGTGATTGCGGCGATCAATGCAGGAAGGGCAAGACGGCCTGACATCGAATGGGTGCGGGCGGCTAGGCTCGGGGCTGACGCGCTTGTTGTCACGGCCGTTGTGGCTCGTGCGGCTGCCGCTGCGGCCTTTGTGGGCATAAAATCGCCTCGTCAAACCGACGGCAAGTCGTCACAATGAATGATTCAGGGAAGTGATCAGGCCGCGTCGTGGAGCGGCACGGTTCCCGCGGCCCGCGCCGTGTTTTTTTTCATGATGGAGGTTCCTCGTGGCCGGCATGACAGTGACGATGGCAGGGGGAATTCGTACGATGACGTGTCTGAACGGGCATCGAACTCCGGCGTGGCGAATGGGCCAGGTTCTGGCTTGTCTCGTCGTCGCCCTTACTGCGGCCTTCGGCATCGCGGAGGAGCCCCCTCGTCCCGCAGCCGCGATCGGATCGCCCCAACCGGGGCCCAATGATCGGCACATCGCGGTGGCCGTCCGTCGGCACCTCGAGCGGGAGCATTTCCTCAAGCAGCCGATCGACGACGCGATGAGCCGCCGGTGGTTCGACGCGTCTCTCGAGGCGCTCGATCCGACCAAGGTCTATTTCACCCAAGCCGACATCGACGGATTTGCCGCCAAGCGGGACGTGCTCGACGACCTCGTCAAGCGGGGCGACGTTACCTTCGCCTACGAAATCATGGAGCGATTCCTCCAGCGGGTTGACCAGCGGCTGCCCGCAATTGAGCGGCTGATTGACGCCCCTCATGACTTCACTGTCGATGAATCGATTGTGACCGACCGGAAGTCGATGACGTGGCCGAAGAGCGATGCCGAGGCAGAGGAATCCTGGCGGAAGCGGATCAAGTACGACCTCCTTGTCCAAAAGATGGAGGAGACACCGCTGGATGACGCGAAAGACAAGCTCCACCGCCGATACCGCAGCTTTGTCAAACGGATGCACCAGATGACGGCCGACGAGCTCCTCGAGATCTATCTCTCGTCGCTCACGTCGAGCTTCGATCCGCACACGACGTTCATGTCGCCCGGAACACTCGAGAACTTCGAAATCGGCATGCGGCTTCAGCTCGATGGGATCGGAGCCCAGCTCAAGAGCGAAGACGGCTACACGACGATCGTCGAGCTCACCCCCGGCGGAGCCGCCGACCGTGATGGTCGGCTCAAGTCGAAAGACCGTGTCATAGGCGTGGGGCAGGGTGTCGGCGGGGAGATTGTCGATACGGTCGATATGAATCTCAACGAAGTGGTCAAGTACATCCGCGGCAAACGGGGGACGGTGGTTCGGCTCAAGGTCATTCCGGTGGGAGAGACGGCCCCCAAGACCTATGACATCACCCGCGACAAGATCGAGCTCAAAGACGCCGAGGCCCGCGGCGAGATCATCGAATACGGACGGAAGCCCGATGGGTCGCCCTACCGGATCGGCGTCATCAATTTGCCTAGCTTCTACATGGATATGACGGCAGCTCAGCAAGGGCAGGAAGACTTCAAGAGCAGCACGCGGGACACGCAGCGGGTGCTCGAAGACTTCTGCACCAAAGGGGTCGATTGCGTCGTACTCGACCTGCGAAACAACGGTGGCGGTTCGTTGCCGGAGTCGATCAAGCTCACGGGCCTTTTCATCGACCGGGGTTCTGTCGTGCAGATCAAAGACGCCGATCAGCAGGTTCGGTCGTATGACGACGTTGACGCCGGAGTCGTCTGGGACGGTCCGCTTGTGGTGCTCACGAACAAGTTCAGCGCCAGCGCCAGTGAGATTCTCGCCGGTGCGATCCAGGATTACCGCCGGGGCCTGATTGTCGGCGACGATGCGACGCACGGAAAGGGAACGGTCCAAAGCCTTCTCGACCTCGGCCGTCAACTCTTTCAGCGGTTCGACAATGCGCCGTCGCTCGGGGCCATCAAGATCACGATGCAGCAATTCTATCGCCCGAGTGGGGCAAGCACGCAGCTCGAGGGGGTCAAGAGCGATGTCATCCTCCCGAGCATCACCACCCACTTGCCGGTCGGCGAAGGTGATCTGGATCATGCCATTGCCTTCGACCGGGTGCCGCCTGCCCGCTTCACGCCGGAGGGGCGAGTGACCGACCCGGTAGTGGAATGGCTGCGGCGTCAATCGGCCCAACGGGTGGCCGCAAGCGATAAGTTCATCGAATTGAATGCCCAGATTGCCCGCTACAACCGGCGGAAGGACGAGAAGAGCATCTCGCTTCTCGAGACGGAGTTTGACCGCCAGTGGAACGAGGGTAAGGCGGCTGAGAATGAAGAGGAAAAACGACTCGAGGAGTCGGAATTCGCGAAGCGACCGGTCGTCAAGCGTGACTACTACTTCGACGAGGCATTGAACGTGACGATCGACTACCTGCGGTCGCTGGCCGAAGCGGGCGGCATTGCCGAGGCGGCCCAGGCAACGCCGCCTCGGAAGGAATCGGTGCCCGGGCTCCCGTAGCGCGACTGGGCGCAGGGGCCAGCCGCGCAGGGGCCAGCCGCGCGGTCAGGCGTCTACCAGGTTCGGGAGCGACGCGAGGGCGTCAGGATGCTCAAGCGTGATGCCGAGATCGGCGAGCACGAGCGATGGATCGACCCGCTTGTCGCCGCCGCGGCCGCGGGGTGCCGTAGTGTCCCAGGCCGTAGTGTCCCAGGTTGGCGGCGGGGCTCCGGCAAGCGTCGCGAGGCGGTCATACCAGTCTCGTCGCCGCACGGGCTGCCCATTGGCGACGACGTAGAGCGGTCGTGGCGAAGGGGCATCGGCCACGGCGACGACGACGGCCGCCGCATCATCCACATGGATCAGGTTGAGCCAGGAGTCGGGGTCGGCCGCGATCGCAGCGCCAGCGCGCAGGGCGGAGAGTCGAGGCACGCGGCCGGGACCATAGAGCCCCGCGAACCGCAGGGCTGTGCCCGGCCCGGCGGCATGGGCACCGAGGAGTCGCTCGGCCTCGACGAGGACCCGGCCTGCCTCGCGGGTCGGGTCGGTGGGTGTGTCTTCGTTGACGATCCCGCCCCGTTCATCGCCCCAGACGCCCGTCGAACTGGCGAATATGAGCCGGGGTTTGCTACTGAAGGGGGCGGAAGCGAGGGCATCAAGAAGCCTTGTCAGCCCGGCAGCGTGCACGTCGTGATAGCTCGCGCCGGCCGAGCGGTCGAAACCTACGGTCCAGACGACGGTAGCTGGGAAGCCGATTGCCAGGAAGAGTTTTTCCCAGCCTGGGTCGTCGGCCGTGACATCGAGGATGATCGGCTCAGCGCCAAAGGCCTCGATCGCCTCTGCCCTCGCGCGATCGCGTGTTGTGGCAACGACGCGATTGCCCCGAGCCAACCAGCGTCGAGCCACCCGCTCGCCGAGATACCCGCAGCCGACGACGAGCCTCAGGGGTGCCGCCTTCGCGCTTTCCATCCAGCCGCGCAGCACAAGCTGCGCGGCCACCGCATCGCTGCGGCTCTTCTTCTGGCCCCGCGACAGGCCAACGCCGGCGAGCATGGTCGCGGCCTCATGGGAGGTGTACCGTTCGTCCTGGTAGGCAACGGGAAGGCCGGTCGCTCGGCCGAGCCAGCCACCGAACCGCTCCACCTCGCGCGACATCGCACTCGGGGTGCCGTCGGTGTTCAGAGGAAGGCCGACCACGAAGCCGACGAGCGCCTCGTCGCGCACCAGCCCTTGGAAGAAGGCCGCGTCGGCGGCATGGTCGCCGTTGGCTTCCCGGACGCACCAAGGGCTCGCCAGGATCCTCTCGGCATCGCAGATTGCCACTCCAATCCGCTTGCGGCCATAGTCGATGCCTGCCACACGGCCGCGTGGGATCACCCGCGACAGTGGGCCGCTCGCGGGCATCATGGGGCTGCGTCCTCGGTCGCAGGCTTGGCTGGGGCCGCGAATCTGCCAGTTTCGAGGAACGACACCGTCGCCTGCTGGACGGCCGAGTGCCTCATCATGGCGGCGTGGTGGACGGGGATGACGAGAAAGTCGCTGGCTCCCTCGAGCCGTGTCTCATCGACGCACACGATCGCGTCGTCATCGCCGGGGAGCAAGAGACTGTAGCCCGCGTCGTCTCCACGGCCGCCAGCCACGATCCCAAAATCACAAGTGGGCACGGCCAGCCGCGGGGCCACCCGCTTCCAGTCGATCACGAGGTCGCGTGCCGAACCGTCCACGCGGTCTGCTACGCCCCAGATCCCGGAGGCGAGGCGGGCCAAGTGCGAGCCCTGGTTCGGGGGGCCGAGCATCACCACCCGGTTGACACGGTCAAGGTCGCGGGCGTCGGCCAGCGCCATCCAGCGACGGACCACGAGGTTTCCGAGGCTATGGCCAACGAAGCTCACGGTGGTCGTGCCCGGCAAACCAGCCACAACCTGGGCGAGCGCCTGGCCATGGGCGTCGAGGTCGGCCTTCAGGCTCGCATACCCAAACGACATCACGGTGGCATCGAGCGCGGTTCGGAGATGCTCGGCAAGGGGCTGCATCGAACGGCGGTCTTCACCGAGGCCGTGCAGCAGGATGACGGTGGGACCGTCGTGGGGCGGGATCGCGCCATCGGCCTCGAGGGCCGTCAGCATCCGACGGCATGTGGCCTCATCACCGGCGCCGACGGAGCGATCCGTTGGGTCGAGAATCCGGCAACGGCCATCACCCGCGTGCCTTTGGAGCCGCCAGTCGTGGCGGACGGCGAGATCCGTCCACTCGATCGCCTCGCGAGACTGGCGGAACGCCTTGAGCCAGTCGGCGTCGCGAGTCGGAGTGTCTTCCGCCCGAGCGTCTGCCATCGGTCGGACCACGCCGCTGAACGAGCCGACGAGCCCGATCAGACCGCAGGCAAGGAGCCGCATGAAGGTCACGGTCGCCACGACAGAGATCACCGCTTGGGTTGGAGATCTCGCTGATCGAAAACATAACGCGGCCACAGCGCACCGACGGGGTAGACCTCCCAGGCGGTAGCCCGAGGCGATTGCGTGCGGCGGTCGGTCGTGAGGATTTGGCAGTAGACCCATGGAGCGATCGCGTCGCTGATGAATTGGGTTCTTCCATCACAGAACACCGCACTGACTCCCCCTGGGTGCCTGGAAGACGGATAACGAAACGCATAGTCTGCTGGCTCAGCGATCATAGACGCCGGGGTCGGATTGACGAACCGCTTCTCCGGGGGTGGGGTCGCGGCTCCCACCAGCGCGGGTGGGTGAAGGATGAGGTGCGTGGTCACGACTGCGTTCGCAAGAAGCGGCGCCGGGAGCGGGGCATCGGCCCACGATGGAGTGAGCGGCGAGTTGGCCCCGGTGCGCTCCGTGGCCAGCAGGGTCGCAGCGGTTCCGTCGCGGGCTCCGATCATCGACAGCGATTGCGTGGTCGCCGCATAGTTGGGCGGGACGAAGGGCGCGACGCCGTTCCCGACCAGGTCGAGAAAAGCCCCGTCGCCACGGTATTGGGTTCCGCCGGCGCGGATCACTTCCGCCCCGGTCCCGCCGTTGCCCATGTACGAAAGCGGTGCCAGCGTCTTCGTCTCCGAAACAATGGTAGGGCAGGCGTACCGCGATAGCAGCTTGGTGCGCACGTCATCGAGGCTGGCTACTCCGGCAGCGTAGGTGCGAAACCAGTCAAACACGTCCAGTTCGTCAACGTATGGCAGGATGGGAATGGTCCACGAAACCTGCTGGAGCGAGATTTCGGTGTATCCCGGGAGGGTCATTCTCCAGCCCGGCATACTTCCCTGATTCGTGTCGAAGCCTGTCACGCCCTTGCCGATCTGGGCGAGGTTATTCATGCAGCCGGCGCGGCGAGCCGCCTCCCTGGCGGTGGCAAGGACAGGCAGGAGGAAGGCGAGAATGATCAACAGAATTGAGATCGTCACGAGCAGTTCCACGAGCGTAAAACCCTGCGCCTGGCGACCGAAAGCCCACGGCCGCCGCCTCGTGGCAGGAGGACAACTCCTGGTCAACTGGTGAGAAACGTCCATCTGATCCGCCTTATCCCGCACCCATGAACGCCGACCGTCGATGTGCCTTCGACAGGCTCGGTCTTTCGGGCCCCCAGGGGCGACATCCCCGTCCTATCAGTATATGTCGGCTGGCGTTCTGCGTGCTACGCGCCCCAGGTCGCTGCGCTGACGCCAGATTCCTCCCTTATACTAGAACTGGTCGTCGGCCACCGCCTTCCAGTGCCACCCCTCATCCTTCGATACCCTTCGATACCCGTGGATATCCCCTCTTTTACCAGCTTCCCTTGGCAGGGCATCCTGCTGCTGGGGGCGTTTGCGATCACGGTCGCTGCCCTCGCTGGGGTCTCCGCCTGGGTGCGGCATGCCGGGAGCAGTCTCCAGGTCGCGGGGGCTGAGTGGTGGAACCTCTTTTTTGCGGGGCTCACCCTGGCATTTCTCATGGGGATAGTCGCGGTTGGCCTCTTGGCACTGGTGGCTGTCTGGATTCTCCTTCCGTGTGCCGCGATCGGTTTCGCGACCGGGCGGGATGCCCTGGTGCCCGTAGACAGGCGGTACCTGTCGGGGAAGGGCATGGCCAACATCCTTTCCGACATCGGTGCCGCATGGCGGGCTTCCCGGGGGCCTGTCTCGGAGGAGAAAAAGCTCGATATCCGAGGACAGATCAAGGCGCTCTTTGCCAAGGTCCAGGCGGTGGCGAACAAGGGCAAGCGGGCGACGGTCACGGTAGCGCCTTCGATCAAAGACACGTTCGCCTTCCTTAAGAAGGATGGCGCGATTGCCGTGCAGTTGATGACGGAGGGCAACAAGGGAGATCAAGGAGAGATCATTTCCGAAAAGATTTGCGATGCGCGGGACGTGATGCTCGCGGCCATCCGTCTCGAGGCTACCGACCTCCACTTCGAGCCGCACGAGCGCGAGTACTTCGTGCGGGTGCGAGTCGACGGAGTGCTTCAGGATGCCAACAAATTGAAGTCCGCCGCCGCCCGCGGGGTGATCTCATCGCTCAAGGTGGTCGCCGACATGGACATCTCCGAGCGGCGGCGTCCCCAAGACGGCACCTTCGCCGTGCGCGTGGGGTCGACCAAATATGAGATCCGAGTGGCGTCCACGCCGACGAGCTACGGCGAGAAGCTCGTCATGCGACTGCTGCGGTCGTCAGGAGGCATCGTCGGGGGCGGCCTCGACAACGTCGGGCTGCGGCCACCGGTGCTCAAGCAGCTCCGCGAGATCATCCACAAGCCATACGGTCTGTTTCTCGTGGTCGGTCCGACGGGGTCGGGGAAGACGACCACCGTGTACGCATCTCTCAGCGAGATCGATGCCCATCAGCACAACATCACGACGATCGAAGACCCAGTCGAGTACCGCCTCGAGAACATCACGCAGATTGCCGTGAATTCGAAGGCGGGCGTCTCGTTTGCACAAATTCTCCGGAGTGTGCTGCGGCAAGACCCCGACGTGCTCCTCATTGGTGAGATTCGAGACCGCGAAACGGCAGAAATCGCCTGCGCGGCGGCGAATACCGGGCACTTTGTCTTCTCGACGCTGCACGCCAATGACGCCGCGTCCACGATCATCCGGCTGCTAGACCTCGGGCTCGAGCCCAGCCTCATTCAGACAGCATTGACCGCGGTCTTGGGGCAACGGCTCGTCCGCCGGCTCTGTCCGAAGTGCAAGGAGCCCTGCCAGCCTCCGGATGGCCTCCTCAAGAAGTTCAAAATGAAGCCGGGTTCGGTGCCACACATTTACTGTGAAAAAGGCTGCGACGCATGCGGCGGCACTGGATACAAAGGCCGCATGGGCATTCACGAGCTTCTCGTCGCCAATGACGCCATTCGGGCGCTCGTCACACAGAGTCCGGGAATCAACGATCTCAAGAAAGCCGCCACCGACAGCGGCACATTGACCCTCCAGACCGACGGTCTCGTGAAGGTCATGCAAGGCGAGACGAGCGTCAACGAAGTCCTCCGTGTGACGACGAGCTGAGCACGACACAAAGGTTCATAGACCATGACGTTCCTCGACACCATCGTCGCCGCCGCCGTATTGTGGTGCGCCTACAAGGGCTGGAATTATGGCGTGCAGGATACGACGATCGAGGCCCTCGAGTTGATCGGATGCATGACCCTGGCCGTGCTCCTGCACGAAACCGTTGCCGGCTATCTGCATATGCTTCTCGCCGCGGTGTTCGGCGACTCGATCTCGCAGGGGTGGGCGATGCTGATCGCGTTTGCCAGCCTGGCGTGGGGCTCGTTGGTGGTCATACGAAGGAAGTTTCATGGTGAGGGCGGGAGCGGGGGCGAAGGGGAAGAACCCGATATGGACCCCTTGATGGATCGCATCGGCGGGGTTATTGGCGGCGCGATCGGCGGTGTCATGCTCGTTGGCGGCGTCTTGATGACGATCTCCATGGTGCCGTTTCTCGCCTGGATAAAGCCGAGCGGCGATACGATGGCCTTCGATGCGGGCAAGATGATGCTCACAGCGGCGGGGCAGTTCGTAACCGATCGCCACGAGGGCGTGCCGCTCCCGATTTGGGGCGAGCCGGCATCGGCGAGGTCAGACACCAGGGCCCTCCTCACGAGCGAGCCTTGGTTCGACGTCGATGGAGACGGCGCGGCCACCGAAGCGGACCCGTTTCGGGAGATCGATGACAGCGGCGGGTTTTCCAAGGAGCTGTACTATGTGGATGTCGACCGCGATGGGAGTCGGCGGATCGGGCTGATCGACAAATACATGGTTGGCCGCTGGGATATCGAGCTCAGATCCGACGAGCAGAAGCGGACCGACCTCAAGAAAGGCCCGCCAAAAGGCAAAACAAAGGGCGAGCCTGATCCCAAGGTTGATACAGCACCGGTCGATAATTTTTGAGATCTCAGAGCGGGTTTCGATCGAGAGGACCATAGATGTTTGTGCCGTGCTCGGTGGTGTCTCGTCTTCGCAGTCTTGCCGTCGCCATTCTTCTTGTGGGTGGATCGTGGGGCCGGGCTGATGCCCCGAAGCCACCACCACCATCGCCCAAACAGACGGATGTGATCCCGCCGAAGGTCAAGCACGATTGGGCTGGCCTCATGGCGCACCTCAATGCGGGCGAGTATGCCAAGGCGGCGGCTGCCGCCAATGGTATCGCAGGGTTGCCGAAGCTACCCGCTCGCGACCCCGAGTTTCTGGCCCGTTCCATCGAGACCATCGACGCCCTCATGGTTCGCGGTTTTGTCGAGCTTCAGACCGCGAAGCCCGATGCGGCCGAAGCGACCTTCAGCGAAGCCGATACCATCATCAAAGATCGGGAAATCAAAAAAGTAATCGCATCATTGCCGCGGCAAGCGGTGCCCCCGGCGAAGGAGGTTTCGAATTTCCTTGACTTGCGAGCCATCGAGCTGGCCAACCTTCGGGCCGCCGTGATCCTCGAGCGGCTCCGCCGTGTGCGGATCGAAGGGGCAGGGGAGGCGGGGGCCGCCGGCCTCGAAACAACACTCACGCAGTGGCGCGAGTCCGTTGCTGCCTTGGAGGCTGCCAAAGCCACGGTTCGCGACCAGTTGATGAAGCGGATCGTGGATGACGAAGAGAAGGTCTTGGCATCGCCTCATAAGAGGGCCCTCGTGAGCGCCTTCCATCGGGAGCTGATTGCGGGGATCATGGCGCTCGAGGTCTCCCAGGTCTCAACGACTCCGGAGCCGAAGCAATCGCTCCAGCAGGCACTCGGCCACTTCGAGGCGGCCACCGCGGCGCTCGATGGGGTCTTCGAGGCTACGCTCCCGAAAGGCGTGGCCAGCGGATCGCCCGACAAGCGGATCGAGGCGACCGTTCTCCAGGCAGAGCTCGCAGCGGCTCGCTGTGACGCCCTCATTCGAGCCGGGGATATCCAGCGAGCCCGCCAGGAGCTCGCGCGGATGACCGAGCTTCACAAAGACTTGTCGACGCTGCGGAAGCTGACCGAGCCCGACCGGCACCCGGACCGCTTTCGCCCCCTGGTCTTCTCCGCTGAAATCGCACTCGCCGACGCGCGAAAACTCCTCGAGCAGAATGACGTCGACAAGGGCTTCGTCGTGGCGGCGCAGGCCACCGCCTCCCTGGCGCTGGCAGAGGCATTGCCGCTCCCAACCGACCACCCGCTGCGGGGCGTCATTTCCCCACTGGCTGCGGCCATCAGCGAACTTCGGGCTCGGCTGACTTCGTCGATCGAGATATCGGATATGTCTGATGCGGCCGCGGGACACGTGCATCGGGCGCTCGGAGCAACGGCTCCATCGGCCTACGGTTTGTAAACCGATGGCCCGCCGGCCGCGCTTCACCAGTCGACGGCCGCTTTTCCGGGTGAGGCAGCAAGCGTGTCGATGCGTTCGTGGAGCGCGATCGAGTCGCTCAATTCCATCACCAGCGCGTGTGCTTTTTGGACGGCCTCTTTGCCAGCCACAGGATCTCCGATCGCGTTGAAGACGCGGCTGGCAAGGGCCGCCGTGGCCGCCAGCCGCTGCCGCTGGAACGGGGAAAGCACGGCAGTGGTTTCCCAGCAGGGCAGCTTCATGGCCGTATGAAGTGACGTCGTCGCAGTGGCCTTGTCACTCTTTGCGGTCACCTCGGCAAGCTGCACAAGGGAGCGCGCCCGCCGCGCAGGATCGGTGATCGATTCCGCGGCGCAGAGCCGCTTCAGCGATTCGACAACGCCCTCACGAATGCCCGCCTGGATCCTGGCCGACACCAGCACCTCAAGGGCAGCCAGTGTTCCAGGATGATTCGCACCCGCCCTTCGCTCCCAGGCAGCGACAGCTTCGGTCGCTATTCGTGCGGCTTCCGCGGCGTTTCCGCCGGCCCGCGTGGCGTGGGCAAG
>CAYZHH010000105.1:0-11080 GCA_964478275.1 uncultured Candidatus Kuenenia sp.
AGAGCGTCAGCCTCCGAAGCTGAAGGTTGCTGGTTCGAGCCCAGCCGGGGGTACTGAGGCGTTTCACTTGGCTCGGCCAATGAGCATGTGCGGCGACGGAGGATAGTCGCATGCGTCGATCGCGATTCATCATTTTCGCTACCCTCGTAGCCCTCGCCGTCGCAGCGTTCGGTGAGTTCGGCGGCGGCGCCGACGCAGAGATCTCCCGCGAGGCGCGAGAGATGTTTGCCCGCCTCGATGCCGACCGTAGCGGCAGCCTTACGATGGCGGAGGCCAAGCCGGATCAGCGAAAGATGGTCGAGCAAATTTTTGCGATGGCGGGCAAGCCCCCCAACGGGTCGGTCTCGCCCGAGGAGTTCGGCGTCGTGTTCGAGCAGCACCGGGCCGGCCGACCGGGTGGACCACCGCCCGCGCCACCGACCGATCTCGTGCCGCTGCCAGAGCTCGGTCGCGGAGAGTACCGCGGCATTCGGGGTGGCCTCTACCCCGACGGCGCGAACGAGCGACCGAAGGCCCACGAAGCCGTCGGGCTCGAACGCGCCGGCCGTGTCCAACCGCTCGATGGGAACGGCCGGCCCAGCGACACTGGCACGATCGTGCTCCTGTCACTCGGCATGAGCAACACGTCGCAGCTCTCCGAGGGCTTTGCCGCGGCGCTACGGCAACGCCGCGACCTCAATCCGCGGATGCAGTTCGTGAACGGTGCCCAAGGGGGCATGACGGCGAGCGTCATTCAGCACGAGAACGACGGCCGCGGCGCGGACTTCTGGCGAATCGTGGACAAACGGCTCCGAGCCCTGGGGCTGTCGCGAGGGCAGGTGCAGGCGGTCTGGATGAAGCAGGCCGATGCCGCCCCGCAGGAGGACTTCCCCGATTACGCCCGCCGACTGGAGCGTGAGCAGTTGCGGATCCTCGAGATCGTTCACGAACGCTTTCCCAACTGTGGCCTCGCGTACCTGTCGAGCCGCACGTATGGCGGCTATGCCACGACATCGCTCAACCCGGAGCCCTACGCCTACGAATCCGCGTTCGCCGTAAAACGGCTCGTCGAGCGTCAGATCGCCGGCGATCCGGCGCTCAACTACGATCCCGCCAAAGGGGCGGTCCGCGTGCCGTGGATCAGTTGGGGCCCCTATCTCTGGGCCAACGGCGCCAAGGCACGGGGCGACGGCTTTTTCTCGGTGCGTGATGACTTCCGCGAGGACGATGGCACCCACCACTCGCCGCAGGGTGCCACGAAGGTTGGCAAGTTCGTCTTCGATTTCTTCACGACCGACACGACGACCCGCTCCTGGTTCCTCGCCCCCTGACAAGCCGAATCGCGAGGAGCCCCACGGCGGCCGACGCCAGAAGCACCATCGCTCCCGGCTCCGGCACAGCGTGGAACTGGAGCAGCATCACGCTCTGGTTCAGCATGGAAAACGGGGTCTGCGATGACGAAACCGCGAGTGACGTCGTCGTGAAACTCTCGGCGTTCGGCGTGGCTCCCGTGAGCAGTTGGCCGCTCTCGAGGGCGAACCCGTCAGTGCCCACGAGATCGACGAGTTGTGAGCCGCCCGCAGCGGCATCGATGTTCACGAGCATCATGGTGAGCGACTGTCCGTCGTCCGACAGGAACGCCGACGCGCTGATCGAGTAGGCGTTCAGTCCGTTGGCCGTTCCGGGAGAGACGGTATCGAGCGCGAGCGCGGTGTCCATAAAAACGTCATCGAGCGCGTCTGCCATGCCGACGACCGGAAGAAAGGTGTAGATCGGATTGCCCGTCGCGTCATACCCGTCGAGCCGCATGGGGTGCCACACGGCGGCGCCGTTGCCCTAGATGAAGGAGTGGGCGCGTTCCACCTCGGGTTTTTGGGTCAGCATCCCCAGGTAGTCTGCCGTCGTGACCGCGGCCTGCCATTGCATGGCGAAGTTCGCGTCGGTGTTCCCGCCAGCTCCCGACGTGATCGAATTGCCGTGCTCGCCGACAATGACGTGAAGCTGATTCGTGTGGGAGGCGTTGAACGTATCGACCTGATCGATGATGCCATCGATGAAGTCTCCCGCCTTCTTCACGCCGTACTGCTGCGGAAACGTGGAGTCGTAGTAGGTGTTCGTGACGAGCGCGTAGATGTCGTCCCCACAAGTGTCGATGAGCGTCTGGTTCCAGGCGACCGCTTGGGTCATCGTATTCGGTCGCGGGCTGGTGGCGGACAGCGTGATCTGGATCGTCGGATCCATCGCCTTCATGGCGGCGATGAACTCGAGCGAATCGGCGGCATAGGAGGCGGCGCCCGAGCTGGAAAGATAGTTGTATTCGACCTGCAACGTGCTCGGTGTCCAGGGCTCGTTGCCGAGATTGAAGAGCTTCACACCGTAGGGCGACGCATGGCCGTTGGCCGTCCGCTGCGCGGCCCAGGGGCCGGTGGTGGCATTGAGATAGGAGACAAGATCGGCCGCATCCTGGATGGCCTGCGTCTTGTTCTTGTTGTAGACGTCGCCGTAGATGTTCACCATCATGTGGACGTTGTCGAGGGTCACTCCCTGCGCGGCGGACATCGCCATGAACTCGTCGAGCCCGAACGCCGCCTTGTTGGGATTCGGCTGGTAGGGCTGGGTCGCCCGCAATGCGATCGGGCCGATCGTCGATTTCCATTGCCAGGTGTTCACCGGGCCTTGGGGGTAGCGCAGCGACGTCTGGTCGAGGTGTTCCCACATCCAGGTCATGCCGGTGCCGGGCGTGAGGTCGAGTGGCTGGCCGGTGGTCGGGCTGTAGTAGCCGACCGGGCCGCTGGCCAGTCGAAAGCTGGCCCGAGCGCCAAACGACTGCCCCAGAAGCAGACGGGCGCTAGAGTGGGTCGTGGATGTCGGATCCACCGTCACCGTCGCTGCGAGACACGCGCGCGCGGACGAAACAGTCAGGAAAAAAGCGGTCGCGCCTGCGACCGCGAAGGGTGGCCGTGTCATGGGAGCGTCCTCGACCACGTCCCACGGTGCCCCCTGACAGGCAGCCGCACGACTCCATGGTCAAACCCACACGAAGCCAATTATTTCGACCTCGAAACATATTGTCAAGCCCTGCCCCATCGCGGGGATTTGCCCGGGGTCGTTCTGGGCCTTCGTGCCTCGTCCTGCATGGTCCGACTCATGGCCGCGAGCGCGAGCTTCGCCTCCCTCACCTGCGGAGCCGTGAGGCCAGCTTCCATGACGGCGTTGACCCGTTCGAGCGCGGTCATGCAGCGGGCCTCGAGTGACCGGCCGATGGACGTGAGCTTGATCCGCACGGCCCGCCGGTCGGTCTTGTCTTGGACGCGAGTGATGAGCTTTCCTGTTTCCATGTTCGTGAGGATGCCGGTGAGCGTGGAGGGCGTCAGCGACACCCGACGCACGAGATCCTTGATGATGAGGTCGTCGCGTTCGAAGAGTGCGAACAGGACATGCCCCATGCCGGGGCGCACGTTCCGCTTGAGGCCGAGCTCGGCGAGGACTCGTTCCAGGAGTGCGACGTAGTTGGAGTAGGCTCGGCTGACGTGGAAGCAGGTCTGCTCGAGGGGCCCCAGGCCGACAGGCTCGATGGCCTTGGGCGCTTCCACGGGGGCCATACCGCCTTCGCGTTTCGCGACTCGTGACGCTCCGGGGCGTGGGCGGACTCGTTTCATGGCATCTCACGCAGTGAACTTCGAATCGGTCACCAGTTCCCGAGCCGATCGCGAGCAAGTCATCTACCCGCCGGCCCGCGGATCATACCCGCAGCGGCTGGAAGCCACCGTCTGGAATCGCAACGTGCCGCGGTTGTTGAAGGCGGTCGAAAATGGCGGCGCGGTGGAGGTTTAAGCCGCCTCGGTTTCCACCGCCCCGGGCAACTTGCTGATGAGCACGTGGCCGAGATCGAGTTTGTTCCCGGCGTTGTCGATGTCGATTCCGACGACCCGCCCGTCGGCGTCGTAGTCCACCACGACCCCCTCGGAAATCTCACGACTGTCGACGCTTGGCCGTTCGGAGAACTCGATGTAAAGCGAGTCGGTGTCGGCGTGGTAGTTGAGCTTCATGGCCGGAACCCTCGATCGGGAAACGCGTTGTGGATGGTGATTTTATCGTCCAGCGTGACAACCCGCAGGAAGCGTCCGTTCAACTCGGAAATCGGGGCCCAGAATCTCCAGCGGTTGCCGTCCTGTGGCTCGGAGCGAACGGCGTTTTCGATCGCGTACACGCACCACTCCCGTTTGAGATACGGCCGCTTCCGCAGCACCAGCTTCTCAAAATACGTCGTGAATCGATACGGGTCCATGGCGATGCGTCCAAGGCGTTGCCGATGGGCATTGAGTGCACATGCGTACCGTATTCCGTCAATCCCTCGCGTGGGACCAAGGCTATCCCCCGCTCTGGTAGGCTGCCCGCCATGACGGGCCCGCGACTCAACGCCGCGTTCTATGCCGACTCGCTCGATGTGTTTCTCCGCGCGGCCGACGACCTCGTCTACGCGCCGCTCACGAGCCCGCGCGGCTACACGCTCGCGCCCGAGCAGCTCTCAGCGTGGCGGCTTCAGCTGCCCGTGCTCCGTGCCGCGGTCGCAGACGTCGCGGCTCGCGATCCCGAGGCCCCCGCCCCGTGGATTCATCTCGAGTTCGACATCCCGCGGCTTGGCCGGCGGGTCGATGCCGTGCTCGTCACGGCGACCGCCGTCGTGCCGATCGAGTTCAAGGTGGGAGCGAAGAAGTTCGAGCGGCTCGACTACGAGCAGGCCTGGGACTACGGTCTCGACCTTAAGAACTTTCATGCCTCGAGCCACGCCGCGGCGATCTTTCCGATCCTCTGTGCCACCGAGGCCCCAACGAGCCACCGCCGCTGGAAGTCGCCCCACGCCGACGGCGTCCGCCCGCCGTTTTGTGCGAATGCCGAGTCGCTCGGCCGGGCCATCGCCCTGGCCTTGGATTCGACGTCCACCATCTCATCGAGTGGGATGAGTTGCACCACGGTTGATCCTGCATCGTGGGGCACCGGCTCTTATTCCCCGACGCCCACGATCATCGAGGCGGCCCGTTCGCTCTACGCCCGCCACACGGTGCACGACATCACACGGTCCGACGCAGGGGCCACGAACCTCGCGGTCACGAGTGCTGCGGTCGAGCGAATCATCGCCGACGCCCGGACGCGGGGTCGGAAGGCGATCGTCTTCGTGACAGGCGTGCCCGGGGCCGGCAAGACGCTCGTGGGCCTGAACGTGGCCACGCGACACGGCTCGCGCGACGACGCGGCGCATGCGGTATTCCTGTCGGGGAATGGGCCGCTGGTGGCGGTGCTGCGTGAGGCACTCGCCCGCGACGACCGCGACCGCGCGAGACTCACCGAGCCGCGGGCCCGGATCGGCACCAGTCGCTCGGCCGTCAAAGCCTTCATTCAAAATGTCCATCACTTCCGCGACGCTATGCTTCGTGATCCTGCCGCGCCTGCGGACCACGTCGTGGTGTTTGACGAGGCCCAGCGGGCGTGGGACGCGCGGCAGCTGGCGGGGTTCATGAAGCGGAAGAAGGGGCTGCCGGGGTTCACGCAGACGGAGCCCGAGCTGCTCATCGGCGCGATGGACCGTCATGCCGACTGGACGGTGGTGGTGTGCCTGGTGGGTGGTGGCCAGGAGATCAACACGGGCGAAGCGGGCATCGGGGCCTGGCTCGATAGCGTCCGCACTGCCTTCCCCGGCTGGGACGTCCACATCTCGCCGCAGCTGACCGACTCCGAGTATGCAGCGGGTGGGGCCCTCGACCGGCTCCGCGAAGAAAAGGTGCCTGCCTCCCTCTCCCTCTCCCCCAACCTCGCCCTCCACCTCTCCACGTCCCTCCGCTCCTTCCGCGCCGAACACGTCTCCCGCTTCGTCAAAGCCCTGCTCGACGGCGACGCAGCCACCGGCCGCGACTGTTTCGAGTCGTTCCGCGACCGCTATCCGGTGGTGCTCACGCGGTCGATGCGGCGGGCGCGGCGGTGGATCCGCGAGCAGCGACGGGGCACGGAGCGGGCAGGCCTTGTGGCCTCATCCTCGGCCCAGCGGCTCAAGCCCCACGCGATCGACATCCGGGTGAGCATCGACCCGGTGCACTGGTTCCTTGGCTCCCCGCAAGACACCCGCTCATCGCTGTATCTCGAAGACGCGGCGACGGAGTTTCAGGTGCAGGGGCTGGAGCTCGACTGGACGATCGTCACGTGGGACGCCGACCTCCGCTGGACGGGGAGCGACTGGAGCTTTCATAGTTTTCGCGGGGCGAAGTGGACCGACGTGAAGAAGCCCGAACGGAAGCAGTATCTGAAAAACGCCTACCGTGTGTTGCTCACGCGGGCCCGGCAGGGCATGGTGATCTTCGTGCCACCGGGGGCGAAGCGTGACCGGACGCGAAGCCCGGCGTTCTACGACGGGATCTACGACTACCTGACGGGCCTGGGCGTGGTGGACGTGTGAATGCAACGCCTCTTGTTCACTCAACTCACGGGAGACTTTTCATGAGCTCGGAACGCACGTTTGATCAGCTACTCGATGACAATGATGGCGTTGTGCCGGCAGATCATGGCCCCCACACGAGACTCCCGGGTTCCGTAGCATTGGAACCACTCGGGAAAGGTATTCGTGTGACTGGTCGCGATGAAAAGCACGGCGTGCTCTGGGGATTCGTTGCGACGAAAGGCATGCTCGACCAGCCCCATGCGTCGATCGCGATTTACAACTTGCTTCGCGACCGCCTGAACCCGCTTCTGGAAAGCATGGGCCTGCCAGCGTCACGCCCCGACAACGTCATGGATGCAGCTCATTCCGCACTGGCCGATATGGAGCACCTGATCAAACAGCTCCGGCAGAATCTCACCGTCAAGAAGGCAAGCCCGCAGACGCTGGAGCGTGCCGAGACGGTTCACCGGGCTATGACCGACGCCGCACGCATGATTCTTCAGGAAGTGCCCTTTGTGAGCCTTGAGCGGTGACCGCCAACAGCCCAGCCGCTAAGTCCAGTGACAGGCCGCGAGCGTCGGGCAGTCCTATTTCTGTCGCCGATACGATCGCCGAGTACCGCGAGACGCCGGCCTTCACAAGAGTACTTTCTGCAGTAGTTGACGACCGCGTGTCGTTGTTTCTGACCGGAGATGCAGGCACAGGCAAGTCGACGCTCCTGCGCCGACTTCTAGAGGAGTCGCGGGCTCGAGATAGATGCGTGGCCGTTCTCGCGCCCACGGGCTGTGCGGCCGTCAACGTGGGTGGGCAAACGATCCACTCGTTCTTTTCGATCCCGCCTCGTTTTATCGCTCCCCAGGAACCCATCCACCCAAGAAACCGCCAGTTCCTGCGCGATCTCGACACTCTCTTCATCGACGAAGTGTCAATGGTGCGGTCCGACATCATGGCTGCCGTAGACCGTGCACTCCGGAATGCTCGACGGGAATACGGGAGCCCGTTCGGCGGCCTGCAGGTTGTCCTTGTGGGCGACCTGGCACAACTACCTCCGGTTGTCACAAAGGACGAAGCGGCGTTTTTCGGTGTCGAATATCCAGGGCCGTACTTTTTTCAGACCGGTGATTTTCCGCGCACGCACTTCTTCTTGGTGGAACTGCAGGATCCCTTCCGCCATCAAGACGAACGCTTTCGCGAGATTCTGGCAAATCTGCGGAGCAACGCGCTCACTCCCGCCGATTTAGCTGAGCTGAACCAGCGTGTTGATGAACGAAGCGATTTCGCGTTTCGAAACAGCACCGTGACGCTTACGGGCAAAAACAATGCGGCGAATGACATCAACTCCGTGATGCTCGACCACTTGCCAAGCCAAAGCGTCACGTTTGAGGCTGTCGTGGAAGGCACGTTTCCTGAGAGCTTCTATCCGGTTGACGACCTACTCCTACTCAAGCCTGACGCAAAAATCATGATGGCTCGCAACGACGCCGCTCAGCGATGGGTGAACGGGACGCTCGGACGCGCTGCACAGGTGGAGCCCGGGCGCGTTCAAGTCGAGATCGACGGTTCGCTGCATCTCGTTGAACCGGAGAAATGGGACAACATTCGCTACCAATACGACCCCGCTACCCGAAAGATCACGCACGAAGTCATCGGCACTTTCGCCCAACTGCCGATCCGTCTCGCGTGGGCGATGACGATCCACAAGAGCCAAGGACAGACGCTTGACCGTGCTCATCTCGAGATGCGGCATCGAGCATTCGCGCACGGGCAGACATACGTGGCATTAAGCCGATGCAGGACTCTGGCAGGCCTGACAATGGCGCGACCGCTTCGGCACTCAGACATCATCGTCGACTCGGCGGCGATGGGATACCGCGACTACCTTCAACCGCTCGAGTAGCGACTTGCGTTTACTCGACGGCGACGCCGAGCATCTGCCAGAAGACAGGTTCATGAATGATGCGCGTGCCGTATTGGCGAGCTTTCCGAGCTTTACCGGACTGCGTGTGCGGGTCGGCCACCACCAAAATGTCCAACTTTTTCGTGACCGACTCCGCCACCTCCACGCCGGCCGCGCTCGCAAGCTCAGCCGCAGTTTCACGCGTGAGAGGCTGTCCTCGATACGAGCAGATTGACTCGCCGGTAAAACACACCCGGGTGCCGCGAACGTTGGGTGCCTCACCCAGCGGTGCTAGAAATTGCGCCGTAGGTTGGCGACGCTCGCTTCTGGCGAGAGCCTCGCCCACATGCTCGTTGTCAAAGCCTAGCAGTCGCGCAACGGCATTCAGATCGCGTCGTTCGTGGTCCGTCACAATGCCGTCATCCAGAGCTGCTGCCAGCAGCCTGTCCAGATAACCACCGTGCAGTTTTTGAATAGCATCCCCATCAAGCCCCAACGCGCGGGCAAGGCTGACCAGAGCCTCTTCTTCACCAGCATCCACACGCCGATCCTCAAGGACACGCTCAAGCGTGCCCAGATACTCGATCGCGATATTCTCGTGGATTTCGACTACCGGAAACGGCCCGGCGTGAGCAAGCAGGCGCTGCACGTAGCTCGGCATGGCATGGGCCGCGTCCCGCGCCCCTGCGCGTAACAGCGGGGCACCCTTTGCATGCGCCACTTTCGGCCAGCGGACCGCACGAAGGCCTTTGAGATCACCAGTGTCGATCATGCCGTCGGCTATAAGCCTCGCGAGGAGCCGTGCTGCTGCGCGAGCATCCTCGAGAGCGGAGTGAGCACCTTGACGATCGAAATGAATCCCCATGTCCGTGCAACAGCATTCCAAGGTTCCGCCGCCTGACAGCCGCATGGTGCACAAGGTCGCAACGGCCGGCGTTGTCGTGCCGGCTCGTTCGAATTCATGGCGGAGAAAGCGATAGTCGAACCCGACGTTATGGGCGGCAAGCGCGATGGTTCCATCGAGTACTTCTGCGACATGACCGATGATGTCGGTGAACGCCGGAGCTGCCGCCACGTCGCTGGCGGAGATTCCGTGCAGGGACGTCTTGCCCACATCGCGGCCTGGGTTGACGAGCGAGACGAACTCTCTCACGACCGTTCCGCTGATGTCGATCACGACCGCTGCGACTTCGATAATGCGGTCGGACCGTGCGGCGTTCAGCCCGGTCGTCTCACAGTCGATTACTGAAATGAGAGCCATGAGGAATCCTCCCTGGGTGGTTGTTAGCGTACGCGGTCAGTGACGCGTTGAATCCAGCCGCATGGGGGCAGTGTACGAACCCACGGAACAACCTTGGTCCCGGCCGCAGCTGACGTATCGCTCGACCAGCTCGTGCGAGCCTACGCCGCTGCCGGCGGCCGGATCGAATGCAGAACGAAAGCCGGAGCGACCGCAGGTGCGGTAAGCCTGGGATACCTTCCGGCAGTTCGAACGGTGACACGATGAAATCCCGAGACGCCGCCGCGATCACAAGTTTTGCCGAATACGACAAGGCGCGGGACGACCGTGGTCCTCGGGTAGAATCAACAAGCGGGCAGTCGCTGACACGGAACGTGAACGGCTGCGTATTCACCGAATTCCTGCCCAGAGGCATGCGGCGATGAGCTCCTGGGAAGAATGCCAAGGCGTCGAGCGCGACCCTGCCAAGGCCAGCGGCGCGTGGATGTTTGCAAACACCCGGGTGCCCATGCGTGCCCTGTTTGAAAACCTCGAAGACGGCGCGACTGTCGACGAGTTCGTCGAGCGGTTTCCGGGCGTGACCCGGGAACAGGTCGGAGCCGTGCTCGAATTCGCTGCCGCCAGCCTCGAGTTCCAAGCCTCGGCATGAAGATTCTCTTCGACCAGGGAACACCGGCACCGCTTCGCCAGTTTCTCAACGGCCACGAAATCCATACGGTGTTCGAGAAGGGATAGAATCGTCTCACCAATGGCGACATCCTCGCGGTTGCCATCCTCAACGGGTACGAAATCCTGATCTCCACGGACCAGAATCTCCGGCATCAGCAGGATCTGCGCCGGTTCCAACTCGGCATTGTGGTGTTGATGACCACGTCATGGCCGCGGATCAGCCGAAACACGCCCGCAGTGGCCACGGCAATCGAGCATGTGCAAGCCGGCGGCCTTGTCGAAGTGCGGTTCGACGAGCTGTTCGGGTAGCAGCGCACAGGAAACTTTCAACGATTCCTGATGATCCCAAGACCCATGAAAGAGCCTTCGACAATGAACCAAATGAACCGGCCGGCTGGCACCCCCGATCGTCGGGATTTTCTCGCGGGCATCTCCGTGCTCGCGGGCACTGCGGGGCTCTTTGGCAGTTCGCCGCAGGCCGTCGCCGGCGACACGTCGTTCATGAACAACGTGCCCGACCCATTGCTCGCAGAGCCAACCCTCCCCGCGTTCACCTTCGCACTCGAAAAATCAAAGGGCCGCGTGCTCGGCGGAAGCTACGGCAAGGAAGCGACCGTCGAACAGCTGCCCGTCTCAAAAGGGCTCGCCGGCGTGTCGATGCGGATGGAGCCGGGCGTCATGCGGGAGCTCCACTGGCATGCCACCGCCGCGGAATGGGCGTACGTGATCGCAGGCCGGGTGCGAACAACCGTCGTCGATCCCGAGGGACGCACCGGCATCAATGACTTCGGCCCCGGCGACATCTGGTACTTCCCCCGCGGCCACGGCCACATTGCGCACGGGACCGTTGGACCTCAACGCGAGC
>CAYZHH010000106.1:0-11053 GCA_964478275.1 uncultured Candidatus Kuenenia sp.
CGATCGGGCCTGTGCCGTCTACCTGGTGCGACCATGCGACCGCGCCGCGGCGCGGGCCGCCGGGCCGTGTGTCGGTACGGATGGCGGCCACGGTGCCATCACCACTCTGGGCCACCACGACGAGCTCGCCGACGACCACATGCTCGAGCCGCCACGCGTCGGAGTCGAAGGGCACCTGGACAACCCACTCTCGGTCGAGGCCAGCCCGGGCAGCAACCAACTCATCGGCTGCGGTGCCGCAGAGACACGACTGGCCGTGAGCACCGGCGGCGGCGAGGCATGCCGTGACCGTGGAAAGGATGACCAGGCCGAGTGGGCGCGCCGACCGATGGGCGGCGGAAGCGAGAGCGAGCATGGGTGGCACTTTCCAGGGAAGTCCAGGACCAAAAAACCGGGAATCACGGGGATTCCATCCATCGCGGCAAGCCTAGTTCGCAATGTGCTGCCCGGCAAAGATGGTAGGATTTCCCGCTTTCCAGCGGCCAGGCTCGCGACCGGTGCGGGCTAAGGCGATCACGGCGGATGATGAACCGCAACACCCCGAGCCCCCGCCAGAGCGATCCCGCGGCCGTGGTCGCCGGCTACCTCAATTTCTCGTCGGGTGCCTTCGATCCGGCGGCCTGGCGTGCGCTCGACGAGCTCTACGCCGATGTCGAGCCCGGCGGTCCGAGGGGAGTCGTGGAGCAGCCCGACACAGCCGGGCATGTGGCCACGCTCCTCAGGCGACGCCTCGACGAGCTCGAGGCCACCCAGCCGGCCTTTCGTGATGCACGGCAGGCGAAGCGCATCCTCGCCGCGGTGTTCGATGAATGCCTGCCGGCGTACCGTCGCTATCACGTGGACCTCCTCGAACATCAGCCACCGGGCGCAATCGAGCGACCATACTTCGTCATGGCCGCGGCCTCCGCCGTGCTGGCCGAGGCTGCGGATGCCGAATCGCCGACCGGTGCCATCGACAGCACGGTCATCGCCAAGGCCATTGATCGCATCAACGACTACGTCGGCTGGAGGCCCGTCGCCGTTCTCGAGAATGGCCGCCTGTCCGCCCCCTACTCCCATGAGCGAGTGCGGCCGGTACCTCTCTTTGTCGCGGGTGCCGGAGCGGCACACGGTCGCTATCACGGCCTGGTTGCCGACGCCATCGAGATCCTCGCGGTCACGCCACCGCCCCTCCTCAGTCAGGCCGACTTCGACCTCGACGCCCTCGAGGAGCTGGCCTTCGACCCTCGCGCCTTCGACTTCATGCATCCGGCAGCCAGCCGCCCCAACTATCTCTTCGGCCTCTGGGATCCGTCGCGGATCGACGAGCAGGGCCGCTACCGCCGGCTCGTGGTGCAGCAGGCAACGCTCGACGGCATCCTCTCCTGGAGGGACGCTGATCAAGCCTGCGCGACAGACCCGACTCGCGCGGCGGAGCTCGCGTGGGAGTCAGCAGCGGTCCTTGCCGGCGTCATCCTCATGGCCGCGGGGCTCTCGGGGCACGGCCCCGGAGCAGCCCAGGCGTCACTTGCTCTCGGCGATCTTCTTCCGCGCATTGCTGGCTACCGCGACGACTTCTATCGCTGGCTGCTCTCGCGTGCTCCTTCGGCCCACCACCAGCGACTCGAGGAGGAAGCGGCCCGTCTTCGGCAGCCTTTTGGTGGCGTGCGGCGGCACATCAATGCCACGCTGGCCCGTCGCCGCGCCAGGCAGGTCGAGCATGTCGCGCTCTCGGCGGTGATGGCGAGGCTCGGCCGTGACGAGTCGGCCGAGTCCTTGGCGGCCGAGGTGCCCGCGGCATCGGCGCGGCTCTTCTCGCGGATCACGGGCCGCGTGGTTGCGGCCAGGCAGACGCTCTGGCGCCGCGGTGATCCGCGGGAAGCGATCGCCGCGCTCGACGCGTCGGTCGATCTGCTTTTCCGCGCCGTCGGCTGTGGCGCGGCTGTCGATCCCTGGAACATCCTCGGCCTGTCCGGTCAGTTCCCGCTCCACGAGCCAAGCGGAGAAAGCCTTGCCGACCCTCGGGTGGATGATCTCGTGAGCGTGACCGGGGCGATCCTCGATGGATATGCCGACGCCTGGCGAAAGGCCTCGCTCGCCGGTGATGCCCCCGTGGCCGCATCGGCCCGCGCGGCGCTCGAGAAGCTCGCCGGCTGGTGGGATCGCCATGCCACAACGACCGTCTCGAGCGTGCCTCATCTCTCTGGCCGCGAGTGCATCGAGTCGGCTCGGGAGGTGATCGACGCGCTGGCGAGCCGGAGGGCCTTGGCGCCGGCCGCAGCGCCGCCCGGCTTCTGGCGGCAGGCGGTCGCGGCGTTCACATCACCTCGAAGCCACGCGCAGGCTGCCGAGGCTCTCCTCGAGGAAGGTGATCTCGACGGAGCCGCCGGTCTTCTCGTTCACTGGGCCTCGCTCCTCGAAGGGCCTGCCATCGAGCGGACGGGGCCGGTGTGGCTCACCGCAGCGACGCAGTGGCTCACCCGCGCGACAGCTGAAACGACGCCTGCAGGTCGAGGTCGCGTGCGCCGGTTCCTCGAGCTCGTCGAGGCCAACACGAGCGGTGTTGTCGATCTGCTGGAAGCAGCCGCCGCCGGCCGGGGGCCGGGGAGCCGGGCCTCGGAGCTACGCGTCGATGACGAGGAGGACGACGACCACGACGACGCGGAGGAGCGGGTGGCGGCGGCATACGAGTCGATGGTCTGGCAGGACTCGACCGATGACGGCGTCGATGGCGGGATGCTGGACGTCGACCTCCCGGGGACATCAACCACTTCGGGAATCGGTGCCATCGAGGACGCTGCCGAGTTCCTCGCCGGCGTCTTGAGGCTCTATCGCACGAGCATGTGCGCCTGGTGTCGCGATGATGCCCGCGGCCGGGAAGCTGTCACCCGCGAGGCCATCGACGCCGCCGTGGGCTGGCGACATTCGATCCGACGGCTCGAGCGAACTCTCGTGCGGGCGGCGCTTGCGGTCTCTGGCCAAGACCCAGACGCACCTCCAGGCGTGTCTCCATCTGAATTCGACAAGCTCCGCTGGCAGCGCGACGCGGCGGCCGAGCGGCTCATCGACGCAGCGGTGCAGGCCGAGGAGACCCGCTGCGCCGTCTCGGCGTGGCTCCATCTTGTGCGCCGCCACCCACCGCGAGATCCAGCGACGCCTCGGGCCGCGGTTGGCCAGTTGCTTGCCGCTGCTGTGCGAGGAGATGCGGTCACCGTGAAAACCATCCTCCCGATCGTGCGTGAGCGGCTGGCGGGCAAGCCGGTCTTGTATGTCCCGCTCTCCCGAGGCGGTCGCGCCGACCGCGTCGTTCGAGCGCGGTGCCGTGAGCGGCTTCTCGAGCGGCTCGCGACCGTGCTGCCGCGTCTGGGTCTCGTCGAGGAGACGATCGAGATCGTTCGACTGGCCAAGGCGCTCGAGAGCCGTCGGCCCGTCGGCGCGGCGAGCGTCAGCGAGTTCGATCGCGTCTTTGAGGCGGCCACGACGGCGCTCGTGGAACGCATCGTCGAAAGTGCGGTCACCGACGGCACCGCGACGCTCGAGGCGACTACGCGAATCCTTGATGGGCTGTCGCAGCTCGTGCCGCGTCTCCTCGAGACCTGGCTCACCCATGCCCGGCAGTTGCGGCTGTCGGTGCTCGAAAGGCTCCGCGACGACAAGGCGTTTGCGGCCACGCGGGAGTTCGTCGAGCGGTACGGCATGGGGCTCTTCACCCAGCATCTCCTCGCGCCCATGGCCTTGCGGGGCATTCTGCGAGGAGGCATCCGGAACTATCTCGAGCGGCTCGTGAGCCGGCTGGAATCGGAGCCAGACGACGGCACGGGGCGGGACCGCTGGCCCGCGCGGCTGGCCACCGATCTGGCGTCGGGCGAGCTGCCGCTCAAGCAGGCCGCCTCGCGGCTGCGGCTCGTGCTCGAGAGCATCGCCGAGAACCATGCGGAGTACCGCGATTGGAACTCAACGACATCGCAATCAGACCGTGGCGAACACCTCCACATCCTCCTCGATCACCTCCGCCTGAAGGCTGAATACGACCGGATCGCCTGGACGCTCCGCCCCGTCGACATGGCCCACCGCGTGCTGGCGCGGCGCGGGGCATCAGACGCGGCGGTGGCGTGGCGGAGCCGAATGCGCGATGAAACCGGCGACACGGCAGGCGATCTCATCACGCGGCTCGACGCGCTCGAAAGGCAGTGGGGCGTGCGACTGGCGAGTGTTGCCGACCGTGTGCGACGGCCGTTCACGGTCGCTTTGGAACAGGACGAGCTCGAGGCCCTCGTGCCGGCCGCGGTGTCGGAGCTTGTCTCAGGCGAGCCCGCCGGGGCGGCCATGGCACTCGAGCAGAAGGCCCGAGCATTTCTGGGAGTCGCCAGTGGCTCGGGCGTCGAGGTTCCAGAGTGGCTCGATCACCTCACCGCCGCCGTTGACGCCGCCATCGAGCGGGCCGACGTGACCGCGGGGTCAGCAGCCTCTTCGCGAGGCGAGACCCTCACCGACGCGATCGCCGACGTCGTCCCCTGGGTGCCGCTCGACTGGGATCGCCTCCGCGCCGCCCTGGGCGAGTGACGTTTTTGAGACGCCACGCCGCCCGCCCCGGAGCCTCGACGCCTACCGCCAGTTGCGGAAGGGCTCGTAGATCCGCACCGTAAAGAGCAGCTCGCTCGCGCTGAAGGCCGACGAGAAGTTCCCCAGCGGCAGCGAAACGGCGACCGGCGGGAAGTTCGCATTGGCAGTGACCGGCAAGTCCGTTTCGCCGAGAGCGAAGAACCGATAGCCGGCATCGACCGTGATTCGATCGCTGATCTTGTAGACGCCACCGACACCGACCTGCCAAGCAAACGTCATCACGCTGTTCTGCCCGTCAATTGAGAGTCCCGGGACGAGGGTCGTCGATGTTTGATACTGGTAGCCGCCGGCACCGAAACCACCACCGGCGTAGACGCCAAATCGGTTGGTGACATCGAAGTCACGCCAGAAGTTGGTCATTGCCGACCAGCCGGTGCCGAACCGAAAGTTGAGCGGGGCCGAGGCGATCGGGACGCCGTTGACCGCGACGAACCCCGTCGCCGTGCCCTCCATCGGATCACGCCACCGGCCTTCCACTTCCATGCGGAGCTGGCCCAACGGCCGGTCGAGTGCGAGGCCGAGCGCGGCACCGCCGGTGAAGAGCGTCTGGTCGGACGCGCCGGTCTGCCCGACGGAAACCGCAACGCCGGGAAGCGACAGCACCTGGTTTTGACCACCTGCCGTCCCCCGAGCAAACGACGTGCCCATGATGCCGCTCAAGTAGAAGCGGCTGGCCGGCGATGTGCCGCTGTAGTCCACGTCGGTAAAAGCGGAATCGTCGGCCGTCGTGTTGGCTGTGTAGGTGGACCCGATCTCAGACAAGCTGGCCAGGTCGATCTCGGTTCCCGCCTCGCCGGCACGAACCCCGACCGTCGTTGCCGACACAACGAGCGCAGTTGCGACCACGAACAAGCGACGCATGATCCCTCCCTGGATTTTTTGATAGGTGAAGCGACCCGTTCAACGGCTTTGGGCTCGCTGGCCCGGCACCTTGAAGTGGTCCTTCATCCGCCTCGTCTCACGGGAATCCGTTCCCCGCCCCCCCTTCATCGTGGACGCGACGAGTGGTCCTTCGTGGAACTCCGCGAGTGGCCTACAACCGTCACGCCGTGCACCACCGGCCCCGTAGAGTCCCACGCAATCGGCAGAGCCGTTGGCTACTCCACGAGCGCCTCGAGAAACCGGCGGGCAGCGGCCTCAGGGTCTGCCACGGCGGTGACGGCCGCAGCCACTGCAACCCTCCTGATCCCGAGGGCCCGAAGCTCGGCAAGCCGATCGATCGTGATGCCGCCGATGGCAAAGACAGGCAATGGCTGGGCCGCCGCGGCGCGAAGAAATTCTCGTGGCGCGTGGGTGGCAAATGATTTTGTGGTTGACGGGAAACAGGGCCCCACCCCGAGATAGGTTGCCCCGGAAGTGACGGCGTCACGAGCCTCGTCGATCGTGTGGGCAGTGCGGCCAATGATCACGGCGTCTCCGAGCACCTGCCGTGCTTCGAGCACAGGCATGTCGCCCGCCCCGACATGAACGCCATCGGCCAGGGCGGTCGCGGCGATAGCCACGCGGTCGTTGACGATCACCAGCGGCGGGCTCTTCGGATCGATCTCGCGGGCAGCCGCGACCGCCGTGCGCACACGCTCCACGAGCGCGTCGTCTGGAAGCCGCTTGTCGCGAATCTGCAGCATCCGCACGCCGGCCGCGAAGAGACCTTCGACGAGCCGCCGAAAGGCATCGTGATCGTCGCCGCCCTCGACGAGGACGCAGAGCGTGATCCCGACAAGTCGCGTTGGCTCCATGGCCGACACTGTACCTACCACCATTGCAACCTCTGAAATACTCGGTGTTCCTTCGGTAGCCCCGTGCCACGCTCCCCGTCCCATACGCGTCGCAATCCCGGTTGAACATTGGCTTTGAGCCGCTCACCAACCCCTCTCACAGACGCGTCACTCAACAGTGGCTCGGCTCACGTCGAGCGACAAGACGCCAAGCAACTGCTCGTCGCTCATTTCCGTGAGCAGAGTTTCACCCGGGGCTTCTGGCCTCAGCACCTGGTCGGCGAGATTCTGCTTGGCTCGGAGCATGTCGTCGATTCGTTCCTCCAGCGTGCCGCGGCAGACAAACTTGTGGACCAGCACGTTTCGTTTTTGACCAATCCGAAACGCCCGGTCGGTGGCCTGGTTCTCGACGGCGGGATTCCACCAGCGATCGAAGTGGACGACGTGCGACGCGGCGGTGAGATTGAGCCCGGTACCGCCGGCCTTGAGCGAGATCACGAAGAACGACACATCGTCGTTCTCCTGAAACTCCCGCACGAGGTTCTTTCGACGCCCCACCGGCACGCCACCGTGGAGCACGACCCCGGGCCTCCCAAAGACCTCCTCGAGCCAACCAGCCAGCGGATCGCAGAGCGCCTGGAACTGCGTGAACACGAGCACCTTCTCCTGACGCGCCGCAATCGGTTCGCAAATCTCAGCCAGTCGGAGAAACTTTCCACTGTCGCCCGGCGGGTAGGCCGTGCCCCTCTGCCCGAGGTACTGCGCGGGATGATTGCAGATCTGCTTGAGCCGCATCGTCGTCACCAGCACGATGCCGCGACGGCGGATGTCGTTGCCGCGGCCCGCATCGCGAAACGCCTTGAGCTCCCGCTCGAGATCATCGACCGCCTTCTGGTAGAGCGCGGCCTGCTTCCGCGAGAGACCACACTCCGATCGCATCTCCGTTTTGGCAGGCAGGTCGGGCACAATCTTCGGATCGGTCTTGAGCCGCCGTAGGATGTAGGGCTGCACGAGCTGGCGAAGCGGAGCAAATCCCTCGGCATCGGCTTGCTTGCCAATCCGTCTGATAAACGTCTTGAACTGACTGGCCGAGCCGAGCAAGCCCGGGCAACAAAAATCAAAGAGCGACCATAGGTCACCGAGTTGGTTCTCAACCGGCGTGCCCGTGAGGGCGATCCGCATGTCGGCGCGAAGCTGCTTGACCGCCTTGGTCTGGGCCGACGAGGCGTTCTTGATGGCCTGCGCCTCGTCGAGCACGGCTAAACGCCACGGCATCTCGGTGAGCCACGGTAGCTTTTTCACGAGTGCATACGTCGTGACCACAACGGCGACCTTGGATAGTTCACGCTCAGGCGAGGCGGCAATGCGATCGAGGACGTCCGCAGGTGTCTCCGAGCGGTGGGCAAAAATCGCCTCGAGGTCGGGTGCGAACCGCGCCAGCTCCTGTTTCCAGTTGCCGATGAGCGACGCGGGCACCACGAGAAGGCTTGGCCTGCGGGTGACGGCGCGGGACGCTTTCTTTCCGGGAGACCGTGTTGCTGGGCCGTTGGCATCGTCGTCACGAAGCCGTAGGAACAGGTCAATCACTTGGATCGTTTTGCCGAGCCCCATGTCGTCGGCCAGGCAGGCCCCAAGCCGGAGCTTGGTGAGAAACCAGAGCCAGCGAACGCCGTCTTCCTGGTAGGGCCGGAGCGTCGCGGCCAGGCCTTTTCCGGGCTCGCAGCCCGGCCGCCCCTGCGGATCGCGAAGGGCGGCAAGCGTATCCCGCAGCCAGTCTCCTGCCGTCACCTGCGACCATGCAACGACTGAGTCTTCTGTCGCATCGCTTCCGCCGAAGGTGGCGCCCGCGAGCAGCCTCATGCCCTGCACGAAATCGATACCCTTGGCGTGCTCCCGCTCGAGATGCTTCCACTGGGCCAGGGCCTCGCGCAGCCGCTCTCTGTCTACCTCCACCCAGCGACCCCGCAGAAGCGTCAGGCTCTCGGTGCCTGCCAAGAGGTCGCGGGCCTCGGCCTCGCCCAGTGGCTCTCCGTCGAGGGCCAGGTTGACCGAGAAATCGAGCAAGCCGTCAATGCCGATGGCAGACGGTTCACCGTCACCCAGCCGCACCTGCACGGTCGGCCGCGGCGGGCTTCGTTGCTGCCACCAGTTGGGCACGCGGACAGCCAAGCCGCTCTCTTCCATCGCAGGCACGTCACGAAGGAAGCGGTGGGCCTCGCTGATCGTGATGGCATGGGGCGAAAAAATGGATCGCGAGTCGAGCCACTCCCGAATGAGCGGGCTCCGGTCCGCTGCCGCCCGCACCGGGGCCAGCAGTTCGACGAGCTTTGCCTGGTCTCGACGGTCGGCCGACTCTTCCACGGCCTTTGCCAGCGGCAAGTGCTGCACGGCAGAAGAGGCCGAGAGCCGGTGGGCATAGGTGGCGAGGAACGCGAAGGGCCGCGCCTCGTCGCGGCGGTTCTCGGCCAGATGAAACGTCACCTTGCCGAGCAGATGAAGACGAGGATCGGCCATCGCGAGCGCCGCCGCGAGGCCCCCCTTCATTCCGGCAGCCTGGTCGTGGATGGCGGTGGCAAGCTCGAACCACATCGCTCGGAGCACGGCGACATCGAGATACTCGAGGCCACCCATCGGCGGCGCCGATGCCAGGAGCGCTCCGAGAGTCAACTCGTCTGGCGGCGGTATGAGTCGCTCGATGTCACGTCGCGCCGTGGCACGAAGAAACGCGGCTCGGGTTTCTTCGGTGAGGTGGCCGATTGCCGTCACCAGCCGACGGGCCACGCCGCGGAAGAATGCCAGCTCAGGAGTCAGGGCAACCGTGTCGGCAAGGCCCGACAGACACAGAAGCCCTGCAGCGCGCCCGTTGGCGAACGCGGCGGCGATCTGGGCGGCCGCGCCAGGCGAAACATCGGCGACGAGCGGCCCGTCATGGCTGGCCACGGCCTCATACACGAGCCGCCCACGGGGCGAAACGCGAAGTCGATGCATGGTTTGTTTCGCGACAGACATGACCGGGACGGCGCGAGGGCAGTGGGCCAAAAGCCTGACGCGGCCTGTCGGCCGCAATCAAACGCCGAAAGCCGAGGAGCGGATCCTCTCAAAAAAAAGCCCACGGCGCTAGCCGTAGGGCTGCGGGTGGCCCCTCACCCCGTTTTCCATCATGAAACGGGATCGCCCAACGCCCCGCCGTCCCGTCGCTGACGCGAGGGGTTTTATTGAGCAGCCAAATACTATACATGTGTATGCCACTTCCCCATCGACTCTTTGGTGGCGATAGACTTTCGTCCATGGCCACTGAGCGTCGAGACTTTTGGGCGCAGATGCCGGGGCCGAGCGTGGTGACGTTCGGCTTCGATGTTCTCGACCGCGTGCAGCAGGCAGTGGCCATGGTCAAGGAACGTCTCAAGCGGGCGGTCGGGGCCCTCGAGGCAGTCGGCTTCATCCACTCGTTTATGTTCGGCATCAACATCTTCGTTGACGGTCCAAACGGGACATCCCGCGAGGCAGTGCACATTCTGTTTGCCGGTGAGTCGGTCAAATCGACCGATCCGGTTCCGGCTCCCGACCTCTCGGTGACGCAGTCACTCGACGGCTATCGGATCATGGACCTCGAACGGCTCATCACGATGAAGCTCACGGCGTTTCGACTGAAGGATCGTGTCCATCTTCTCGACATGATTGATGTCGGCCTCATCGATGCCTCGACGGCCGACCGACTTCCCGCTGAGCTGCGGCCCCGTCTCGAGCAACTGCTCGCGAATCCGAACGGCGATCCAACGGACGACATTCTGTAGGATTCCGTCACGGTGGCCGACCGTTCGTTCGCATACGAGGATCGCATCGATGAATTGGAGGGATATCCGGGGCGGATGGCCGGAGTATGTGCCGGTTCACCAGAGGCTTGCCCGCGCCAAGGAGCGGGCAGTCAAGCAGGCGAAGCGGGCCGGCCGCACGCCCGAGCCGGTGCGCATGAGCGGCCGCGACATCGCGACGACCTTCTGGGGACAGTCGTGGTGCAAGAACCTCGAAAACTACAGCGACATTTCGAATCGTCTCCCTCGCGGCAAGACGTATGCCCGCAACGGATCGGTCGTGGATCTTGCCGTGAGCCGGGGCCGCGTCGAGGCGATCGTGGCCGGCTCGATGGCCTATGACATCGCGATCGCCATCTCACCGATTACTCCCGGAAAGTGGCGGGCGATCAAGCGTGACTGTGCGACGTCGATCGGCTCGTTGATCGACCTCTTGTCTGGTCAGCTAGCCGACGACGTGATGGAGCGGCTCGTGAGGCCGGGTGATGGCATGTTTCCGTCGCCACGTGAAATCAACGTGACGTGCAGTTGTCCCGACGGCGCACGAATCTGCAAACACATCGCGGCGGTGTTCTACGGCATCGGCCATCGCCTCGACACGAAGCCCGAGCTTCTCTTTCTCTTGCGAGGCGTCGATCAAACCGATCTCGTGGCAGCGGCAACCAAGGCTTCGGTGTCGCAGGCTGTTCGCGGCACGTCGGCACACGCCCTGGCCGAGGACGATCTCTCCGCGATCTTCGGCATCGATCTGGGGGCATCGGCGGCGTTGATGGAGGTGCCCGCCGCGGCCCCTCGGCACACGAAGTCGGCGGCCCGCAAACGGCCCGCAAAAGCCAAAAAACCGGGTCGCAAGCCCACCGCAAAAACGAATCCCACCGCAAAAAAGAAAACAGCGTCCCCGCGAACATCGACCAGCCAGCGCAA